>NZ_RQVM01000002.1:0-391991 GCF_003992175.1 Veillonella sp. VA141
ACAGTTATTTTTAATCTTTTTAATTTTCTTAGTTACTAAGCTGTAAGAAAATTAAAAGTGCTTGTGTCTCAAGCACTAAAAGTATTATATGCTATTTACCAATAATTTGCAACCCTACTTTTTACTATTTTTCATATATGTTTTCTATAGAATTCACCCTATATAATCTAGCCCTACTTAAAACAACTAAATTAAGTATATCTAAGCTAAAGCATAATGTACACCCCCTGCTTCTAATTATAATCGGATTTATAACACCATGTGCCAGCAATACTTATATTTCTTCTGAGTAACGTAGTTATACATAGAATAGTTTGTGGAGTTTCTTACTACCTAAATTCCTCAATCATCATAAGAGCACAGCACCCCACCCTAGAACGCAGTTATGCGTAGAACGCAGTTATGCGTAGAACGCCTTGTGGCGATTATATTGACTAAATCACACAAATACAAGAAGAGCACGGTGTGCCCCCGAACAAACATTATGCAATACCGTTTGAGAGGGGGCATACCGCGCTCTGCCCTTTATCGTATTCAGTTAATAATCGCCACAAGGCAGAATAGCATTACAAGTGAAACCCTTGGGTTTTTGCAATTTCTACCAAAGCACTGCGCTTCTCATCCTTCATTTGTAATCGCCCCACTACTTGGTCTGTAAATTTAGGCAAGGGATAATTAGGACTACGAAGATCATAGTATTGATTCATTTCTTCATCATAATCTTCTAATAGCTCATGATAATTATCAAACGTACTATATTCATCATCAAATACATTTGCTTCTCTTGGCATGCGTGGTTTCAATGCTGGTTTTTGGTCTGCCATACCCAGTCCAAGTCCTACTACAGGGAATGTTAATTCAGGTAGGTTCAAAATTTCAATCATTTTTTCTGCATCATTTAAGATACTTCCCAAATATACTGTACCATATCCTGCCAGTTCTGCTGCCGTCACCATATTTTGTGCCGCTAAACAGGCATCTGTCCACCCTTGGAAGAATCGATCTGCATCATTTGCTGTATCAAGATCCAGTCCTTTTTCTTTCATAATTTGTGCATTTCGATATGCATCCACCACAAATACAAACAATTCAGGCATACCTTTCACATACTCTTGTTTGCATACCGCTGCAATGGCTTCTTTAATTTCTGGCTTTACAATACGGATGATACTGAATGTTTGCATCCCCATGCTTGTAGCAGTCCGTTTCGCTACATCTAACAAAATACTCAAATGTTGCGGAGATACTCGCATCGGTTTATATTGTCGAATACTTTTATGATCTAACATAATATCAATAGGGTTCATAGTTTTACTCCTAACCTTCATCATACTTTCACATAGTTTATGTAGTATAATAACAAATACTAGATGTACTGTATATATACCATTGTAGGGTACTTATTTTTTCTTTGTCAACAGGTACATCATATAGAAAGGACGATTTTATGAAACATTCATTGCTTTTGAAAGCTTTCACTATCGGCGCACTGATGACATCTGCCACAGTGGGCACTATGGCTGCAGATATGACTGCAAATATGTCCGCTGGAGAAATATCCGTCACAGGCCAAGCTGTTCGCCAAGTGGCACCATCCTATGCATTACTTAACCTTGGGGTATCTAGCAAAAATACGTCTGTTCAATCTGCAAAATCTCAAAATGATGCGATTATGTCTAAACTTATCTCATCCCTACAACATTTAGGCGTATCTAGAAATAATATCCAAACATCTAACATTACTATCAACCCTAATTACGATTACATTGATGGGAACTCAAAATTAAATGGCTATAATGTAAACAACACTGTTGTTGTAAGGGTGTATGACACATCCTCTATTGGAAAAGCCATCGACGCAGCTATTGCTAGTGGCGCTTCTGATATCAATTCCCTTACCTTCCAAACCGATGTATCCCAAGAGATAGAAGATCAATTATCTGCATCTGCTATTAGTGATGCACGCCACCAAGCGGAAGTGATTGCAAAATCTCTTGGCCGTGAACTAGGTCCTGTTAAATCCGCAAGCTTAGGAACTACACGCACACAAACTATGGAGGTAAACCCTAGATATGCTATGCTTGCAGTAAAATCTATGGATTTATCTAGCTCTACACCTATAGAGAAGGGAGATATGTCCGCCAACAAAACAGCAAATGTAGTATTCTATCTGCAATAGGATCTATATCTCTTGATACAACTATCTGATTGCCAAAATATATGCATTCACATACACATCTAATGATGCATGTTATACATACTACTTACTATATAAATATCACCCCTACGAGAAACGTCATCCGATGTATGGCGTTTCTTCTTTTTTCAAAAAAAGCCGTAGCGAACACAATCCTCAGTCGCTACGGCTTTTTCTTATTTTTTCTTAGGCACAACTTTAAAGCTATCATGCATTTGCTTTTTCATATCATCTGATAATGGACACGGCCATTCATTGATATCATTATGCTTCTTTAATTTTTTTAAATCCTCAGGACTTAATTTTTGCTTTTCTGCATCGTCAAATGTAATCATGATTCCATCACCTCTACTCGGAATACTAGAAAAGGAAAGACCAATTTCTTTCTAATTGTATTATATGATGAAAAGCACCTTCTTGTGAAGATGCTTTTCATATGTATACACAATACTTATATCATCAAAAATCCACTAGGATCCATGTATCAGATTCACGCAAAGTGCCTCCATACTATCCTGTTTATTTTAGTGATTATGCACGATCTTTAATTTCTTGTTGGATATTTGCCAAGAATTCTTCCCAAGGAATCGCCCCTTGTTCACCAACACCACGTTTACGAACAGCTACTTTTCCTTCTTCCACTTCTTTGTCACCTACCACAAGCATGTAGGATACTTTTTCCATTTGTGCTTGACGGATTTTGTAACCGATCTTTTCGCTGCGATCATCTAGTTCCACACGCACATAGGCATCTTTAAATGCTTTGCGTAATTTTTCAGCATATTCGACATGTTTTTCACTGATTGGAAGGATTTTCACTTGTACTGGTGCCATCCAAGTTGGGAACGCCCCTGCAAAGTGTTCAATCAAGATACCAATGAAACGTTCCATAGAACCAAAGCATGCACGGTGAATCATGATTGGACGATGTTTTTGACCATCTTCTGCGATATATTCCAAGTTAAAACGTTCTGGCAAGTTCATATCCAATTGGATAGTACCACATTGCCATGTACGGCCGATAGAATCGCGAATATGGAAATCTAGTTTAGGGCCATAGAACGCACCATCACCTTCGTTGATACGATATGGAATACCTTTTGCTTCAATCGCTTCACGCAATGCTTCTGTCGCTAATTCCCAAATGGCATCGTCGCCAATAGCGCCTTCTGGTTTTGTACTTAACTCTACATGATAGGACAAGCCAAATTGAGAGTAGATACGGCCGAATAAGTCGATAACGCTCATTAACTCTTCTTTAATTTGAGATGGAGTCATGAATACATGGGCATCATCTTGTGTAAAGCTACGTACACGGAATAAACCATGTAAAGCACCGCTCAATTCGTGACGATGTACCAAACCAAGTTCTGCCATACGAATTGGCAAATCACGATAGGAATGCATATCGTTTGCATACACCAAGATACCGCCTGGGCAGTTCATTGGTTTAATTGCATATTCTGCTCCATCGATTTGTGTTGTGTACATATTTTCACGGTAATGGAACCAGTGACCAGATGTTTCCCACAAATGTTGGCTTAAGATAATTGGGGTACGAACTTCTTCATAATCATAGTCATGATGTACTTCACGCCAGAAATCTTCTAAGGCATTGCGTACTGCCATACCTTTTGGCAAGAAGAATGGGAATCCTGGTCCTTCTTCTTTGATAACGAATAAGCCAAGCTCTTTGCCTAATTTACGATGATCACGACGAGCTGCTTCTTCTAATAAGTGTAAGTATTCCTCTAGTTCTTCTTTCTTTTCAAAAGCAGTACCATAAATACGTTGCAACATTTTATTTTTTTCATCGCCACGCCAGTATGCACCTGCAATACTTTGTAATTTGAAAGCCTTTACTTTACCAGTGCTTGCTAAGTGTGGACCTGCGCAAAGGTCAGTGAACTCACCTTGTTTGTACGCAGAAATCACTGCATCAGCAGGCAAATCATTGATTAACTCTACTTTATAATTTTCATGTTTAGCTGCGAAGAAATCTAGTGCCTCTTGGCGTTCCATCAATACTTTTTCGATAGGTAAGTTTTCTTTTACAATACGGCTCATTTCCGCTTCGATTTTCGGTAAATCTTCTGGCACTAATTTATGTTCCATATCGATGTCATAGTAGAAACCGTTCTCGATAGCTGGTCCAATGGCCAATTGCGCATCAGGCCACAAACGTTTTACTGCTTGCGCCATCACATGAGATGCAGTATGACGGAATGCATGTTTACCACCATCTTCTGCAAATGTTAAAAAGCTTACCTTAGAACCTTCCACCAATACTTCACGAAGGTCTGCTAATTCTCCATTTACATCAGCGGCTAGTACTTTTTTTGCTAAGCTGTTTGATAGTTGTTTTACTGCTTCACCCAATGTAGTTCCAGCTGCAAAAGCTTTAGAACTTCCATCAGGTAAAATGATATTTACTTCACTCATAGGTTACCTCCCTAGGTCTAATACTACTATGCCATTGGGGATGGCAATACTTTTTACCAACAAAAAAAGACCTTCTCCCACACAAGGGACGAAGATCTTCGCGGTTCCACCCTAGTTAGTCCCTATTGATAGGACTCACTCTTACGGACGATAACGGGTCCACACGGATTTGATTACAAGCTAAGCCTTCACCAAACCAGTTTGAAGGTGGTAACGTCTAAGTCTACACTAGATACTCACAGCCAAGGTATCTTTCTCTGAAAGTATAGATGGTTAGGGTCATGTCCTTCGCATCACTGTTCTATATGTATAATACAAATATAGTAACTCCAAACTATATATCTGTCAAGCGATTTTTTTCGATGTAATTAATTCTCTATAAAAAAGTACTACTCTCTGCACCCTGTCCAAGAACTGGCCATTGAGTAGTACTATGTATATGCTCTTAAGACTTGAACAATAGAATCAACTTTTATCCCATGTCTCTTTAGCCGTTTCTAACAAACCTTTGAGCCGGGCTAATCCTTTTCTTCGCAATCGATGAATATAACTATGACTGCACTCCATTGTGTCTGCAATAGATGCTACACTGTGATCTTTGTAATATACTTCTTCCACTACATGTTGCTCCGCTAAAGGCAACTGTTTCATGGCAGAGGTTACCATATCCCCATACATGCGTTCCTCGCAAACAATTTCTGTAGAAGGTCCCTCTGCAGGCAGTTGTTCCCACCAAGTTTCTCCATCTTCTGATTCAGTTTGTAACACAATGCCTTCCTTACCTTCTTTGCGAAGATAGTCTAATATGCGTCCACGAATACGATGCACTGCATAGAGGGAAAAAGCTACTCCTTTTTGGGAGTCATAGCGCTCTACTGCCTCAATTAGGCCAATCGTTCCCTCTTGAATGCAATCCATCATATCTATCTTAGAGGATTGATATACATTGGCTTCTTTCAATACTAATGGTTGGTAATGCTCTATGATCGTCATACGAGCCTGCATATCTTCATGTTCTTCATAGGATTTCCAAAGCTGTTGTTCTTCTTCCCATGACAATAATTCAATTTTATCCACACTGGCAATATAATCATTAAGCATACCTTCACCTCCTTTAGAATCGATAGCGCCACTGCGCCCCTAAATAGCGTTTATTTTCATTATTAAACCACCCTGTAGCACTGACATTACGATTGATATCATACTGAAAACCATATGATACATGATCGTTTTTTAGCCCTCTAGTTAAGGTAACCATCAAATCTGGCACTACATATTTACCTATAGTCACATTAAAGTTATTTTTCTCTTGGAAATCACGAGAATCTTTTCCATCCAAAGAGCCTGTAGTAATATTCACCAAATCTAAGCCCAATGTATCTTGCAATACATCTTCAATATACCCAAAAGCCAAGGACTGTAAACTAGAGGTAAGCAATGCATTCGCATCATCTGATGTAACACCACTGGCATTACCTACATTACGTCCAAAGGTCAACAAAGAAATAATTTGACGTTCCGATAAATTAGGTTCCGAAGTCAGCTTTAATCTCATCTGTGTAGCAGGTCCTTCTGCTTGCAAGGATACACGATAGTTCTTTACATTCGCCATACTTCGTACATTCAGCTCAGGAATCACACTACCTGTGACAAACTTGGCTTGTCCTTCAGTAATTTTAAAGCGATTTTTCAAATATTTTACATGCCCTTTATTCACAGATAACTTGCCACTTGCCTTTGGTTCTCCTAAGGTACCTTCAAATTTTACCTGCCCTTGTAAGTACATATCATAAAGCAATGGATTATATAATCTCACATTGTTTTTAGCATTGATAGTTACATCTAGTCCCAATGGAATCGATGTCTCTGAACTACTAAAGGATAAAGGTATAGATCCTACCACATCATGAAGGTTGATGACACCTACTAAGGTTGGCAAATCATTTCTATTGATCATATACAATTCGCCTTCCAATGGGCCGGTATAAAATTCATGACCAATTTCTATACCTTTCATTTGTAATGCACCATCATAAGAAGTAATTCGAGAACCTGTCCATCCTATATTTCCAGATACGCCAGCATTACCTTTCCCCATGGTAGTACTTCCTGTAATATCAACATGATTACCATGGAATAATAGCTGTCCCTTTAACTGCGTCAATGGTTTCTTTAAGGATTTGAGCTGCATAGATCCGTTCGCTAATTCTATCGTACCATCAGCTAATACATTCGCAGAGTTTCCTGTTACATGAACAATACCACGAATAGCCCCTTCTCCAGACTGTACCTCTTTAAACATCAATGGAAGTACTGACAAGTTTGCTTCATTCATATCCACATAAACATCAAATTGCTTACTCGCATCATCAGACACATATTCATTGGTTACCAATGCACTTAAAGGTAATTTACCACGCACTTTAATAGAAGAATCCGCTTTCTTAATCATCCCTTGTTGAATCGATACCACTTGGTCTTCCATATTGCCTAAGATGCTTAACTGATCCAAGCTTATACCATTGATGACGGCTTGTTCTATTTCACTAGAAAACTCTACCTTTGGAGATTTCGTAGGGCCCTGTACATTAATAATAAAGTTCCAGTTCCCTTGTCCATTGATATCTGATGTTACTAAAGGCAAGATAGTTCCAACAGGCACTTTTGATGCTACTAACTGAATATCTGTAATCCCATCTAAATCAGCTTTACCTTTACCAGCAATAAGCCCTTCTTTAATAGGTAAATTAAACGTACGGATATCAATGGTACGTCCACCATAGCCCACATCCAGTGTAGCAGTTCCCACTACTTCATCACGAATAGTTGTATTTTCGAGAGAACCTTTTACATCTAACCTTGGGCTGTCACTAGTACCTCCTAAATCAATGGTCGCCTGCAACTTGCCATTTACATCTGGTACATTTGCATTACTTAATGCTAATAACTGTTGCAATTCTCCATCTCGGACACGAACATAACCAAATAAGCGTTTCGATTCATCCAGTTGAACTCCACCTTTTACTTCATATCGACTAGTGCCGCTGCCCGTGAAAGTCAGTCCTTGTAGATGTACCACTTTCGGCGTAATGTACACAGCACCCGATATATCATGCAATGTAGAATCCTTCACCTGCATAACATCTGACTGTACCACTCCCTCAAAGATAGGTGCATCCACAGTTCCACCTAGATGTCCTTCTGCGCCTACATAGCCAACCATGTTGAGACCCGCATCCCGAATAAAGGGTTCAATTGGCACCGCATCACCTACAAAGTTAATATCTAACTGTTTGTTTTGTATATCCCCATCTACTACAATAGAGGAACCATAGGTAGTAATATCTAACCTTGGTAAATGTAAGTGCCCATCCTTATATGCATAAGATCCTTCAATAGATTCAAACAGTTTTCCATATATAGAACCATCCCAGGCTTTCACATATCCATTTACTTTAGGACGCTGTAAGGTACCTTCTATATGTACATCTGTGTGAATCCATCCTGTCATAGGAATATCTGTAAAGTTTGGCAATATATCTTCAATACGTACATCCTTCGCAGAGCCTTTGATATCCACATCTTGGTCTCCATCTAAATTGATAGTTCCTCGCACATCATAGATACTTTTTTTATATTCTAAATCACCGTCAAGGATATGCAGTTTTTTATCCTCTATATTTGCTTTCACAAACATACGGTCAAACTGTGTTACCCCATAAGAAAGTGCATCTCCCGCAATAGTAACAGTCCCTGTAGGGTTCTCTAGAGATCCTTGCAAGTTTGCTTCCATGGATACAGTGCCTCCCAAAGGTTTAGGTGACCATCCATTAAATTGTTCTAGTCCGATATGAGTACCGTATAGGCTAAGTCCAAACGTTCCATTTCCTAAGCGACCACTACCGGTGAATGTCCCCCTACTCCACTTACCATTCATATAAGGTACTACTAGTTGTGTACCATCCCAAGATACACTAGCATCCAAAGTATCCACTAAGATAGATTGATACCCAATTTGACGTCCCCTTACAGATCCCACTACGTTTGAAATAGCACCTCCCTGTCCTTCCACAGTCAAATCACCGCTGACAGATCCCTGCACAGAGGATTGTCCTCCAAGAGGCAGCCCATATAAAGACACATTTTGTAAGTTTAGCTGTGCCAAGAAATCTTTTGTATCTATATGATACGAGCCAGTACCATTCACGGTTCCACCTTGCATATTCAGTTCCGCATCCCTCACATGGATGACTTGATCACCATAAGAAAGGTGCCCTTTTCCACGGTTTACTGTCATCCCTTCATAGGTGATATCTCGTACCTCTACATCTGCACTGGCTTTTACATTAGACACGGGACCTGTTACCAGTGCATCTGCTGTAATATATCCTGTCATTGGCAGTTGAGAAGCAAGATTCCATTCTTTCAATCCTACCGACAATTGCAAGGTAGGGTCTTCATCAAAAATATGATGTATGGTGCCATTCACACGAAGATACTCGTCATTCATATTCGTTTCTATTCCGTCTAAGAATAGAACATCTCCATGGATTTGAAGGCTTCCTTTCCCAGATGTCAATCGATGATCTTGGATGGTCGTCCCTACGTTTTGGAAGGAAAGTCCTCCTTCACCATACCAGAAGCCACCACGTTGTGTTACTGTCAACGCAACATCTGTCAGATCACCCGTCATAGAGCTTACTGCACTTGGCAGAGAAATGCGACTTACTATAGGAGCTATATCTAAATGTGGGGTTTCCACATAAAATGATCGATCACCGCTGCCATCCAGCGCCCATTGTATCTTGGAGTGAATTTGATCCTTTCCAATATGAGCATCAACGACTCCCTCCAGCATATGACCACCATCACCCAAGACAGTACCATTCACATCTGATAGCAATAAAGGCGTTGCCTGTGGCAAAAATAGTGAAATCGTTCCATTTTCTACACGTAGCAATCCACTAAATTGACTAGGTTCTTCTGAGTCCCGTTCTTTTACCAACTGCAGTATATTCCATTGTCCAGTTTCATCTTGTACTACATTCACATGAGGTGAGGAGACAGTAATCGTTCCCACCAAAGCATCTGGTGATATCTGTCCAAAAGGATATTGCAATACCTTTAACCATTGTATAGACACGGTCAAAGCGTCCGCAGTAAGTACAGATTGCCCCTTAGCATCTTCTACACTGAGATCTTTCATTTGAACAGAACCATCCCAACCAATGTGAAATGATGAATAGGAAACAGTTCCATTCAGTGCTGTATGTAATTGTTCTTGCACATAAGGTCCTACATAAGTTTCACTCAATGGTTGTAAGCCGAATCCAACGCCTGCTACACATCCACTTAGTACAATACCTAGTAGCCAGTGTTTCCCCTTCATAATTTACCTCATATTAGTAAGATGACTATCCCTGATTTACGATATTTACCCCAGTACCCACAGCAGAGTCAACCGGAATACCCATCGCTTTTTCTAAAGTAGCAATACTTAAATTGTAGTTATATAGTGCATCTACATAATTATTACGTGCCGTTGCTAAGGAAGTTTCTGCGTCTAATACATCCACATTTGTACCCACTCCAGAACGGTAACGCAATGTTTTAATGCGGAAATCTTCCTGTCCTGCTTCTACTGCAGCATGAGTACTTTTAATTTTTTGTTCTGCTGCTTTTAAATTTAAGTACGCCTCTTGCACTTGTAACTCTACCGTATCAATCGTTTGTGCATAGGCTTCTTTCGCTTTTTCTAACTTTGCTTTAGCAGCACTTACATTAGCTTTTGATTGGCCCCCATCCCATACATTCCAAGATAAGGTAGCGCCTACGGACCAGTCTTTGCTATCGTTACCAGCCCAATGTGCACCATTCATGCGTCGGCTAGCATTGGCTTTCACCACTGGAATATCAGAAGCATCTGCAAGGCCTACATTTTCTTCGGCTGCTTTCACTGCCATTGCCGCTTGTACAATGGCACCACGATGTGCTACTCCATAAGATTTTGCAGATTCCAATGAAATACCATATGGTGCATAGCTTAATTCTTTGTCTGCTGTTACGATTGGTGTAGATACAGGCAATCCTACATGATTATTGAACTTTGCCTCTGCTAAATTAGCAGCGTTTTTCGCTTCTACTAAAGCAGTTTTTGCATTCGCTAATCGTGTATTCGTAGCCAGTACATCAGATTTAGATACAATACCTACTTGATATTGTAAGTTAGCATTTTTTAAATGTTCTTCGTAATCACGGACTGTTTGTTCTGCTACATTTACCTTATTACGAGACATGATAAGGGACAAATAATTAGTTGCTGCCGTTAATTTAGCTGTTTGTGCGGCTTCCGTTAATGCTGCGCCACTGCCATCACGACTATATTTAGCTGCTTCAATTTGTGCATCCAAAGCACGATTAAATACAGATACTCCCACACCTAATTGATGCGAAAAGGCATTTCCAGTTTTACTAACACCGTTCACTTCATTTCCTGTATGGTTAGCGCTATAATTATACGTCACTACTGGATTCCTACCGCTAGTCGCAACTCCTACTTGTGCTATTGCCGCTTCATAATCCCATTGAGATTGATGTAAGGTTCTATTATTTTGCAATGCTAATGCAATGGATTGTGGCAATGTAATAGACACAGATTGACTGTTTGTCTGTGCTTGGTTTTTATATGCCTTTGTCATCATTGCTGCTTGCGCAGTTGCTTTTTCTTGAAAATGTACTAATTTTACTGTATCTGTTTGCGGTGCCGCTGCTCCTACTGTACATGCATAGGCTGCTAACATCGCTGCTACTGTCATTATTTTTGTATTCATTGGGTCCTCCTAAAATGTCTTTCTTAGCCCAAAATAATTCACACGGTTATGGTCATGTCCATACCAAGTCCATTGACCGACCGCATAGGTATCTTTCCATAATTGAATATCGGAACGAATCCGATAAGAACTATGTCTCAAGTCAAACAAAGCTGCTGATAAAGAAAAGGGTGTACCAAAATCAATATCAGCTCCGACGCCTAATTTTCCATCAAACAAACCTCCTCGTAACTGTACTTTATCTAGGACTTGCTTTCCATACGTCACATCTAAATTCGATCCATTTCCTACATTAGATAGTCCTAAGGTATATACTGAATCTTTCGTCATAAGGCGCACATCGGCATCAGTACGAACTTTTTTATCTTCTGGATTATACAGTACCTCTGCTCCTATTTGCGTCTTAAAATCCGACTTTTTTCCATCCGAACCTGCTTTCACATCTCCTCCTGTGAGACGATTTAGCTTCGTAGATAACTGTGCCGTATTATGTAAGGTTTCCTTAATATCTGCCGCACTTTTAGGGTCTGTTACAACGCCTTCCATAGCGCCTGCCATTTTTGAAATACTATCTGTAGTAGTTTTCAAATTATTCACAATTTGACGCATTTCTGTTCCTGCTTGACCATCTGCATTAAATTGTTTCATATTCGTATCCATTTGATTTGTCAAGGATTCCATATTTCGTGTAATGCCTACCATATTCGCTGTTAAAGCTGAAATATTGTCACTATTATTCGCTAACATAGCATTCATTTGAGCCGTCAAATTTGCTGTATTTTGAGCAATTAACTCTGTCGATTGTAAGGCATTGCGTAAAGCGCTTTGTGTTTTTTCATCACCAATGATGCCATTCATGGATTGCAATGTAGTGGTGGCCGCTTCCATCAATTTCGTAGCTTGCGCCATGGTTTTATCGATTTCACTTTTTCCATCCCCTGTAATGAAAGCACCATCATCTAAATACAAAGTACTACGGCCTGGCGTAATTTGGATGAATTTATCCCCTAAAATACCATCACTTTCCATGGTAAAAGCAGAGTCTGTCGGAATTTTTACATCCTTGTCGATGTCCATAGCCACCGTAATCCCTTTGTCAGTGACTTGCATAGATTTGACTTTCCCTACTTTCACCCCTGAAAAGCGCACAGTATTGCCTTCTTTCAACCCCGTTACAGATTGAAAATTCCCAGCAATATGCATAGTAGGAGCTGCAAATATATCAAATCGTCCTAAAAATACAATACACACAGCAAATAGGACTACCCCCACTACGGTAAATAGACCTACCTTCGCCTCTGTTGTCCACTTCATGGTATATCTCCTTCTTCTTGTATCTCTGTTTTCACAGATTTACGACCCTCTATAAATTGTTGTACCTTCGGATTCTTAGAATGTCTAAACTCTTCTGTTGGTGATACTTCAATAAACTTTCCTTTATCTAGTAAGGCAATGCGGTCTGCCACAAAAAAGGCTGAGTTCATATCGTGAGTGACCACGATAGAACTACATTGCAAATGAGATTGCATGCTCCGTATTAAACGACTAATGGTGCCCGATGTAATCGGATCCAATCCTGATGTCGGTTCATCATATAGAATGATTTTAGGATCTAAAGCAATAGCACGAGCCAAGCTAATCCGTTTTTTCATCCCCCCTGATAGTTCACTAGGCATGTACTGTTCAGTCTTTGGCAATCCTACCATACGTAGCTTTCTAGCTACAGTACGTTGAATCTCCTCTTCGCTCATCGTCGTATGTTGGCGTAGTCCAAAGGCTACATTCTCTCCTACACTCATAGAATCAAATAACGCAGAGTATTGAAAGACCATCCCCATAGTTTGTCGCAACCGATCGAATTCATTCTCATCGATTTTCGTAATATCTACATCATCTACTAAAATAGTACCACTGGTAGGCCGTAAAAGACCGATAATCAATTTAAGCAAAGTACTTTTGCCCGCTCCAGAGCCTCCTAAAATAGCTAGAGTTTCTCCATCATGGATAGTTAAATCTACATGGTCTAAAATAATTCTATTCTCATAGGCTAGGACCACGTTTTGTAATTCAATCATAGGTCCTCCTAGAATAATAAGACTGATAAAAAGTAATTTAATATAAAGACTAAAATGATACTGGTTACTACAGAGCTAGTAGTAGCATAGCCAACAGCAGTTGCCCCCATATCTGTGTACATGCCTTTATAAGATCCAACTAGGGCAATAACCGCTCCGAACACACAAGATTTAATGAGTCCGTACGTCAAATCAGATAGGATCGCAAAAATTTGAATGGAGTCTAAATAGGTAGAACCGGCTAGTCCTTTCACTATGGTAGCTACCAAGTATCCCCCACCTGTACCGATAAGAACACCATAAAATGTCAAGATTGGCACCATAATCATACATGCTACAACACGAGGTACTACAAGATACCCAATGGGGTTAACCGCCATGACCTTTAAGGCATCGATTTGCTCTGTTACTTTCATAGTTCCTAACTCTGCCGTAATAGCTGCACCCACACGACCTGCTAATACAACGCCAACTAAAACTGGGCCTAATTCGCGCCCCATAGCAATGGCCATAATACCACCCACAGTTCCCTGTGCACCATAGTGTATCAATACATCTGCCATTTGCAATGTCATCACAGCGCCTGCAAAAAACATAGTTAATGATAAAATCGGCAAGGAATACACCCCTAAGTGTGCCATTTGTTCGATTGTGAGTTTCCAATTTATTTTTGGTAATTGTCCTATGGTTCTCCATAGTAACAACATGGCCTCACCTATCTGGGATAGGAAAAAGATCATTTGCTTACCAATCCATGTTAACCAAATCATAGTTCCTCCTGAGTATTTGTATCAATCTTCAGTATATCACAAAACTCTTTGAATGTGCAGTAGTACCATCGGAGTTTTCAAAATAAAAGCAGGAAATGATGCTATATCACTTCCTGCTCTCTTCGGATAAGACTATTTATTTTTCTTTTGGTCTGACTCTTCTGCTTTTACTTTCTCTTTTAAATTTGAAAGTTTTTCTTTGATCCGCTGTTTACGCAAATGGTCTCGATCTTTTTTATCTACCACTTGTACCGTAAACTGTCCATCACCTAAGACAACATAATCTACTACCACTCGTGATGCTTCATTGTTTTCTTTTTCGTCATCATCAGAGGCTTTCAAACCTTTTTTATGTTTGCCTCCATTTGGCAACTCATCATCGTCCACATCTTCCTCGTCTGCTTCTAGGCGTTGCTTTTTCGCCTTGTCCCCAGACTCTTCCACCATACTGATATCATCGGCTAAAAACTCTGCTACAATTTGGTTATTCTGATCATCTTCACTGAGATCTTTGAAATATTCATCAAAGTTTTTATGCACTTTCAATCGCTCTACAATTTCATCTGTCAAATTATATTTTTGTTTTTCAAACAAGTATGGCAATGGAATCACGCCACCACCACGCACTTCAAGTGTATAGGTTCCTAGCTTTTGATCTTCTGGCACTTTAAAGATAATTTCTCGTTGAATCTTTCCTTCGCGGTAGGCTTGTAAATTGGCAGTAATCACAATGTTGTCCCCAGGAGATACAATGACTTGGTCTGCACTAGCATCGATGATCGTAGCTGTACGTTTTGCTTCTTCCACTTGTACATCTACTTGAATATCACGGATTTCATAGTCTTTGAAAGCATTATTCATTAAACTTTCTACAATATCGAATAATTCATCGATAGATTTTTCAGATACTGAGCTACTGGAGTACACCATATTCCGTCGTTCTAAGGTAGGTAATTTAGGATCTACAGGTGTAATCTTAATATTGATCTTAGCTGTACCACCACCTACACGGTCTAGCGTTTTGTTCAGCAGGCTATATACGGAGGTCGCCACCAAGGTCGGCGTTAGTTTAGAAGATTCCACAACCGTGACCGCCGCATTTCGCTCTACCCCACGATCTAAATCACGAAGTTGCATACGCACAGGAACACCTTTTCCAAATACCCCAACGGTACCAGCAATACCTGCCCCGCGATCTTCTGTGATAACACCTACTTCTCGCCCTAAGGACCCCAATTTAAAACCAGAATCTATACTTTTTACTACTGTAAAAATACTGGAGTTATTCATGAAATAACCTGTAGAGCCACGTTTATCAAATGGGTGTCCAAAGGCAACTACTTTATCCTTATCTACATAGGTAACAGTCCCCACGGCGCCCATCTTCAAATCACCTTTTACCAGTAACGCCGCAATAGAGCCACCAGGCACCATTGGTTTCACAATATCATCCGTGCTGTCACTAGCCGTAGCATATCCTTTATAACCAAAGTCCTTAAATTTTGTTCCCAAATATGCTAAGGATGTTTCATCATAACCATCTGCCATCAATGGTGTGCCCAACGGAATCAATTGTGTATCTTTCCATGGATTCGGTAAATCTTTTTGGTATTTCTCATCCCACAGTTTCACCATTTGATCGATAGGTGTTACCATGCCCAAAGTACCGTCTGTAAATCCCCAGCCATAGGCAACAGCACCTACCAATTTTCCATCAATGTATACGGGGCTACCACTCATACCATGAACAATCCCCCCCGATGCATCAATGATGGGACCTGATACTTTCACTAAAATCAAATCCCCCGATGGGCCACGTTGTTTCATAACGCCTAGGACTTCCACTTTGAAAGAATCAATTTTATCCCCTTGTACTACTGTATCCGCATGACCTACCATGCCACGGTGTAAATCCTCTACTTTCATAAATTCTATTGCATGAGCACTTGTAAAAGTAGCCCCACACAATAAGAGCGCCAGCACACCCTTAGTGTACCGACGCCAAAAACGATGTAATTGCATCTATATCGCCTCTTCTTATTGATTATTAATAATTAGTTATTGATCACTGTTATAATTTGACCTCGTTCCACTGTAGCACCTGGCTCCACAGAGACTGTTTGTACCACACCGTTCACAGTGGCACGGGATGCTACCATAGGTCCCCCTAATGTTTGTACTGTTAGCAATGGGTCCCCTTCTTTGACAGAAGTTCCTACACTAACCACAGATACGACTTCACCAGATAACACAGTTTCATGATTTACTGGTGCAGCCTCTGCCGTAGATGTCACTAAAAATGCTGCTAACAATGCCCCCAAACTATATAGAAAAACTTTTTTCATATATATACACCTCCTACAATTTTCTTCCATGTACAGTATATCATATTTTCAAGAGTCAGAACAATCAATTCCTAGTAAAATAGTCTATCTTTTCATACACTATCTTACTTCCCTTATCATAAACTTTGTATATGAAAAAATCATGAAGTCAAGTACCACTTATCGTAGTTCTTCCAAGGTATCGCGCAATTGATTCAACTCTGATAGCGCTTTTCCTGTGCCCAAGATAACAGAATACCTAGGATGTTCCACTACATAAGCAGGACGACCCGTTTTTTCTGTAATCATTCGGTCTAAACCACGAAGCTGAGAGCCTCCACCAGTCAAAATAATACCATGGTGATTAATTTGCGCCAATAATTCTGGAGGTGTTTTTTCTAAAATACCAATAATCCCTTCAATAATATCTTGCACAGGTCTATCCAAAGCAAACTTCATATCTTTTGAGGTAATTTCCACAGCACGCGGTAATCCTGTCACACTGTGCCGACCTCTAACGATAGCACGTTCCTCTCCAGATCTTGGATCTACGGTACCCACTTCAATTTTTAGATCTTCTGCTGTCAAGGGACCTATAAGAAGCTTTTTCTTCCGCTTCATGTATTGTAGTAACGCTTCATCAAAGGTATCGCTACCGATGCGTAAACTCTCACTGACTACCACGCCAGAATCACAAATGACAGCAATATCTGTGGTACCACCGCCTATATCGACCACCATGGCTCCCACTTGTTCAGCCTTATCTAAGCCAGTTCCAATAGCCGCTGCTAGGGGTTCTTCCATAAGCACTATTTTACGAGCCCCTGCTTGTAAGAGCACTTCTAAAACAGCCCGCTTTTCCACGGGTGTAATACTGGAGGGAACACAAGCAATCATACGGGATCGAATTAGCCCAGATACAGGCATGACACGACGAATAAAGTAACGCAACATATAAGCGGTTGTATCATAATCGGCAATAACGCCCCCTTTTAAGGGCTGAATCACTTCAATGCCCTCTGGCGTCCTACCTAAAATAGCTCGCGCTTCATGACCTACGGCAATCACTTCTCTAGTCTTTGTATCACAAGCCACAAATCCTGGCTCATCTAAAACTATACCTCGGCCTTTGACATACATCACTACATTAGTGGTACCCAAATCGATACCAATATCAGTAGTCCATAAAAGGCTCATTTTTTCAAGAAATGATAGGGAGCGACTTTCTCGCTTA
Organism: Veillonella sp. VA141; assembly: GCF_003992175.1. Classification (NCBI taxonomy): domain Bacteria; kingdom Bacillati; phylum Bacillota; class Negativicutes; order Veillonellales; family Veillonellaceae; genus Veillonella; species Veillonella sp. VA141. The sequence goes on from NZ_RQVM01000002.1 coordinate 17,873, forward strand.
AAGGACGTTTGCTTGGTAGTCGTTCCTATTGGTTTTCTACGTACACGACGTTGTTTCCGTCTATCCTCTCTAGTTTGAGGCTGTTTTGGCTTACTCGTCCACCCGAACAATGTTAGCACCTATTCCTTTTAATTTTGTAACTAAATTATCATAGCCACGATCAATATGAGTCAATTGCCCCACTTTGGTCACCCCAGAAGCAGCTAAGCCTGCGCACACAAGAGCCGCACCACAACGTAAATCAGTCGCTTCTACTTCAGCACCTACCAATTGTTCAACACCGGTTACGATAGCTTTACGATCATCTACCTCAATGGAAGCACCCATTTTTTTCAACTCATCCACATGCATAAAACGATTTTCAAAGACTGTTTCCATCACAGTACTTGTACCTTTGGCAATCGTCGTCATAGCCATAAATTGAGCCTGCATATCTGTAGGGAATCCAGGGTATGGCAAGGTTTTAATAGATGTTGCTTTCAACTGTCCATTACTGATAACACGAATACCATCAATATCTTCTTCTACTGTAACACCAGCTTCTTTTAACTTAGCTACCACAGGCTTTAAATGCTCTGAAAGGGCATTTTCTACATATACGTCGCCACCAGCCATAGCTGCAGCAATTAAATAGGTACCCGCTTCAATGCGGTCTGGAATCACTGTATGCACAGCACCTTTTAATTCTTTGACGCCTTCAATACGAATCACATCCGTACCAGCACCGCGAATATTAGCACCCATACTATTTAAGAATGTAGCTAAATCAACAATTTCTGGTTCTTCTGCAGCATTTTCAATGATTGTTTTGCCTTCTGCAAAGGTTGCTGCCATAATTACATTTTCAGTGGCCCCCACACTTGGGAAGTCTAAATAAATTAAATTACCTTTTAATCCTTCTGGAGCCTTTGCTTCTACAAAACCTTCTCCCATAGTGATAGTCGCACCTAGTGCTTCAAAAGCTTTTAAATGCAAATCGATTGGACGACTACCAATCGCACAACCACCTGGTAAGGCAATACGAGCTTCTCCTTTGCGCGCCAATAAAGGTCCCATCACTAAAAAGGAAGCACGCATACGACGCACTAGATCATAAGGCGCCTCAGTAGCAGAAATTGTAGACGCATCAAAGGTAATATTTTCTCCATCTTTTGTTACTTTCACACCAAGGGATGCAATCACATCACAAATAGTATGAACATCTTCCAAATCTGGAATTTCAAGCAGGGTGCTTGGAGTAGACGCCAATAAAGTCGCTGCAATAATTGGTAGTACCGCATTTTTTGCACTACTTACTCGAATACGACCTTCTAAAGGTGTACCTCCTTGAATAATAAGCTTTTCCAACTGAATTCCTCCTAATCTTATTTATAGTTATCGTTTAACGGTGATACCCTATCACCTTTCAAACATGTTTTGACTGACAAACATTCATACTCTAGTATACTAAATCTTTCCTCTATACGCAAGAAAAAGACCGCCTTTAGACGGTCCTTTCTATAACAGTTATGTGTATTCTATTTATTTTACTTTCATAGATAATTTTTTATCCAATCGATGGATAGTATCTACAAAACGAACGGTTCCCGTTTTATAGCGCATCACTACGGAGTGAGTACGAGCACCACCAGGGAAATATTTAATAGAAGATAATACATTGCCTTCTGTAATGGCTGTGGCAGAGAAGATAACATCATCACCACTTACTAAATCATCGATGGTCAATACTTTGTTAAGGTCAGTAATACCCATTTCATGACAACGACGAATTTCTTCATCTGTAGCTGGTTTTAAACGAGCTTGCATATCCCCACCTGTACATTTTAAAGCAGCCGCTGCCAATACCCCTTCTGGAGCTCCGCCAGTACCTACAACCATATGAATACCAGAGCCTTCTAAACCACATTCCATAGCTGGATTTACATCACCATCTGTAATCAAACGAATACGAGCTCCGACAGCACGACATTCATCCATCAACCCTTGGTGACGTTCACGATCCAACATAACAACTGTTAAATCATCGATAGCACGTTCCATTTTTGCAGCTACACGGCGCAAGTTTTCAGTCATGGATTCATTCAAGTCGATCACACCTTTGGCGCGTGGTCCTACACACAATTTTTCCATATACATATCTGGAGCATGCAATAAACCGCCTTTTGGTGCAATGGCCAATACAGCAATGGCACCATTTTGACCTTTTGCAATTAGATTCGTGCCTTCAATAGGGTCTACGGCGATATCTACTTCTTCTCCGCCTGCCCCAACACGTTCACCAATATATAACATTGGTGCTTCATCAATTTCACCTTCTCCAATCACAACAGTACCAGAAATTGGCACTGTATCGAAGGTTTGTCGCATGCCATCAACAGCTAATTGATCCGCTGCATCTTTGGCTCCACGACCACATAAACGACCACTTTTTAATGCCGCTGCTTCTGTAACACGAACAAACTCTAAGGCTAATGTGCGATCCATTTTGACCCTCCCACTTGTGTCTACTATTTATTGGCTGCTTCCCAGTCCGCTAGAAAACGTTCTAATCCTGCATCTGTTAATGGATGTTTTAAAGATTGTTGTAACACATTAAACGGTACTGTAGCAATATGTGCACCTGCTTTGGCACATTGTGTCATATGCATAGGCGTACGAACGCTAGCCGCAATGATTTCTGTTGAAATATTATGAATCATAAAAATTTCAGCAATATCTTCGATTAATTGGATTCCGTCCATAGAAATATCATCTACTCGACCAACGAAAGGGCTTACATAGGTAGCACCTGCACGGGCTGCCAACAAAGCTTGGTTAGCGGAGAAAATTAATGTTACATTCGTTTTAATTCCCTCTTTAGAAAGCACAGCTACTGCTTTTAACCCCTCTGCTGTCATTGGCACTTTAATCACTACATTGTCACCCAACTTAATTAATTCACGGGCTTCTTTCACCATTTCTGGTGCTGTCGTAGCAATAACTTCTGCGCTCACTGGTCCCTCTACAAGATCAGCAATTTGTTGAATCACTTCGTGTAAGTCACGTTTTTCTTTCACGATTAAGGATGGATTTGTTGTTACCCCTGCAATAAAGCCCATTTCATAGGCTGCTTTAATGTCATCAAAATTAGCTGTATCAATGAAGAATTTCATAGCGGACTCCTTTCTAAGCCTCTGGATGAATATGAGTTAAACCACCCATATATGGTTGAAGCGCTGTCGGAATACGTACAGATCCATCTGCTTCTTGATTGTTTTCCAAAATCGCAGCCACTGTACGACCTACAGCCAAACCAGATCCATTTAATGTATGTACAAATTCTGGTTTACCTTTTTGTTCACGACGGAATTTAATATTACCACGACGTGCTTGGAAATCCGTCATGTTGGAGCAAGAAGAAATTTCACGATATACGCCTTGGCTCGGCATCCAAACTTCGATATCGTACGTTTTAGCAGAACCGAATCCCATATCACCTGTGCACAATGTAATAACACGATGTGGTAATTCTAACACTTGCAAAATACTTTCTGCTTGCGCTGTTAACGTTTCTAATTCTGCAAAAGATTCTTCTGGTTTTGCAAATTTCACTAATTCTACTTTATTAAATTGATGCTGGCGGATTAAGCCACGTGTATCACGGCCAGCAGACCCTGCTTCGGCACGGAAACAAGCTGTAAATGCTGTATAATATTTAGGCAATTCATCAGCTGACAAAATTTCATTGGCATGATAGTTTGTCAATGTAACTTCTGCGGTCGGAATGAGGAAGTAATTTTCCCCTTCCACTTTATACATATCTTCAGCAAATTTTGGCAACTGACCTGTATTCGTCAAAGTTTCACGAGTGACAATGTAAGGCGTCATCATCTCTGTGAAGCCAGCACTACCATGCATATCTAACATAAAGTTAATCAATGCACGTTCTAATCGTGCACCAATCCCTTTGTAAATAGTGAAACGAGCACCACTTTCTTTAGCAGCTCTTTCAAAATCTAAAATTCCTAAGGATTCTCCTAGGTCCCAATGCGCTTTTACGTCAAAGTCAAAAGAGCGAGGCGTACCCCAACGGCGTTGTTCGATATTTTCGTTTTCATCAGCCCCTACTGGTACAGAAGCATCACACATATTAGGTAACATCAAAGCCACTTGTTGTAATTCTGTTTCCACGTCACGCAATTTAGTATCCAATGCACCGATTTCATCACCTACACGTTGCATTTCTGCAATTTTATCATCTGCATTTTCTTTATTGCGTTTTAATTGGCTGATTTCTGCCGTTACTGCATTACGCACTGCTTTCAATTGTTCTACTTCTTGGATGATAGCGCGTCTTTCATCGTAGAACTTCACAAAGCTAGCTAGGTCGCCTGTTGTATGACGACGATCTAAGTTTTCTTGTACCGTTTCAATATTCTCACGGACAAATTTTAAATCCAACATAATCATGACCTCATAGAATTCATTTAAGTACTTAATTAATCTACCTTTAATATTAGCACATTTGCTATTACTTTTCTACCTTAATAGGCATTTACTTGGGCAATTTCCCCTTACCCTTTCTCCATCTCTGAAAGGATAACAAAACAGCGACCAAACTCATTTCTGTTTAGTCGCTGTCCATCTACGCACCTCACAACATCCTGTGCGTATACATATATTATTCTTCTGCTGTTTCTTCCTCTTCTACTTTCACCGCTTCTGGTTTCATGAGAGGGAATAACAATACATCACGAATGGATGCAGAGTCCGTTAAGAACATGACTAGACGGTCGATACCGATACCCAAACCTGCAGTTGGCGGCAAACCGTATTCCAAAGCTGTGACAAAGTCTTCATCCATACGATGGGCTTCATCATCACCCGCTTCACGTTCTTTTAATTGATTTTCAAAACGTTGTTTTTGATCGATTGGGTCATTTAACTCGGAATAGCCATTTGCCAATTCACGACCATAAATAAAGATTTCAAAACGTTCTGTAGTCAATGGTTTCTCACGATTTTGTTTTGCTAGTGGGGAAATTTCAACTGGATGTCCATATACTACAGTTGGTTGCATCAAGTTTTCTTCTACATATTCTTCAAAACACAAATTCATGATTTTACCAATACCATCGGCTTCACCATATTCTACATTTAAGCGATCTGCAATTGCACGTGCTTCACTCAAGGTTTCAATAGCATCAAAGTCTTCCCCAGTGTATTGTTTAATACCTTCTTGCATAGTGATGCGATTCCATGGTGGAGTCAAATCAATATCCATGCCTTGGTAGTTAATTTTTGTTGTACCAAGTACTTCTTGTGCACAGTAGGAAACAACCCCTTCTGTCAATGCAATAGCATCTTCAAAGTTACCATAGGCCTGGTAGGATTCCATCATAGTAAATTCTGGATTATGACGAATAGATACGCCTTCATTACGGAAAGAACGGTTAATTTCATATACGCGCTCTAAACCGCCAACGATCAAACGTTTTAAGTATAATTCAGGGGAAATACGCATATAGATATCAATGTCTAAGGCATTATGATGCGTAATGAATGGGCGTGCTGCCGCACCGCCCGGAATAGCATGCATCATAGGAGTTTCTACTTCCATGAATTGCTTGCTGTTTAAATACTCTCTAATTTTCGCTACGATTTTCGTACGTTTTACAAATGTATCACGAACGCTTGGATTTACAATTAAATCCACATAGCGTTGGCGATAGCGAAGTTCTGTATCTTTCAAACCATGCCATTTTTCTGGTAATGGACGAAGGGATTTAGACAATAAAGTCAATTTATTGACTTTCACTGTAATTTCGCCTTTTTGTGTTTTAAACACATGGCCCTCGATACCTACAATATCGCCCATATCAAGCATTTTTACATATTTGTAATCTTCTTCTCCCATAACATCTTTACGGAAGTATACTTGAATATCGCCAGATAAATCACGCAAATTAGCGAAGGCTGTTTTACCATGAGAACGAATTGTCATCAATCGGCCAGCAATCACAACTGGTTGACCATCAAAATCACGGAATTCATCCTTAATTTGGAGTGCCTTATGTTGAACAACAAATCGTTGTCCAAATGGATAGATATTATCCTCTTCATATTGCGCCAACTTTTCGCGGCGTACCAACATTTGATCGTTTAAATCCAATTGTTCTGGCACATGTTTTTCTTCGCTCATGAGGGGCCTCCTTATACTTCTTTACCCTTATTGAATGCTTAATATTTTGAAACTCACCATACCATCTGGTGTATTCACTTCTACTTTGTCACCTTTCACTTTTCCTAAAATCGCCACGCCTACCGGGGATTCATTAGAAATACGATTGTTGAAAGGATCTGCTTCAGAAGAACCTACAATAGTGTAGTCTAATTCTTCATTAAACTCTTCATCTAACAAAGTTACTTTACTACCTACTGTCACTGTATCGCCTTTTACATTTTCATCAATGATTTTAGCAGTATTAATTTTATTTTCTAATTCAATAATGTGACCTTCGATGAAAGCTTGTTCATTTTTCGCATCATCATATTCAGAGTTCTCTGAAATATCACCGTAGGAAATAGCAATTTTAATACGCTCTGCCACTTCGATTCGACGTACAGATTTATAATAATTTAATTCTTCTTCCAGCTTCTTCAACCCTTCGGCTGTAAGTAAGGTTTCTTTTACCTCTGCCATGTATGTCTCTCCATTTCTATTCCTCATATACAGAAAACAGTGCCACATGACACTGCCTCCCTTATGAAAAAGTTACTTAAATTTCTTATTAACAATAGCTATAATTATACTGACTTCTCTTGTAAATGTCAATGTGAAAGCCTATACTTGTACGACACACATGGAGTTTACCCTATTTTTTATAAACACTTTCATAGATAGCTAACGCATCCTTAGGTGTAAGATTACTATATGCTGTAGGATAACGAACACAACTATCCGCAATATCCGGTAAAGATTCTTTTGGAATCCCTACTTCTTCCAAAGTAGATGGCGCGCCTATTTCTTTGAAATATGCTTCTAAGGCTTCGATACCAGCTAATGCATAGTCTGTATCACTCATAGTGCCTTGTTCAATGCCCCACACTTCCTTAGCAAAACGCATCAACCGCGCTGTAGCATTGGGCAAAATCCAACGCAAATACGCTGGATGCATAATCGCCAGACCTGCGCCATGAGGAATATCATAAAAAGCTGACAGGGCGTGCTCTAAAGCATGCGTCATCCAGTCTTGATCTTTGCCTAATCCTAAGGAACGATTCAAGGCTAAGGTAGCACCCCACATAATGTTAGAACGAGCTTCATAATCTTCTAAATGTTCCATGGATTTCCTGCCATTGCGCACGATATTTTTAAAAATTCCCTCAATGGCAGAATCTGTCACATTATCATCATCAGGTGTAGATACATATTGTTCCAATAAATGGGACAACATATCTACGATGCCATAGGCAACTTGCTTTCGCGGTAACGTGTAGGTATAGGTAGGGTCTAACATAGAAAATTGTGGAAACAAAGCCGGTCCATAACCGCTTAATTTTTTCTGTGTTTCCCAATCTGTAATAACACCACCATTATTCATTTCACTGCCAGTAGCGGCCATAGTTAATACTACACCAAATGGCAATGCCTCCATCACAGGCTGATGGTCTAAAAAGAAAGTTTGCCAAAAGTCAACCGTATCTGGTAAGGTAGCACCACCTGCAATAAATTTCGTGCAATCAATAACAGAACCACCGCCGACGGCTAGAATAAAATCAATATTATGTTCTTTGCATAAAGCAATACCTTCACGCACTTTCGTAGTTCGTGGATTTGACATAATCCCACTTAACTCAAACACTTCCTTACCTGCTTGTTGTAAGGCTTCTTTTACCGTATGATAAATACCATTCTTTTTAATACTACCTCCACCATAAGTAAGTAGCACTCGTGTTCCGTAGTGACTTAATTCAGCTGCTAGTGATTCCTTCACACAGTCTTTGCCAAACACTATTTTGGTTGGGTTATGGTAAATAAATGATTTCATTCGACCCTTGTCTCCTTACTATTAAATACGCCTATCGATGATAGAATGAATAGGCAATTGTTCTTTCATAGACTGTATCTGCTTTAGTCTTGCTTTCACCATTCATATTGATATCATTCGGCACAAATTGTGGCTCAATGGCAATGCCTGCATGACTGCCATAATGACGTTCTCGGCCATCTTCGTCCAACCAATTTCCTGTATATACCTGAAAGTGTGGCGCATCTGTATGGAATACCGCTGTCACATCCTTACCTTGTAACACCGCAAAAGGCACAACAGAATCTACTGTTTTACTTCCCTCTACTGGAGCCGTTACAAAATCATGGTCATATCCCTTATATTGACTTAGGGCATCAGCATAATAGTCCAATGCCTTTTGTAGATCCATACCATTTCTAAAATCAAATGGTGTTCCATCCACTGATGCTGGTTCCAATTGCGGGATTTGATGGTCTCCAAATGGCATATACTGATGGGCTCCTAATTCTAATACATGGTTCGATAAGTCACCTTCTCCATGCAGATTAAAGTATACATGATTCGTTAAGTTCACAAAGGAATCTTCAGAGGTTGTGTACACATACGTGACTACTAACGTCTGCTCTACCAATCTGAATACCGCTTCTACATAGAAATCACCTGGAAATCCATCTTCTTCAGAAGTAATAGAATGAGAGAGATGTACCACTGTATCAGAACAATTTTCCTCCACTGCATCCCATAGACGATGCCCAATATTTCCTTTCCCACTATGCAATAAGTTGGGTCCATTGTTAGCTGTTAATTGATGAACTGTACCATTCCACGTATAGGCTGCATTGGCAATACGATTCGCCACACGGCCTACGGTAGCACCCAGTTGTCCATGCTTTGTTTCATAGTCTTGTGCAGAATCATAACCCAATGCTAAATGGCGCTGCAACACTTTATCATAGACAGCGACAATGGTGGCACCATAATTACTGATTTGTACTCGTAGTACTTCATTTTCTATTGTATATACATGAGCCTCTTGGCCTGTTTGTAAGTGTCCAAAAGATTCTACTTTCATCATAACTCCTAACCTCCGATACGCCACATAGGACGTTCCACTTTTTCAATGGAATTTCCATCATGACTCGCGTATCGACCTTGTAATGCCTCTTCAATGCAATGCAATATAGTTTGTGGTGTACCGCCATTTTGTATAAGTCCACGCAAGTCTAAATCTTCATCACGCAACAAACATAAGCGTAGCGATCCATCTGCAGTGAAACGAATCCGATTGCAAGAAGAACAATATTGATTGGACAAAGGAAAAATAAAGCCAATTCGTTGTCCATCTGGCAATTGGAAGTATTGAGCTGGTCCAAATCCCAATCGGTCTGTGACTGGAGTTAACTCAGATCCCACAATGCGTTCAATCTGCTCCTTCCACTCTCCAAAGGTTGGCACATGACTTTGTTTCCCTTGGAATGGCATATATTCAATAAATCGCCAGACCACATCCCACTCTTTTCCATAATGCAACAAGGTTTCCACTTCTTTGTCAGAAAATGGCGCTTGCACTACAGTATTAATCTTTATGTTTTGAAAGCCTGCAGTTTTTGCAGCTTCTATACCACGAAGCACACCAGCTAATTGTCCATTGCGACCTACAGCTTTGGCAAAACCCTCTTCTTCCACAGAGTCTAAACTAATATTTAATCGCTGTACCCCTGCTGTAAATAAACGTTTCGCCTGAGTTTCTAATAGACTACCATTGGTAGTCATAGAAATATCGGAAAACCATTGGCTCTCTTGTATACGCTCTAACAACTCATATAAATGTGGATACAATAATGGTTCTCCCCCAGTTAAGCGCAAAGCTTTGATGCCTCCTAAGTGCAATGCCTCTAACAAAGGCAACCAAAAGCTTGGCGGCAACACAGGCGCCATAGCTTCTGTAATCTCCTGAGGCCGACAATAGGCACAACAAAAATTACACGCTTCCGTTAAGGAGATACGTGCATACTCAATGACACGCCCTTGGCTATCACGCATTGACTGGCTCCTCAACAATACGTACTGCATCACCTACTTGAATCTTTCCGCCTTCTAGCACACGGCCAAATATCCCTTGCGTAGGCATAATGCAACTTCCTACTTGTTGCATAATTTCACAACCTTGATGACACTCTTTGCCGATTTGTGTAACCTCTACGATAGTCTTACCTAAGGCTAATTTAGTACCCACTGGCAATTGAAATAAAGTCAAGCCTTCTACAGTAATATTTTCTGCAAAATCACCAGGGTTCACATCAGCACCGCTTTTACGCATTAATTCGATACTTTCAATACCAAGCAAGCTCAATTGACGATGCCATGGGCCTGCATGAGCATCTCCTTCAATACCATGATTTACTACTAACTCCGCTTCAGGGATGTTTGTTTTCTTTTGTCCTTTTGCTCTGCTAATTGAAATAGCAATAATTTTTGCGTCCATTATATCTCCTTAGATTATTATATTTAAAATTACCTATATAGTTTCTATTATATCACGTTTGTATAGTAAATCTATAACAAAAAGCACGCCCTTCCAGAAAGCAATCCATATGTTTGCATTTCTAAAGACGTACTCTTTATTTTATATTCTTTAAACTAATTATTTTTTTATATCCCTCTGACCTAAACCATTAAAAACCATATTTAATACGACCGCTAGAATACTGCCAAAGGTAATACCACTTTCAAAAATAATCTTCGCAGCTGGTGGAAAGTTATGATAAAACTGTGGAGCTCCAATAGGAATCATAGCCACACCAATACTCAATGCTACAATCATCAAATTATGATTATTTTCGTAATCTACCTTTCCCAAAGAGCGAATGCCGCTAGCAATAATCATGCCAAACATGGCAATCCCTGCACCTCCAAGCACTGGGCTAGGAATGGATGCCACTACGGCTGCTAATTTAGGAAACAGTCCTAAGACCATCAAAATCATACCAGATGTAGCTACTACGAAACGGCTTTTCACATTAGTCACTGCAATTAATCCAATATTTTGAGCAAAAGCTGTATAAGGAAAACTATTTAAAAAACCACCTATGCATGTAGATAATCCATCCGCTTGTAAACAAGAACTTAATGTTTTCTTATCCACTTTTTTATCTACAATTTCACCTATGGCAATGGCATCTCCTGTAGTCTCTACCATACATACAGACATAACTACAAGCATAGCGATAATGGAGCTTACATCGAAGGTAGGCATACCGAATGCAAGTGGTGTCACTAAGCCTAACCAATCTGCCTGAGTCACCTCAATAAAATTCACTTCTCCTAAGGCATACGCAATCATAGTACCACCTAATAAGCCAATAAGAACTGACAAATTACTTAAAAATCCTGTAGTAAAACGATTTACTAAGACTACAATGAGCAATGTTAATCCTGCAAACCATAAATTTGTGGAACTTGCGTAATTAGGATCTGCTGGAGATACGCCGGCAATCCACATAATCGCTACAGGCATCAAACTAATGCCGATAATCGTAACGATGGTCCCCGTTACCACTGTAGGAAATAATCGAATGAGTCTACTAAAATAAGGAGCGATGAAAAAAGTAAATATCCCCGCCACTATAATAGCTCCATACACAGCTGGTAAGCCATGTTCTGTTCCTATAATAATCATTGGTGCTACAGAGGCAAAGGTAACTCCTTGAATCATCGGAATTCGCGCACCCACTGGTCCTATCCCTATGGTTTGAATCAACGTAGCAATACCACAAGCAAATAGGTCAGCATTTATGAGGCGAATCAAATCTGGAGTAGATAAACCTAAGGCATTCGCCAGAATGATAGGAACGGCTACAGCCCCTGCATACATAGCCAATACATGTTGTAAACCATAGGAAAACAACTTAGGTAGGGGTAAGATTTCATCAACAGGATGCACCTGTTTAGCACTTTCACTCATGCCATTTCTCCATTCTTCAATACATTTTATTAAGAAGTTATGCTAATTATAATACTTTTATATTAAATCATAACTTATATAATTTGTCAAAAAGATAGCCTACTCATCAAGAGTAGGCTATATCTTATTTAGCTTTATATCCTTTTACAGTTGGATTATGGTCTTTCATAGCTTGTTCTAAGCCGAAAATAACCATCTCATTCATATATGTGCGCAATTCATCATTTTGTACTTTTTCAGCGTGACGTGCTAATATGCCTAAAAACTCAGCTTTATAAGTTTCCACTTGATCACCAGCTACAAAGCGATGTCCATTTAAATAGTTTTGATAATCCATATATAGGCTATTCAATACTGTTGTGCCATAGCTATCTTGTTTCCAGCGATGGCTATCGATATAAAAGTTTTTACGTACATTCATATAATAAAGAGCATTCTTTACATCCAACTGGCCAGCAGAAACAACTTGGTTTGTTTGTAATTCAAATAATTGTTTACTATGTGCTTGTCCATAGTTTGCAAATGTATTGACTACTTGTTTTACTTCCCAATTTGGACTTTGTACAGAAACACCAGATTGCATATCAGCTATCACAGCTACCCCTTCTTGTGCTGGCAACATCAATGGGTCTTGTGCTGCATACGCAGTTTGCCCCAATGCAATAACACCTAATATGGCAGCTCCTGCTATCCAACGTTTACTTTGTTTTTTCATATAAAAGCTCCTTTCAGTATTTCATTCTATATCCCTATTATACAGATTGTACCTCTTTTATTCAATGAGCAATTGTATATTCATTTAGTCTATTATATTCTATCCATCAAAGTATATGTCTTGACTTTTATCAATCCATCAAGTACCATAAGAGTAACTATGATAATATCTATCATTATCGTTTTACTGTGGAGGTGACCATGAAGTATTTTGAATTAGAAGCACTGCCTTACCCTGACCATGCCTTAGAACCGATTATCAGCAGAGAAACACTCACATTTTTGTATACCCAGGTATACAGCCATGCCATATCTTCACTTAATGAACTAGTTGAAGAGTGTCCTGACCTTCGCTTTGGTCATATTGACTGTCTGTTAGGAGGCCTAAGCCATGTACCACAAGAAATTCGACAAGACATTCAGTGTTATGGTGGAGCCTATAAGAATCTAACCTTATTTTTGCACACGTTGACAAGCCCTAATACAAGTACCATCAACGGACCAATCAAAGATGCTATCAACCGCTCTTTTGGGTCCTTGGAAACATTCCAACAGCAGTTTACGAAGGAGGCTCACGCCCATGTTGGTAATGGTTGGACTTGGCTTGTGATCAACCCAGACAATACCCTTTCTATTACTTCCACAAAAGAACAAAACAATCCAATTATGGATATGCAAACTGCCATTTTAGGTATCAATATGTGGGATTACATGTATTCCTCATCTAACCGTCAAACCTATATTGATACCTTCTTCACCATTGTGAATTGGAAGATCGTGAACCACATCTACGAAGAAACATTAAAAAGTCCAAATCGCTTTGGCCACGAATAAAACAAATAAAAAGCTGTCATCACCTCGTTGTGTATGACAGCTTTTTTCTATTCTTCTGGTACGGTGCCCACATGGACTGCTACAATGCCACCTGTAAGTTCAAAATACTTAGCATCTTGTAGTCCCACATCTTTAAAAATTTGAAGAACACCTTCTTGCCCCACATAACGGCGCAATGATTCTGGCAGCCATGCATAGGATGATTGATCTCGGCTCAATTTCCCCAACACAGGCAGAATCTTTTCAAAGTATATATAATAGGCTTGTTTAAACCCAAACATAGTAGGCTTTGCCAATTCCAAAGTCACTACTTTGCCTCCCGGTTTAACAACACGTTTCATTTCACGAATCGTTTGTTCAATGCTTGGCACATTGCGCAAAGCAAAACCAGATACAGCACCATCAAAGGTATTGCTATCATAAGGTAAATCCATTGCATCCCCTTGGGTCAAGGTCACTCGATCTGTATATCCTTCTTTCTCTAATCGATTTTGCCCCACCGCTAACATTTCAGGACTAAAATCAAGTCCTTCCACATGTAAAGACGGAATTTCTTGTAATGCTGTTTTTGTTAACATACAAGTACCACAAGCAATATCTGCTAGTTGCATACCTTCCGTTAATTCTAATTGTGCTATAGCAAATCTACGCCACCGTGCATCTTGGTTAAAACTCAATAATGTATTCATCACATCATAATGCTTCGCAATATGAGAGAATACATCTTGCACGTAAGCTTTTTTATCTTCATGTGTTTTAAATTCCACAATATACCTCCAGTTATTTATACTGCTATTCATTATACACGAATGGATGAGGATATTCCATAATTTGTGATTTTTTTCTCTTGCCAAAAGTATATATTCCGTTTATAATGTCTTTATGTCTTTTATGAGTAGATATTTGTACTCGATTTTAAGTATTTATAAGTATAAGGAGTTTTCTATGAGGGCATTATTTCAATTCATCAATAGATTTAGCCTCATCCAGCAAATCTGCGTAGGTCTCTTAATCGGCACTGGTATTGCCGTATGGTCTCCAGAAAATGCTGTGAAGTTATCTTTATTAGGTACCATCTTCGTAGGTGCATTAAAAGGTGTAGCACCTATATTAGTATTTTTCTTAGTCATCGCAGCAGTCAGTCGTCATCGTTCCGGTCAAAAAACTGGCATGCGTTCCATCATCGTATTGTACTTAATCGGCACATTTGCATCTGCAGCTATCGCCGTAGCAGGTAGTTTCTTATTCCCTACGACTTTGCTATTAACAGCGTCTCCAGCTGATACAGCACCTCCTAGTGGCATTACTGCAGTACTTTCTACTTTATTAACTAATATTGTTGAAAATCCTGTGAAAGCCATTTTAAGTGGTAACTATATTGGCATTCTTGGTTGGGCTTTATTATTTGGTTTTGCTCTTCGTCATGCAGCAAATGAAACGAAAGATGTGATGGCTTCCATCTCTGATGCGATTACATTGGCTGTACAATGGATTATTAAATTTGCTCCTCTTGGTATCATGGGCTTGGTAGCTCAATCTATCGGTGAAAATGGATTAGGCGCTTTACTGACTTACGGTAAATTGCTATTAGTCCTATTAGGATGTATGTTTGCAGTAGCACTCATCATCAATCCATTGATCGTAGCTATCGTCATGAAACGCAATCCATATCCATTGGTATTCCGCTGCCTTCGTGAATCTGGTGTGACAGCCTTCTTCACTCGTAGTTCCGCTGCGAACATTCCAGTTAACATGGATTTAGCAAAACGTTTAGGCATTACACCTGATACCTATTCCATTTCCATTCCATTAGGCGCTACTATCAACATGGGCGGTGCAGCTATTACCATCACTGTTATGGCATTGGCAGCTGTATCTACATTGGGTATTCAAGTAGATCTAGCGACAGCAATCTTACTTAGCATTATCGCTACCATCTCCGCTTGCGGTGCCTCCGGTGTAGCTGGTGGTTCACTCTTATTGATTCCATTAGCTTGTTCCCTATTCGGTATTTCCAATGATGTAGCTATGCAAGTGGTTGGTGTTGGATTCATCATCGGCGTGATTCAAGACTCCACCGAAACAGCATTAAACTCTTCTACAGATATCTTATTTACAGCAGCTGTAGATTATGCGCGTCATGGCTACCCAACGGACAAAGTATAAACGTATACTTCACACATACTGTTTGAAAGGTCTATTTGTTCTTTGGTATGGGATGCCCAATAGAATTTATAATTACATATGGCTTATGAAAGTAAGCCCTAACAAGGCTAATAAGGACTGGTACAATCTGTACCAGTCCTTTCTTATTTCTGTCATCACTTATATTATAAAGCAAACTGAATAATATGCTTCCTCTTATACCCCAGTGTATCCGTGTACTACATTCGGTTTCACTACGAATGTTGGCAGTACCGCTTCTACTAATAGGCTTAATTTTTGTGAAAGTTCCTCTTTCGTATATTTCACATCATGCGGTACTTGTACGTCAAAACTAATCTTTCTATGTTCCATATCAATTCGAATATCGTATAAAGAAAAACTGTCATCATAGGCTTGAATCACTGCCACTAAACGTTGTTGCAAAGCTAGGGTTTGCTCATTGACAACGATTGGATCCATATGAATGGTCAATTTTAACTGTAATTCTTTCAAAGCTTGTCGTTCTACACGATCAATCATATTATGGATGGTCATCGCATCTTGTTTCGCATCTACTTCTACGTGGATAGAAGCATACTCGTGGCCTGGACCATAATCATGAATCATTAAATCATGAGTTCCTAAAATACCAGCCTTAGATTCTACAAAATTAATAATCTCTTGTACACGTTCTGCAGTAGGTTCAAATCCTAATAAACGATCTGTCGCTTCTTTCAGCACTTCAAAACCAGCTTTGGCAATGATAAGTGCCACAATTAAGCCTAAATACCCATCAACGCTCAATTGGAATATACCGCCCAACAATAAGCCAATAGCAATCGCTGCCGTCGCCCATACATCGGATAAAGCTTCTTTCCCATTGGCACGCAAGATAGGAGAATCAATACGATTACCAATGGAACGCAAAAAGAAGGATAACCAAATCTTCAAAGCCATAGCCCCTAACATAACAGCCAGTGCGGATATGGAAAACTCTACTACCTCGGGATTCATAATGTGCTCCACCGCTTCAATACCTAATTGAGCAGCTACTACAAAAAGCAAAATAGAAAAACCAATGGATAATAGATATTCCATTCGACCATGTCCATATGGATGCTCTGCATCTGCTTTACGGCCAGATAATTTAAAACTCAAAAAGGATACTAAGGATCCCCCTGCATCAGCCACATTATGGATAGCATCACTAATCATGGCAATGGAGCCGATAAGAAAACCAATGATTAATTCCCCTAAACAAACTAACACATTTACCACAATACCGGTGATACTCGCCATAATCCCATATTGTTGGCGTACATTAGTATCTTTGACTTCATCTTTATTTTTTACAAATAAACGGATTAATACTTCTGTCATACTACACCTCTTTTATCTATTTAACATATACTCACAATTCTACCCCATTCTAATCTGCTATATCACAGAGGTAGCTTTTTATTCTCATTTACTTTCTCATTATATACTATTATTTAACTATTATCAACTATAATTTTAATTGAGAATCTTTGATTTCAAAATAGTTATAACCTATGTCATATACTCATACAATAAGGTAGGGTAGATTTCTTTATACTATCTTAGACCTCTATCGTTACTATCATTTCATATCATAACTTGTATGAGTCTATACATATTAAACATATTTTGCTTATAGGTACTGCACAATATATCAATTATCATCATATATTAGCATAAAAAAACTGTAGTGATAGTATCCCCATCACTACAGTTTTTACTATATATCTTTTTAATAGATTACCATTTATGTTCGTAGAACACTTGCGTCCACATAGACACTTCTGACAATGTTGGGTGTGGAGCCATAGCCTCGCCAATGGAGATAACAGATTGTGGATCCAAGTACCTTGTCAAACCTTGTGCACGTAGTTCTTTCGTTGTATTAGAACCGATTTCTTCATGAACAGGAACTAATTTCACTTCACCACTATTCATTAAATGTACATATGGTTGGAACAAGATCGATGCTTGTGGTCCCACGATATGAGCCCCTAATAGACGATTCGTAGCTTTGTCTACTACTACCTTAATAAATCCATCATGCACATCGCCTTTATCGATACCAAGGGCCATACCTTTTGCGGAGTTAGAATAGTGGTTAATACCAACTCCCACATCATAACCATCCTCTTTGGCTTCTGCTTCAGTCATACCGACACGACCTACTTCTGGATACGTGAACGTCACCATAGGAATCAAATCATAGCGTGCCCAACGATAGTCTGTTGGAGATGTAGCACGATATAAATTATGAGAGATAATATCCCCTTCATAGTTGGCACGATGACGGAAGGCTGCATTACCATTCACATCACCTAATGCATACACACCTTCTACAGATGTTTCTAAAAATTCATTAGTTTTAATCCAGCCACCTGGTAATTGCTCAATATGAGTATTTTCTAGGTGCAAATCTTCTACAGACGGAGCAATCCCAGTAGCCACCAAAATTTCATCTACACGGATTTCAGATACTTCACCTGTAGTACGGTTTTTCACAGTGATTACTTTATCACCATTATCCACACGTACATTATCACATACAGTATCTGTTAATACGTTCACTCCAATGGCTTTCATTTCTTCTAAAATATGAGCAGAAATAGCTTCAT
Source organism: Veillonella sp. VA141 (assembly GCF_003992175.1). Classification (NCBI taxonomy): domain Bacteria; kingdom Bacillati; phylum Bacillota; class Negativicutes; order Veillonellales; family Veillonellaceae; genus Veillonella; species Veillonella sp. VA141. The sequence continues at coordinate 36,196 of NZ_RQVM01000002.1, forward strand.
CTTCTTTTGGCAATAAACGCACATTGCGCTGGATTAACGTCACTTCCGTACCTGCTGCGGCAAACACACCAGCAAATTCTGTACCAATAGGACCACCACCAAATACAGCTAGTCGTTTATATGGTACTTTTGGATATTCACTGCCAAAGAATTTTTCACTTGTAATATAACCTGCTTCTTCTAAGCCATCTACATGATTTACTTTAGAATGACCGCCTGTACCAATGATAATAGTAGGTGCTGTAATTTCTTCTGTTTTTGTACCATCTTGCAATGTTACATATAATACTTTATCACTTACAAATGTAGCTGCTCCATGGTATACATCAGCGTTATCAAAGCTTTCATAGAACTCTTTAACCCCTTTGCTTTTATTGATAGCTTTCCAAACCCGTTCACTCACTACATCCCAGTTAAGAGTCGGTGTGGCAGTTTCTACACCAATTTTTTTCCAACCATGGCTTTCATGTACCACATCCGCTGCAGTAACCATTACTTTTGTTGGAATACAGCCACGTGTTAAACAAGTGCCACCAAAGCCTGTTTTTTCAATAACAGCTACACGTTTGCCTGCTTTTAATGCTGCATCAGCTACTAAGCTAGCACCACCAGTACCAATTACGATTACATCATATTGTTTCATTTACGTCATCCTTTCTAAACCAATGGATAATCTTTATTCTTTGTATATAGTATATCATACATCGACTATTTTAGATATGAGAATTTTTACTATTTTCCACTGGCAATAGAATCTAACAATTCAATATACGTTTCTTTTGTTAAAGGAGCTTCAAAGTTTTCTAAAATTTCTTCCGCAACCTGTGCCTCATCATATAATAAATCAACAATAGTCATGGCTAAGGCTTGAGCCGTTTTAATATAGGCTACATCTGGTACGGTAATATTATATTCCGCACTATGGAGCACCCCTTCAATACATCCCACCCAAGGGTGGATAACAGGCATTAAATGGGATACATCGCCCATGTCAGTACTTGCTGTCATATGCACCCGTTGACGTACATTGTCTGTACCAAATAGCGGTTCTGAGTTAGACCGCAATAAACTGTTCATATCTGGATTATCACGCATCGGTAAATAGCCCGGTAGATCATGAATCACACAAGTAGCCCCCACTGCATCTCCGCCAGCTTTCAAGGCACGATTGACACGTTGATTCCCATCCACAATAGCTTGTACATTAGAAGCACGCACATAGCTTTCAACTTGCACATAATCTGGTACACAGTTGACCAAGGTTCCCCCTTGATTAATGATAGGATGGAACCGGAAATAATCGCTCTCTTTGAAAGTCTCACGAATAGCATGTACTCCCATCACCCCCATCAAAGCTGCATTTAATGCGTTAATCCCTTCATGAGGAGATGCCGCTGCATGGGCAATTTTACCATGGTATTCAATCAGTTTTGCCACAAATCCATTGGAGGTACTACCTAAGTTCATTTCTCCCGTAGGTGTGTCCGCTGTTTCCACATGCATTTGCATAGCCATATGGATATCATCAAAAGCTCCTTCATAAATCAGCTGTTGTTTACCACCTAAGTATTTAATCGTTCCTTTTTCACGCAATGTATTGCGATAATCCACTTCAATCATCTCTTCTGCTGGGACTGCAAATAAAACTACATCCCCACCAAGAGCTTCCATAACGCCTTCCGCTTGTAAGCCCATGGCTACTGCAAATAAATTGGCAATTTGCACATTATGTCCACAACAATGGGCTGCCCCTGTCATAGGATCTGCCTTTGGATGACGGTGACATACGATGGCATCCAATTCACCGATCATGGCGACAGTTTTTTTAGATTTACCACCATGCAAACGACCTTTCACACCTGTAATAGCATGACCAATCGTAAAAGGAATCCCTAGCTCTGTAAACATATCTTGTACTTTTTGAGATGTTTTATGCTCTTTATAACCCAATTCTGGTTCATCCATAATGGCGCTAGCTAATGCACGCAATCGACCTTGACCTACCACAATGGCATCACATACACGTTGTTTTACTTCTTCTTTCGTTAACATAATCGGTCTCCTTTTACATTGTATGAAAACACCTTTTACTAAAAGGTATCTATGTATAACTCTTGAACTCTATTGTACCACGAAATCAAAAAGAGAGTTGATAGGAAATCATCAACTCTCTTTCATTAGGTTCAACTATAACCTATATGGTTATATTCAAATTTAAATCACACCTTGCATATGTAATACAAAATGAGCTACTGCAGCAGCACAAATAAAGGTACCTGCCGTTACCGCTAAGGCTACTGGAATAATTCTCCAAGATAGACGACGGAATGCTCCTAAGTCTTTTCCCAAGGAGAGACCTGCATAGGCTAATACTGGTGTGGTTGTAGCCAAGAATGTTACTTCTTTTGTTTGTGCAATAATCCATGCTTGCCCTGGCATGATTGGCAAGGATGCAATGACCCCTACTAAAGATACCCAGAAGACCATAGGGAATCGATTAGCTAATGGCAAATAGGAAATAATCGCACCAATAATTGCTAACCCAGCAATCACAAAGACTCCTACAAGACTTGGTCCCAATAGATGCTTGCCATCAATGATATTACCCAGAGCAGTCATAATAGCTGCAATGCATATAACAATGACAAATTGTGTAATTTTTTCACTCATAGTCATCTTATTGTCCCTCCTCTGCCAAATCTTGTTCACGTGTACGACCTGTAAAGAAATTATATGTTTTTTCCATCACAGGTAAAGACACGAAAATACCAAAGTAAACTCCTAGTACAGTAGTCAGCAAATTCGCTGCCCCTGCTAAAGCTGCAATTTGAGCTTCATATTCTGGATATACTGCAATGATAGGGGCAGTAGAAGCAGCCATCATACTAGCACTACCTACACCCGCACCCATAGCCAAGGCCAGTGGATGGAACCAACCCATTTGAGCAAAAAATCCTGCTAGTACAGACGCCCACATAGCACCAATCAATACGCCACAAATATACATGCCCATAACGCCACGGCCTTCAGGAGAGCTAAAGCCAAATTTATCAATAATAATCGCTACATTAGGTTCCCGGTCTACAGAGTAACAAGCACCCACCGCTTCACGGCGCATTCCTACTAATAATGCCACTGGCAAGCCGAATAAAATAGTACCAAAGAAATGGCCTAACTCTTGTAACATAAGAGCCAACCCAGCAGTAGAAAGAATTTCTAAATTAGGACCAATCCCTAAGCCTACTTTAACCATTAAGAGCATCACTGCAATCCCAAGATAATCCGCTGATTTTTCCATGGTTTCTACTGTTAAAATTTTGAATGATGGAATGGATACAAACAAACCCATAATCAACGCATAGAGAAGCGGTAAGAATACCACAGCTCCAAATCGTTGGATTCCGATCATTTCTGCAATGATGGTAATCACAAGAGCCAATGCATGTAATTTCCAGTTTTGTAATACTTGCATACAATACCTCCTATACTAATAACTATAACTATTTCTTTATTATAGTAAAGTTTAACGTGCACGGTCAATGTGTGAGTGATTCCGAATTAGCAATAGGGTTGCAAAAATAAAATAAGAGGTGAATAGCTGTACTATCCACCTCTTATGATTAAGAGCTAGTATATTGAGTTATCATATGCCGTATAGTTGGCTTATGCATTTACTAATGCTTTTCCTAATGCTTCACATTGTTCTTTACCAGAATCATCAGGTTCGCCCATCACTGGTAATTTATCAACTACAACGCCATTAGCGCCTTCTACACGACCAGCCCAGTCATCTAACCAAGAGCCACCCCAACCATAGGAGCCAAACAATACTACTTTTTTACCTGCCAATTTAGGTTCTAATGCTTCATAGAATGGTGCAAATTCACCGTCTTCCAATTCTTCAGCACCCATGTCAGCGCAACCTAATGCTAATTTTTCATAATTAGCAGCTTCATCAGCAGTGATTTCAGAAACGGATTTTACTACCACTTCTTGACCAGCATCAGCGATGCCTTTACCTACAGCTTCTGCCATTGCAGCTGTGTTACCTGTTCCAGACCAATAAATTACAGCGATCATAATGTTACCTCCTAGCATGCCGTTACGGCAACCAAAGACTCTAAAGATTTTCCTTTATTCAACTGTGCATGACAATAGTCACGACACATTCGAAAACAATGAAATGCGTGCATAGCTGACGCTTGATTTCCATACACCTTCCAGTCGCCACAGACTTTATAGCCTGCTCCGCGGAATTGGATAAACGCTTTTACATCTTCTAATGGATATCCTAAAAACACACCGATTTCATGAGGAAATACGTCGCTCATTTCAATACGATCACGCAAATGTAATAACCAATCTGCCAAAGTTTCATAGGATTCATATCCATAATTTTGTAAAAATGCTAGCACCTCAGGTTGTCGCAAATAGTCCTCAAGCATACGTTCACGAAATACGAGTAATAATTTTCGTTTATTACAATGGCACAATTCATAAAAGAATAGACCTTTTTGATTAAATTTATCATTATACTCATGTGTTTTTTCTACCAGCTTAGCCCCTAAATGCTGAGGTAAAGCAACAAGATTTGCCACTTTAATACCTCGAATCGCGGGCGCACAATGGTAACCGATAATCTGCTCGATGGATTCCATTTGTTGTACCTGCCTTTTTACTTATTTTGGGGAGAACACTTGCTCTCACAGCAAATAGATAATCCGGATATATATCATCTCGAAAGATGAATCAAAATAATGAAAATTATTTCTATTATTATAATACAAATAATCCTACCATATGTCAATAAGCATGAGAAGTTTTTTCATTTAAAACAAAAAAGTTGCACTCTTTGAAAGATAGGTATTTCATACTACTCATAGTCAATACTATTCTTCAAAGTTTGCAACTTTTCTTTATAATAAATACTGTAATTGTTTTCTCAGTGCTGTATCTTGCACATTTGTCATGACATATTTTACTCGTGGGGCTCCTGTACTATCTGACAAGAATGTAATTTGCAGATACATAGGATATTCCACTTGCTTAAACCATGTATTTACAATGATTTCACCTGCATATACATGTTTTCTTATTTCTCGAAATGGGACAATCACTTGGAATAATTCAGGGTGTTCTTTCACATATGAATCATAGTCCTGAATCATAGCGACTGTATATTTAAACCCTACAGGAGCTGATGTAGGATTCCAACCACCTTGCTTAGGACCAAATCCATATAGCAAGATGCCTTCACCATAACGGGCATAGTAATAATTGTTATTTTGTTTATCCATCAGCATGTAGGACTCACTTGTATCAATACCAATTTGTCGTAGTCCCTCTTCCAATGACTGTGGCATTCCACTAGAAATAATACTAGTACTGCTCCCTGCTTGCACAAGCATAGTAGTCGGCCATCTATCCGATACCGTATTAGATGCTTCCACACCAATCTTACTGCCAACTAGCATACATACAAGCGTACATAGCCATACAAAATATGTTATTTTTCTATTCATTATATCCGCCTAACCTTGTTTCTTTTGCATTTTCGCCCAGGTATCACGCATACCTACAGTTCGATTCATCACAATATGGTCTGGCGTGCTATCCTTATCTGTTACAAAATAACCGGTACGCAAGAAATGATAATGATCACCTACTTGTGTATTACGGAATGCTGCTTCACCTTTAGCAGATTTTACTTCTAAGGAGTTTGGATTCAACTGTTGTAAGAAATCCTTATCTGCCGATTCGTCATCTTTTGCAGATAATAAATAATCGTATAAGCGCACTTCCATATCTACCGCTGTAGAGGCTTCTACCCAATGTAAGATACCTTTTACTTTCTTTTGACAGCCTGTTCCAGATTTTGTAGTTGGATCATAGGTACAATGGATTTCAGTGATATTGCCATTGTCATCCTTTACTACAGATTGACATTCAATGATGTAGGCACCTTTTAAGCGTACTTCTTTGCCAGGTGCTAAACGGAAGAATTTTTTCACTGGCTCTTCCATAAAATCACCACGCTCAATGTACACTTCTCGACCAAATGTCACTTCACGTGTGCCCATTGCTTCATTTTCTGTATTGTTCTCGATCACTAATGTCTCCGTTTGCCCTTCTGGATAATTTGTGATGACAACTTTTACTGGGTCTAGTACTGCCATATACCGTGGCGCTTTTAATTTCAAATCTTCACGGATACAGAACTCTAATAGACCTACTTCTACCATGCTATCTGCTTTGGCTACACCAATACGTTCACAGAAATCCCGAATGGACTCTGGGGTATAACCACGACGACGTAAACCAGAAATCGTTGGCATACGAGGATCACCCCAACCACTTACAAGATTTAACTCAACTAATTGACGCAATTTACGTTTACTCATGACCATATTCGTCACATTTAAGCGAGCAAATTCAATCTGTTTTGGTTTTTCTGTATCTTCCCAATCTTCCAACACCCAATTATAGAGTGGTCGATGCACTTCAAATTCTAAGGTACATACAGAATGGGTAATACGTTCAATCGCATCAGATACTGGATGGGCATAGTCATACATAGGGTAAATATTCCATTCAGAACCTGTACGATGATGTTCAGCATGTAAAATACGATACAATACAGGATCTCGCATTACGATATTAGGGTCTGCCATATCAATTTTGGCACGTAATACTTTTTCTCCATCCTTATATTTGCCCGCTTTCATTTCTTCAAAAAGACGTAAGTTTTCTTCTACGCTACGGTCACGATAAGGACTATTCGTGCCAGGAGTTGTAAAATCACCACGAGTAGCACGGATTTCTTCTGGTGTTTGATCATCTACATAGGCTTTACCTTTTTTGATCAATACTTGGGCATATTCATATAATTTACCAAAATAGTCAGATGCATAATGTACATCCCCATGCCATTCAAAGCCTAACCATTTTACATCTTCTTCAATGGATTCTACATATTCCACATCTTCTTTCACAGGATTTGTATCATCAAAACGCAAGTTTGTTAAGCCATGATACGATTTGCCAAGACCAAAGTTAAGACAAATAGATTTTGCATGTCCAATATGCAAATACCCATTTGGCTCAGGTGGGAATCGCGTATGAACACGTTTTCCATAGGTATTTTCTTCATTGTCTGTATTAATAATCGCTTCAATAAAATTAACAGTTTGAGGCGTTGTTTCTTCTGTACTCATCATCGTCTCTTTCGATTCCATGTGATTCTTCCTCTCTTAGATTGATTATACACAAGTGCACGTTCTGCACATTCTCTTTATTATACCACAGGAACAGCTATGTTTCACCGTTTTCTTATGAATGAAACCAGCAATTTTCATATCAGTTCTCTACCATTTATTTCTCGATGGATTGGTAATTAACGCTTTCATTGACACAGGTCAACAATGGTTTACCATGTACACCAGCAATCAGATTATTAGCTGTCAGCATAGCCATCTCTTTACGAGTGCGATCAGTGAAAGACCCAATATGAGGTACCACTAAGCATTTACCAGTTTTAAGTAATGGATGGTCTGCCCCAATTGGTTCTGGATCTACCACATCTAAAGCCGCGTAATCGATTTGACCCGTTTCTAACGCGTGCACTAATGCATCTGTATCCACAATCTTTCCACGTCCCACATTGACAAATAAAGCCGTCTCCTTCATCATTTCAAAAGCTTCTGCATCAATTAAATGATGTGTTTCCTCTGTCAATGGAGCCATTACTAAAATAATATCACTAGTAGTGAGCAACTTGCCCAGTGATACATAGGTTGTCATGAGTAAACTATCGTCATTGCGACGATTACGGTTATGATACTGTACAGTCATCCCAAAAGCACGAGCTCTACGAGATACGGACACACCAATTTTACCCATACCTATAATGCCTAATGTCATACGGCTTAAGTCTTTACCTTTAATATTTGAAGGACGTTCAACCCATTTACCCTCCTTAACGAACTGAGCATTTTCATAAATTCTACGACTGGCAGCTGCCATCAATGTAAATGCTAACTCAGCTGTGGTTTCTGTTAATACATCAGATGTATTGCCATAAGGTATATGACGTGCTGTTAACGCATCGATATCAATATTATCATAGCCCACAGAAGCCTGTGCAATTACCTTTAAATTTGGCGCATCTTTAACTAGTTCTTCATCCACAGTAAAATGATTAATACTCCATAATCCATCTGCATCACGAAGCCATTCTTTTAGCAGCTCTTTTGGCATTTTTTCTTTTTCTGTCCACTGACGCACTGTCACATGTTCACTTAAATAAGCGACTACATCTTTACGCACTAAACCCGGTACTACTACTATTGGTTTATTCATTTGTTACCTCACTTTCATGTATCCTATGTATCTACCCTATAAGTATTATGTTATATTATCCACTCTTGACTATTGCTAGTCATCGTTATAAATACCTCTTTTGTAAATTATATCATATCTCCTTTGGACAATAAAAAAGACAGTCCTATTTTCATAGAACTGTGCTTTTTATTTGTAGATACGGTAACTTGCACTCTCAAACGTACCCGAGAGCTTCTACGCTTTCTATACGATGATATGCTATTCCACAAACGTTCCTAGAATAACATGTTTATCCTACCAATTGGATTTTCCTTCATTGAACATTTCAAATGCATGTGCAATTTGGCGTCTCAATTTTAATCGTTGTGAATCACTTAATACATATTCTACACCATTATGTGCGATGCGCCCATTTTTTACAATGCTACTCAAATCGTAAAGAATTTCTCTAGCCATGCTTGCATTGCCTGCTAATTCATCAATTGTTACATCATAATAATTAGCCAATCGCTTTAAGGTTTCCAAATCAGGCTCTCGATATCCTGTTTCGTAATTTGACAGGGCAGCATTACTAATACCAATATCCCGAGCCACATCTAATTGACTCCGCCCAATCCGTTTACGGGCATGTCTTAAATTTTCACCTAATGCCATTGTATCACCCCTTATACTACGTGAATCTATAGTATAAATAACCTATCTCTATTATAGCATGAGATACAATAGATATGCTATAGAAAACCACTATCCCACATCTCACGAATTGTGTATCTCTCTATGTTTTTTAGCATTTTTGAATTGTATTACACGAATTGAATTGTTTATCCCAACTGCGCATGCGTATTTTTGATTATATTTTAATCAAAATTGATAGATTCCATTCTATTTTAATCGTTTTTACTCATAAATTATTTATATTATTCGTGTGCATGTTCTGGTGGCGGTAATTGTTCAACTCGGAATACCTCACCTATAGTTTGAATTTTTCCAGGAATGTATTCAACAATCTGTGTCATCAATACATATAACAATCGTGGATCAAAATTAGAATTTGCGCTTTGATTAATACAATCTAAATATACACTATCATCATCTTCTTCAATATAATATTTGAAGCTTTTATATGTACTGTTCTCACGATTGATAAAAGTCAGAATATCTTGACGATTTTCCTTAGTAACAACACCTGCCCCCATCAATAATCGAATTGTAGCATAAATTGTATCATCCAACAATAGAAATACTGGAATATCTCCTAATTCTGTTTGTACATAGGATCTAAATACAACCGTATGATCTTCATCGCCAACTTCACGCTTTTCAAAGCATGTCAATTGTTCATCAATGAGAAATTTTTCAAATAATCTCGCCTTTTCATTCATAGGTATCACCTCGTTAAAAAAAGGCATTGCTTGTCACAATGCCCATATAATTTTATTCTATCAGTCTTAATCCTTTTTAGATTTTGTAGTTTTCCGCGGTTTACTTTCTTTTTTAGTAGCCGTTTCTTCTACTGCAGTATTTTCTACTTTAACACTTTCTACTGCTGCAATAATACGAGTTAAGTCTTTTTGTGTATGTGGATACAAGACCTCAAAAATAGTATATGCTACTAACTCTGGCTCAAAATTATCTCCACTCATTAAGCTTACATCTAAAAGAATTGCTTCGTAGCCATCTTCTTCCATTAGATAGTGTTTGAAACATTTAAATTCACTATTCAATTGATTTAGCACTTCCACTGTAGCTTTTCGTTGTTCTGGAGTGAAGCGACCACCTGCAATTTCTAAACGCACAAAACCAAATGGCGTATCATCCAATACTACAAACAATGGGAACACAATATCATTATACTCAATACTCGCATCGAATATCGCTGTATTATATTGATCATTTTCAATCTCACGAAGAGTAAAAAGATTTGTTAATTCATTTTGTTCAATAAACTGTTGAAATAATTCTGCTTTTTTGTTCACTGTCTTAACTCCATTCCAAATACGTTTAAAATTAAAACTCATTACCATAATGATAACACACAATGAGATATGATTTCAATGGATTAACAAGATTCATCTTCTTTATAAATACAACGATCATTTTCAAAGCGTGCAATTCGCACTAATGAATGTACTTCATACCCTGCTTTTTCTAAACGCTCACGACCTGGTTGGAATGATTTTTCAATGACAATAGCAATTCCTTCTACCGTATCTCCTGCGCTTTCTACAAGCTTAGCTAATCCCATAGCCGCTTCACCGCTAGCTAAAAAATCATCAATAATTAATACTTTCTCTCCTGCAGGTAAGAATTTTTTGGAGATTGTTACATCATAGTTCTCTTCTTTTGTATAAGAATATACCACAGAGTGATATACATCATCTGTCATCAAAATGGATTTTTTCTTGCGCGCAAATACTAAAGGAACATCTAATTCAATGGCAACTTGTAATGCGATTGCAATACCAGAGGCTTCAATCGTAACAATACGTTCAATACCTCGTCCTTCAAATTGTTTCGCAATTTCTTTACCGATTTGAACAAACAATTTAGGATCAATTTGATGATTTAAAAATCCATCTACTTTTAACACTCGATTGTTTAATACAATACCTTCTGCATCAATACGCTGTTTTAATAATTCCACGATGATCCTCCTTATTGTTTTCTGTCTTTCAATATATTAATAAATTGTGAAACACCTTCTGTTAATGCATCCATTCTTGATCGTACTAATACAATACGACGCTCTGGAATATGTAAGTTTGTTTTTAATTCGATTAAAGAACCTTTTTTTATTTTTTCTCTAGCCACTAATTCTGGCACTAAAGAAATCCCTAAGTTAATTTCAACCAAATCCATAAGTACATCCAAGCTACCTAGCTCAAAAGCTGGGCTCGTACATCGATTATAGGTAACCGTATCAAAAAAAGTACGACTGCTCGCCCCCATCGTAAGCAATAATAATGGCTCTGCCATAATTTCATCAATGGACCAAACCTTCGACTCATCTTTGTATATAGTGCCTCCTACAAATATATCTTGCATAGGCTCTAAATCTAGGATTTCTAAAAGATTATTATCATAGAGTCCATCATAGGCATGAACCACAGCGATTTGAGCCTCTCCCGATTCAAGCATTCCTACGCATTCACGGGATGGTCGATTCGTAACACGTAAACTAATATCTAGCTGTTTTTCTTGCCAACTTTTGAAAGTAGGTAACAAAAAATACTTACTCAATGTATCTGTAGCTGCTAAGTGTAAACTCTTATAATCCCTAGATACACGTTCTTGTAGTTTTACAATCCCATTGTCTAAAATGGAAAATGCTTCTACAGCTGTTTCAAAGAGTTCACGACCTGCTTTTGTAAAAGCTACTGATTTTGTTGTCCTTTCAAATAGAGGAATTCCTAAATCTTTTTCTAATTGCTTAATACTCTGGCTAATGGCCGATTGTGAGACACCATTCGCTTTCGCTGCCTTGGAAAAAGATAAGTGCAATCCTACTCCCACAAAGGCACGCAGTAATTCTGCAGACACAGACATAAATAACCTCAAATTTTCTATGAAAGTAATTCACTTCCACTATTACTTTACTATTATATATACTTATAAGTTTACCTATATTCATTACTATTGTCAAACTGCAAAAATACAAATAGAATTTTATCTATCTATTTGTAATAAAACTATATAAAATGGTTGCGTTCTAGCTTATAAACTAGTAATATATATTTGATAAGAAAATCTGGGGCATAACAATCCCCCCGTATGTATGAAAGGAATTTAACTATGCATTGCGCACAAAAATTGACTGATCATATTTATTGGATTGGTAGCAACGATTGGAGTACAGAACGTTTTGAAAACTTGTTTCCAATTCCAAATGGGGTAAGCTACAATTCCTATTTTATTGACGACGAAAAAACTTGTATTGTTGACTCTGTAGATGATAGCATTCGTCAAGAATTCTTTGACAATGTAGAACATTTGTTAAATGGTCGTGAGTTAGATTATTTAATCGTAAATCACATGGAACCTGATCATTGTGCTACATTAGTAGAATTGCTAGACCGTTACCCAAATGTGAAAATGGTCGGCAATAAAACTACCTTCCGATTCTTTGAGCAGTTCTATGGTCGTCCAGCTCCTGACAACTACTACGAAGTAAAAGAAGGCGACACCATCGATCTTGGTCATCATAAGCTTCACAGCTACACCATGCCAATGGTTCACTGGCCAGAAGTAACCTGTACTTACGAATCAACAACAGGCACTTTATTCTCTGCTGATGCGTTTGGTACATTTGGCACCATCAACGGCAATATCTTCGCTGATCAATTAGATTTTGATCGTGTATACGAAGATGAAGCTCGTCGTTATTACACAAATATCGTAGGCAAATATGGTGCACAAGTACAAAATGCATTGAAAAAAACATCTTCCTTGAATGTAAATATCATTGCACCTCTTCATGGACCAATTTGGAGAACTCCTGATAGCATTTCTTATATCATCAGTAAATACATGCATTGGAGCACTTACAATGCAGAGAAAAAAGGCGTTGTCATTGCTTTCGGTTCCATGTATGGTAACACTGCTGAAATGGCTCAGCAATTAGCGAAGTTGCTATCTTTACGCGGTGTAACAGATATCCGTATTTATGATGTATCTAAAACTAATCCATCTTACATCATTTCTGATGCATGGAAATATAGCCACTTAGTATGTATGGCACCAACTTACAACTTAGGCTTATACTTGACTATGGAAAACTTATTACATGAGTTACATGCATTAAACTTTCATAACCATAAAGTTTCTATCGTAGGTAACCATTCCTGGGCATCCGGCGCGATGAAACGCATGGTTGATTACTTTACAAATGAATTTAAAAACATGGAAATTGTTGGTACTCCACTAGATATTAAAGGCGCATTACACAATGAACAATTACCATTGTTTGAAGAATTAGCAGATTCCATCGTTGCTTCCTTAGCAGAAACAGATATTAAAACTTTATAATCAATACAAGCGACTCTACTGTGTAGAGTCGCTTTTTATGTATACATCTAAACAATTAATAATACTATTGATGAATCTAGTTTTAGTATAACCCAATATTTAGTATAGAGTGTAACTGTAAATTCCTTGTAACATATACAAAATGAGCTATCATGAAGGGACATTCCCAACTTGATAGCTCATTTTTACAGGTAATATATGCATTACTATATCTGATAGCAAATAAATCTACACAGAGGATGTATAAGTACAATCACATCATTATATCTGGGTATTACCTATCGATTCTACTAACATACTATCGACGATAACGACCTAACATACGCGCCCCTTTTGGTGCTTCTAAAATCATTGACCACACCATTCCATGTCTAGCTGCCAATCGTAAGGCTTCCTTCTTAGACGTACCAGAATAAATAGGTCTGTCTTTCCTTACCTCGTTAACAGATATGTTTGCAGATTTCCTTCGTTTATCCTCTATTCGTTCATGGACTGTAGCACGCATTTCCTCTGCGTCATATCTCGGTGAGTCTACTGGCTTCTCATATCTATCTACATTCACTGGATTGCTTGTATTCACAGTCCCTTCGGAGGTGTTTCCCACCATTACATCAGGATCCATATTCACAGATTCCTTCGGGTCCCGTGAAAGTGTAATACCATAATACTCTTCCATTTCCTCCCAAGTCATATCCTTAGTCGGAACTGGTTTTTGTGACGATTCCTCGTTAGATGTTCCTTTTTTAAATATAAAGGACCCTAAAATAATCAGAATGAGTATCCCTATTTCCATAATCGGATACCTCCTCTACCTTATTCATGTGTACCTTTACCATCGATGGTAGACGCATAATCACCTTCAGAAATGCTTTCACGCATTTTAGTGTCCGCCATAATATTGTTCATCGAATAGTAATCCATAACACCCAAATTACCCTCACGTAACGCTTGAGATAATGCTTTTGGTACTTCCGCTTGAGCTTCTACTACCTTTGCTTGCATTTCTTGGGTATGGGCACGCATTTCTTGTTCTTGTGCCACCGCCATAGCTCGACGTTTTTCTGCTTGAGCTTGGGCAATTTTTTTGTCCGCTTCCGCTTGATCTGTCATCAATTGGGCGCCAATATTACGTCCTACATCTACGTCGGCAATATCAATGGATAAGATTTCAAAAGCTGTCCCTGCATCTAAGCCTTTATTCAATACAGTACGAGAAATATGGTCTGGATTTTCCAACACGTCTGTATGCTCTTCAGAAGAACCTACGGTAGTAACAATACCTTCCCCAACACGGGCAATAATCGTTGCTTCTCCAGCGCCACCAACTAAACGATCAATATTAGCACGCACTGTCACACGAGCACGAACTTTTAGTTCAATACCATTTTTAGCTACTGCAGAAATAATCGGCGTTTCAATCACTTTTGGATTGACCGACATTTGTACCGCTTCTAATACGTCACGACCTGCTAAATCAATGGCTGCAGATCGTTCAAATGTTAACTCCATAGTAGCACGTTCTGCTGCAATCAATGCATCAACCACACGGTCTACATCACCACCCGCTAAATAATGGGCCTCTAATTGATCTACCGTCACATCTAAGCCAGCTTTATTGGCTTTCACCAAAGGAAGTACGATTTGAGATGGAGATACTCGACGAAGACGCATACCAATCAAAGTCATAATGCTGACGTTCACGCCTGCTGCTAGAGCAGATACCCATAGCCCTAATGGGACGAAATGTAAAAATAAAGAAATGCCGATAATTAGAATAATCGGAAAAATGATAAATCCTACCGTTCCAATAATTGTTTCCATATGTCCTCCTATCTATTTGTAGTTCTCACTACGATACGACCACCAGTAACAGAAATAATTTCCACTTCTGTGCCTGGTTCATAAAATTCACCATCAGTGACTACATCGAGGAATGTTCCTTCCACAACGATGGTCCCTGCTGGTCGCAACACCGTTTTTGTATATCCAATCTTGCCTAACCAACAATTTGGGTCTGGATGTGTAGCATATCCTTTTTCCTTAGTAGATGTTAGGTGCAATGTCAATCGTTCTCCTAAAGCTGTCTTAGGAAATACAGAGATAATCCACCACAACAATAGTACGCCCACTACTGAAAGCGAGGTGACAGTAACTATTGCCATAGGTCCTCCTCCCATCCAATCATAGATACCCCATAGGAATAGCAACAAGCCTGTTAAGCCAAAGATGCCAAATCCTGGTATCATCATTTCGATGAGGAGCAAAATAATACCACTTACTATAAGTCCTATCATAGCGTCTCCTTTCTCTTTACTATCTCTTTATCTGTATTATATCACAATCTCTTTATATTAAAGATGAAAAAGCTAGATTTTGTTATCTCTATTCTCCTCTTTAACCTATATATAATAAAATAAGAGGCCTTCTAAAGAAAGCCTCTTAATTGTTTAGTGATTAAACGTCTTCGCGGTATGGAGCTTGACCGATTTCGTAGAAATCGTTTCCTTCGCTATCGATAACAACGATTGCAGGGAAATCTTCTACTGTTAATTCTGCCAAAGCTTCTGGACCTAAGTCAGCATAAGCGATAACATCATATTTTTTAATGGATTTAGCAATTAAAGCTGCTGCACCACCAACGGCTGCAAAGTAAGTTACGCCGTTTTTCTTCATAGATTCGATAACTTCTGGTTTACGGGAACCTTTACCGATCATGCCTTTGATACCTTGATCAAGCATTGTTGGTGTGTAAGCATCCATACGACCAGATGTTGTAGGACCAGCGGAACCGATTGGATCTCCTGGTTTAGCTGGGCTTGGTCCTAAATAGTAAACGATTTTGTCATGCCAATCGATTGGTAATTCTTCGCCACGTGCTAATGCTTCAGTCATTACTTTATGAGCAGCGTCACGAGCACTGTAGATTTTACCAGAAATAAGAACCATATCACCAGCTTTTAATTTACGGGATTGTTCTTCTGTTAAAGGTGTTTGAATACGAATTTGTTCTGCCATGGTTATTCCCCCTCTTAAACTTCACCGTGAGCATGACGGCTAGCGTGGCAGCAGATAGTTACTGCTACAGGAAGACCAGCGATATGTGTTGCTGCCCACTCGATATTAACGGAAACTGCTGTTGTAGAACCACCTAATTGAGGTCCGATACCAGTTTTGTTAACCATTGCATTGATTTCTTCTTCCAATTTTGCATATTCAGGATGTGCATTACGTTCTTCTACAGAGCGAAGAAGAGCTTTTTTGGAAAGGAATGCTGCGTAGTCCATAGTACCACCGATACCAATACCTAGTACCATTGGAGGGCATGGATTAGGGCCAGCTTTTTTAACGATTTCAAGAACTGCTTTTTTTACGCCTTCAACGCCATCAGCAGGAACCAACATTTTTACGCCAGATTTGTTTTCAGAGCCAAAGCCTTTTAACTCTACATTAATGTCAACTTTGTCGCCTGGAACAATTTTAGTGTAAATAACTGCTGGAGTATTATTTTTAGTGTTTACACGGTTGAACAAAGGTTCAGCTACTACGGATTTACGAAGATATCCGTCCACATAACCTTTTGCTACACCAGCTTGAATAGCTTCTTCAAGATCTCCACCTTCGAAGTGTACATCTTGACCAACTTCTAAGAATACGATTGTAAGACCAGTATCTTGGCAGATTGGACGATCTTCAGCATCAGCGATTTCCGCATTTTTGATGATTTGATCCAATACGCCTTTACCTACTGGAGATTTCTCACTCTCATAGCCTTTTTTCAATGCATTATACATATCTTTTGGAAGATGATATGCTGCATTCATACATAATTCTGCTACCTTTTCTGTTACTTTCTCAACGTGAATGTTACGCAAAGTAATCCCTCCTCAACTTAAAACAGAGACCTTTCTCTTGTGTATTATTGTATCACCATTACCTTATCTTTTTCAATTCTTTAAGAATAGGTACTATAACTGTTTATTATGATAGAATTTATTATCATTTAATGGTAAATGCATATAGTTCTCTATTTCTAAGGTATTCTTAAATCCCATGGTTCATTCCTTATATGGACAAATATCCACCCTTTATAAACCATTTAAAATACACATATATTTAATCTTCTCAATACATTATTTCCTACTAAAAACTACTATGTTTACACACAAAATATACCTCTATAAACTGAAAAACTCTCTCATTAAATCATAATAAGAGAGTTTTATTTATGCTATTTTATATATTTTCTTATGGAAATAGTGCTACCTATGATTTATTGATATAGCAAATATAGGTTATTTCCAGCCATATATGTAACATTTATTATAGACAATCATACCCACTATAGGTCAGCTGCTTCTATCCACTCTTGTAAATCGGCTTCTCCTCCGATGATATCTTCATCATAAGCGCCTGCTAACTCTGGGTAGCGACATACTTCAATCGTATAGAGTATCGCTTCATCTCGACCATTACGGAAGGTACCAATCCATACACCACGAATCGTAGACTCATACCATTCTACTGGTTGATCTGTATCTTTTAGGTGTATCGTTACATCGCCACGCCCCAATGTTTCCAACACTTCCACTTGCTCTTCCATAGTGAGACCTGTATTTTCCACATAAATCGTATAGGTTTCTCCTGTTTGACGCAAGTGCTGCATAGCATTTTTCAATTCTTGAAACACCGCTTTTACACGGCCAAATTCATTTTGCATAGAATCTCCTTATCAAATTATTACAGTTTATAGTATGTAGCAGTCTATTCTTCTTTTCCACTCACAGGACTAGCTGTTACATGCCAATTAGATAAAACCCTCAGCACTCGCTCTTTCACTTCTGCTACCGCAGCTTGTGTGGAATCACTCAAGATAAGACCTAATTCTAAACTTTCAGGTTCTACACCGATGACAACGGCATCTTCTAAAGGATCTTCTTGTAATGCACGAATACGTAAAATATCTTGCATCCCCACTTCATGCACAGAAATAGCTTCAGTAAAATAACTATTCATTTCCTCATGAGGAAACTCATATACTGTGCCTGGCACATCACCACCATTGATGGCATCCACTAATAATAGTTTTGTCATACCCCGCATATACGTAAGCAATTCCATGCCCATGGTGCCTCCATCTAGAATGGTAATAGGAGGATTAAATACATAATCCTCCTGTAATTGGTTCACCACATGGACACCGAATCCCTCATCAGTAAGCAAAATATTGCCTACCCCTAATAATACAATGGGATTACTTTTTATTTGGTCCATATAAGTCCTCTATATCTTCTGGATCTGTAGGATAAAATTTCATACCTGAAACCATACTAGATACTTCTCCAGATTCTTCCATAACATCTTCACGGAATGCCAAATATACGTGAATAATTGTAAATAACAAGAATCCCCAAGCAATATAATGATGAATCATATGCACTTGATATTCCGTAAATAATAAGTTCACTGGATTAAAAATTTGTGCCACCCATGTATCAGGATACACTTGGGCATACATAGCAAGTCCTGTAGAAATTTCTAAGAACATCATTACATAGACGCCCACATAACTAGTACGCGCTAAAGAATTACGCAAGAAACGATGCTCCCGTTGTTGTGGCAACATCATGTAATGCTTCATGGTATCCCATATACCAACCCAATAACTTTTTTTATGAAATCTTGGGAATAAGCGATCCCCTCGATAGCGAATGCCTCCGTAAATACGGAATACAAAAGATGCAATTAAGATAAAGGCTGCAATGAAGTGAATCTTACGAATCATTTCCATAGAGAACCAACCGCCTACAGCAATAGTCGGTTCCACACTACCTGGTGTAGCTTGGAATCCTGGATTCCCGATATACAAGCCAGTCCAGAATAGAGCCGTTACACAGAGCACCATAGTCCAATGGAAAATACGAAGCCATAAACTAAATACGCGATAGGGCTTTTTATTTAACGGTAACATAGATAGCCTCCTCCTATTTACATAGGGCATCTGTATTGACAGACACTATTTTTTCACCCTTTTTATTGTACAAGTGCGTCGCACATGCTAAGCAAGGGTCAAAGGAATGAATCCCTTTTAAAATTTCCAATGGTTTATCTGCAATTTTAACTTTTGTATCCATCATATTTGCTTCATATGCACCATGTTCGCCAGCAATCGTTTTAGGGCATGCATTCCAAGTCGTTGGTACGATACATTGATAATTGTCTACACGACCATCTTTGATGACACACCAATGACCTAAGCCACCACGAGGTGCATCTAATACACCTACACCTTTTGCCTCTTTTGGCCAAGTATTAGGATCGAATTTACGCGTGTCCGCCACTACAGTATCACCGGTTTTGATATTTTCAATCAAGCGATTGTAGAAATGTTGGCTCAAATTCGCTGCCACTTGTGCATCTAAACCACGAGCTGCGGTACGGCCCACTGTGGAACACATCCACACATGCGCTGGTACGCCTAGCACTTTGGATACAGCATCAATTTGGTCCACCATCATTTTCTCAGCCCAAGTTGGGTCTTTGATGATGCCTTGTTTTACTTTTACATAGACAACGATATATTTTGCCAATGGGCCCACTTCGCAGGCTTTTCCTTTGAATGTAGGAGATTTAATCCAAGAATATTTTTTCTCTTCATCCAAGAATTCCCATTTTTTATTTGTTCCCGTTTTAGGACCTGTGAAAGCAGGTTTTGTCACACCTTCTGTTGGATGCAAGGATGTTTCACCATTTGGATATTCAAACCAAGAATGATTGATTTCTTCTGACAAGAAGTCAGGGTTCATCAAATCTTCCCCTTCTAGTGCTGTAAATGTTGCTTTTTCCCAGCCAAGCTCAAAGTTTTCTACTACACCGTTTGCACGCACCAGCGCTTTTTTGAAATAATCTCCGTTGCTGATGCCAGTGAATGTATCATCTGGATAGCCACCATAAGCTAACACGCGTTTTTTCGCCAATCCGCCGCCGTCTACCATGCCAGCTTTTACATATAGATGGCCGATAGCTAGTAAATCTGGTAAATAGAAATAGTTCACCAAATCTTTTGCCAAGGAAATAGATTCATCTACACTTGCCAAACGAGCCGCATTGACAGGTGCATTCATATCATCCATGGAAATAGAGCAAGGCATACCACCTACAATGTAATGAGGATGTGGGTTTTTGCCACCGAAAATAACATGTGGTGTCACAATATCACGTTGACGATCCAAGATTGTCAAATAGTGGGAAATGGCCATCAAATGCACTTCTGGAGGCAATAATTGATAGTCTGGGTGATCCCACCATTGGGCGGAGAAAATACCTAATTGACCACTTTCTACAATTTTTTTCACTTTTGTTTGGATCGCTGCATAATACGTAGCATTTCCTTTAGGGAACTCCTTAGGGTATGCAGATGTGCCAGATTCCAAATCTTTTGGTTGTAATCCACTCACATTGTATGTGTCTAAGACTTGTTGTTGCAATTCTGCTGTTTTCTTAGGATCTGCTTTCAATGCCTCTACTGGACTTACCCAGTCAAGGGCATGCAAGTGATAGAAATGCACAATATGGTCATGCACATCTAAACAACTATGCATCATATTACGAATATAATTGGCATTTTTAGGAATTTGAATCCCCAATGCATCTTCTACAGCACGAAGAGCTGCTAAGGCATGCGTAGAGGTACATACTCCACATATGCGTTGCACGAAGGCCCATACATCTCGAGGGTCACGATTTTTAGCTACTAATTCAATCCCACGCCAAGCCGTACCACTAGATAGGGCATCTTGTACTTGGCCTGTTCCTTCATCAACACTAACTTCTACACGCAAGTGACCTTCAATACGGGTCACTGGATCTACTACAACTCGTTTCATTATTGGTCACTACCTTTCTCGTCAGATTCTTTTTGTTTCGCTTCTTGTTCTGCTAAATATTTCTTCTCTTCTTGAATAGAATCATATTTATGTTTTGCCAAGGTAATACCACCATGAGCCACTACAGCACCAAAAGCACCAAATCCTGCCACTGTTCCTAATGTATCCACATCGGTGATGGTGTTTGGGGTATGAATATGAGGCAATCGTTGGTAAAAGTTATCATTGTCCCAGAATCCCTTTTCAGAGCAACCAATACAACCATGTCCAGATTGAATTGGATAGGACAACCCATTCCACCAACGCAAATTACCACAAGAGTTATATGTTTCTGGTCCACGGCAACCTACTTTATATAGACACCAACCAGCTTTCGATGCATCATCATCAAAATGTTCCACAAACAATCCAGAATCAAAGAAAGGACGACGATAGCATGTATCATGGATACGATTGCCATAAAATTGTTTTGGCCTTCCTTCCACATCAAGCGGTGGAATTTCACCAAATAAAGCATAATGCATAATCACACCAGTCATGACCTCTGGAATTGGAGGGCATCCCGGTACTTTAATGATTTTTTTGCCTTTTACAATAGAAGAAACAGACACTGTATTCGTTGGGTTCGGTTTTGCCGCTTGAATACCGCCCCAAGCTGCACAAGAGCCGTATTCGATGATGAAAGCAGCCCCTTCAGCGCATTCTTTCAATACATCTACAAATGGACGTCCACCAACTTGGCAGTAAGATCCATTTTCATCCAATGGAACGCCACCTTCAACAGCTAATACATACTTACCTTTTTTACTTTCTAACAAGTGATGTAAATGATGTTCAAATGGTTCCCCTGCTGCGGCAGCCAAGGTATCATCATACTCTAAGGCAATCATATTTAAAATCACATCAGATGCGAAAGGCGATGTGGATCGAATGAAAGATTCGTCACATCCTGTACATTCATGACCATGCAACCAAATCACCGTAGGTAATTCTTTTGTTTCTGCCGCTGCCACGACTTTATTGGTCAATGCTGGCGGCAACCCTAAAATAGCAGTTAAAGCTACACAGGATTTCATAAAAGTACGTCGACTTAATTTACGTTCTTGGAATAATTTCCAAAGACTATTCAATGATTCTTTCACAAAAAAGCCCCTTTCTTGCAATAACTTTATAGCATCTCTACAAATTAATATACTATCCATAGTATATCATGAAAGATATTCCTTCTATAGAACATTAATCACTAATTTGTAAAAATAATTTTATATCCTCTATTTATAGTTTCAATAATTTACGTACAGAAGCTGCCTTCTTATAGCCTCCTACGCGATCTTTCTCTTTTCCTTTTTTATAGCAGATAATTGTTGGTACACCTTGCACATCTTCTTTTAAAGCAATCTCTTTAGCTACGTCAATATCAATAGCAATCATGCGTGCTACACCTTGCAATTCATCATGTAACACATCCAGTTCTTCTTTCATAGATTGACAAGGAGAACACCATTCTGCTGTAAAGCAAGCTAAGACGATTTCATCCTCACCTTTTACAACAGCTTTAAAATCTTCATAGTTGTTAATCGATTCTAGTTTCATCACAATACCTCCTACAATAACAAAACCGCTCCGAAGAGCGGTTTTGAGCAAGCAATCAATAAGCCGAGTTCTGTCCTGCTTTCGCAGTGGCGATTATCTTTCTAGGCGCATAGTTGCCTATACGCTCAAGCGGCACAACCCGAAAGGTAGGCGGGCAACCCTTAACCCTTTCCTATTCGGCCTTGCTCCGGATGGGGTTTACCGAGCATACATGTTACCATGTACCTGGTGCGCTCTTACCGCGACCGTTCCACCCTTACCACCCGAAGGTGGCGGTTTACTTTTCTGTGGCACTATTCCCTATGGTCACCCACGCCGGCCGTTAGCCGGCATCCTGCCCTATGGAGCTCGGACTTTCCTCAAGTCAAGTAGACTTGCAATCGCCTTTCATACTTACTGTTTAAGTCTAGCATAGACCACCGAGAGGGTCAATACCTCTCTTATACATTATAAACCGAAAGTGCTTAGACTTCAAAGAAAAAATCTCTTTGCACTTTACTTTCTATGACCTCTACTTCTTGAGTTGTGAAAATTCTTTCTATCATTCGTTTCAATACTGTTTGGCTCATGTATTCTGTACCATAATGGCCCGCATCCACAACTGTGATTCCTAATTCTTTTGCTAGTTGCATATCATGGTATTTGACATCCCCAGTAATATACACATCTGCTTTTTGCTTAGCTGCTATCTTAATGAACTCCGCTCCACTACCCGTGCATAGACCTACACGTTGAATGGATGATTGCTTAGCTCCACCCCAACGCAATGTACTATGAGGGAATGCAGATTGTAATACTTCTTTGAACTCCTCTATCGATAGTGGTTGCGGTAAATTCCCAATGCGACCAATATAGTGTGCATCATACGCATTCTCTAAGGCTACTATATCGTAGGCAATTTCTTCATACGGGTGGGCTTCTTTCATAGCCGCTAACACCTGACCCAATAGATTTTTAGGCACTACCGTTTCCACACGTTCTTCTGGCACAGTTTCAATCGCCCCTACCTGACCAATGAAAGGATTCGTCCCTTCTAAGGGCAAGAACCTCCCTTCTCCAGCAACAGAAAAACTGCAATGACTGTACGCGCCGATATGACCTGCCCCCGCGTTGCCCATGGCTTGGCGAAGTTGTTCACTATGTGTAATAGGTACATAGACAGCCACTTTATAAGCCACGTCACGTCCCGTTTCTTCTAACCCTTGTATATCTTGTAACCCTAGTCGTATAACCACTTCGTCATTAAGACCACCAGCTGTAACATCTAAATTCGTATGCGCACTATACACATTAATCCTATGGCATAATAGATCTTTAATCATCTTTCCTTGCATCGTATCCGTGTTGATAGATTTTATACCTTTGAAAATCATCGGATGATGTGTCACAATCGCATCTACCTGTTGCTCTATCGCTTCTGCTACTACTTCTGGCGTCACATCTAATGCCGTTAACACACGTTGCACAGTTGAACTCATAGATCCCACTTGTAATCCGCAATTATCCCAAGACTCTTGCAACTGCAATGGCGCTTGACTTTCAATGGCTTGAGCAATATCTTTCATAGTTACCATATATACCTCCTATCCACCATCTCAAGGTATGATGTAACGTTCCATACTCATCAATGGTTATACTTTTTTAATGGTGAAAGTTTCACCTGCACCTATTGTAAAATACCTTGTAATGCCTTCATTTCTTGTTCCATCACCTGAACAGCATCACTAGATTTCGCTGTATCACGCATATGTTGTAGGATAGATTGCAACGTTTCAATTCTACGTTGTATGTGCTGTGTCCAAACTTCAGATTGTTCTTGTTGTAACAAAGCACCATATTCCCATAACATCGATTCTCTAGATAGCTCATTATACACGGAAGTAGCGCCTCGTTGTACTAACCACATGTCATAATATTGGTTACCCTCTACTAAGCATGCTTCTTGGACAATACCATACCCTTGATCTACTAAAAATTGTTTCAACTCTCGTCGATGGCTTTGTGGTTGTAATACATAGGTATGTAACAATTCAGGACCTACCGTAATAATGTGTTGCATCAATTCTCCACCCATGCCGCAAATGACTGCGCAGTCTACTTCTCCTTCTTTTGTGACAGCTAATCCATCTCCTAATCTACATGTAATATAATTTTCTAATTTCCGTTCTTTTACCAATCCTTTAGCAGATTCCAAAGGGCCTTGATTCACATCAATAGCGATAACTTGTGTAGCCACTTTTTCTTCTATGCAAGCCACTGCTAAATACCCATGATCGGTACCCACATCTGCCACCGTTTGACATTGTGGAATCATATGTAATACTTGTTCTAATCGTTTTGAAAGTGCCATATCTGTAATCTTCTCTTTCATTATACAATGAACATCTATAGATAACAAAAACCATCTCACAATGTGAGATGGTTTCTTATGGTGGGCCCACCTGGATTTGAACCAGGGACCGACCGGTTATGAGCCGGTTGCTCTACCCCTGAGCTATAGGCCCTCGTTTGGTGCGGATGATGGGACTTGAACCCATACGAGCGTACGCTCACCACCCCCTCAAGATGGCGTGTCTGCCATTCCACCACATCCGCATGAGGATATGTATATGGTGCCTCAGGGCAGAATCGAACTGCCGACACACGGATTTTCAGTCCGTTGCTCTACCGACTGAGCTACCGAGGCAAATATATAAATCGATATATTTGCTTAAAAATAGGTAAAAAAAATGGCGACCCCGATCGGATTTGAACCGACGATCTTCGCCGTGACAGGGCGACATGTTAACCGCTACACCACGGGGCCGTGTACTGAGTACTTATATACTATACCATAGGTATTACATCTTGGCAATACCTATGGTCAATTATATATATTCCTAAAATGCATACTAATTCTATTAATAACAATTTGGTTTTCTATCACGGAACACATTAATTTTAGAGCGAATGTGGTCTACAATGTCTAAATCAATAGTTACTATGTGAGTTTGCGGCGTTTCATCACATTCTAATAACACTTCACCCCAAGGGTCTACTACCATCGAGTGACCTGCCATTGGTAATTTACCAATAGTTCCACAACCATTAACACTACAGAAAAACATTTGATTCTCTATAGCCCTAGCTTGATTTAATATTTGCCAATGATGTAAACGTAACAATGGCCATTGAGCTGGCAAAAAGAATAATTCTATCCCTTGTAATGCTGATTTACGAATTAGTTCGGGAAAACGAATATCATAACATGTAGCACTGGAGCAAAGCACACCATCTAATGTAAAGTTATGAATCGAATTACCACCTGTAAAATATTTATTTTCTTTGGCAGGACTAAACCCATGCATCTTATCATACGTAGATAGCACTTCCCCTTTGCGGTTGTATACATAGGTTCTATTGTAGATAGAGTCTCCTTCTTTAACAGCTACTGATCCACCAAAGATATTCACATGTTCTGATTGTGCCAATTCACCCAACAAAGCTTGCGTCCGTTGACCTGATTCATCTGCCAATGCATGTAACTGTGGACCCGTCATAAAGCCCGTATTCCAAGTTTCTGGCAATACTACTACATCCACGCCTTGCTTAGCAATCGCTCGTACACAAGTTTCCACTGTTTCAAAATTACTATCTATTTGTCCAATCTCTGTAGCTAATTGAATGATACCTAATCGTAACTCTTTCATAGTTCCTCCTAAATGTGCCAAGCCATATGATCAGTAAAATCATTTGGCTCTAATGGCAACGCATGCCGTCGTGGTACATAGGATCCTTTGTCAAAACGATCTACTTTAGGGCG
The DNA here is from genome assembly GCF_003992175.1 of Veillonella sp. VA141. Taxonomy (NCBI): domain Bacteria; kingdom Bacillati; phylum Bacillota; class Negativicutes; order Veillonellales; family Veillonellaceae; genus Veillonella; species Veillonella sp. VA141. Next base: position 62,839 of record NZ_RQVM01000002.1, read on the forward strand.
ACGATATATAATATGCTCTGGTTCCGTTTCAAAAATGATCACATTCTTTGGTACATCTCGTTTAATGACCAGATTACAGCCTATTTTTGAACCTTTTCCTACCGTAATATCACCTAGCACCTTTGTGCCTGCACCGATAAGCACATCATCTTCCACCGTAGGATGACGTTTTATCTTACGAGAATCCATCCCTCCGAGAGTCACCCCATGAAACAGTGTCACATTATCTCCTACAATAGCAGTTTCACCAATGACAACCCCCATACCATGGTCAATAAATAAGCCTTTACCAATTTTCGCACCTGGGTGAATTTCTATGCCCGTTACTCGACGTGCATGTAATGCTACTCGCCGGGCCAAAGTAAACCAACCTTTTCGATATAGACGATGCGCAAAAAAATGCCAAAATAATGCTGTTATATGAGGATATGTCCACACTACCATATACCAAGAGGTAGCAGCTGGATCAGATTGTAATACACGCTGTATATTGTATCGAATAGAATTCCATACCTCTCTCATAAATTCCTCCCTATACACAGATAGCATGGCCTAGACCATGCTATCTTTTGTATCACAATCGATTAAGAATGAATCCAATCTACACTTTCAAATTGAATCATAGATAGATATTTTTCTACTCCATCTGGAGCTACCACGACAACGTCTACATCTGGGAATTTACGACCATATTGACGAGCCACAAAAATCGCAGCTGCTGATGAAATACCAATACCAATACCAGTTTCACGCATGAAGTTAGCTACTTCTTCGATGGCATCTTCATCGGTTACTGTTTGTACTTCATCCATCAAAGAAGAGTCGAAGTTTTCTGGAATAAATCCAGCTCCAATACCTTGAATTTTATGAACCCCACCAGTACCGCGAGAAATAACTGGAGATCCTTCCGGTTCTACGGCCACCGCTTTAATATATGGGTGTTGCTCTTTTAAAGCTTTTGTTACACCTGTGAAGGTGCCACCTGTACCAATGCCAGCTACGAAGATACCTACGTTAGGCACATCGCGCAAAATTTCTTTCGCTGTTGTTTCATAATGTGCATGTGGATTTGCTGGGTTAACAAATTGCCCCAAAGTCACTGCATTAGGATAGTTATCAAGAATTTCTTGTGCCTTTCCAAGAGCACCTTTCATACCTAATTCTTTTGGAGTTAAAATTAATTGTGCTCCATAGGCTTTAATTAATTCACGACGTTCCTTACTCATACTTTCAGGCATAATAATGATTGTTTTAATGGACAACATAGCACCTAGCATAGCTAAAGCAATACCGGTATTACCACTTGTGGCTTCTACAATAATAGTATCGTTTTTAATTAAGCCTTTTTCTTGCGCATCTTGCAACATACCAAGAACAGCACGATCTTTTACACTGCCACCGGCATTGTATTTTTCTAATTTCACATATACATTAGTATCTGGAATTCGATAAATTGGTGTGTTTCCAATTAAGTCAATTGCATTTTTTACAACAGCCATACTTATTCTCCTCTACTTAGACTTCAATATAAAACACTTAATTTTATTCCTATTCTATAGATAGGATTTGATTTTGTCAACTACATTCTTCTCAAAATTTTACTTATTTTGATTGAAAGCCACCATGCCCCATACGAATGCAATCTTCTTTTGTGATTCGTACATCTGCTAATAAACGTGGCGTTATCACATCAAAAGCGCTCGGATTATTATACAACACACCACCTGGTACCCCCAGTACTGGCGTACCATCTTCCAAATACGCAATGCACACCATCGAGCCTGGCAACACTGGTAGCCCATAAGTAACTACTTCTTTCGCACGACGTGCAATGGCACCTGGAGTTAAATCATCAGGATCTACACTCATACCACCCGTGCAGAATATAATCTCTGCCCCTTGGGACTTTACTTTGTCTATGGCCTCCACAATTTGATCTGTATTATCTGGCACAATTTCATGAGCTACCAGTTCCACACCATAGTCCGCTACACGGTCTTGGATAACTGCTGTGAAAGCATCTTGAATGCGCCCTACAAAGACTTCACTACCTGTAGTAACAATACCCATTTTTTTACGCACAAATGGATAGACTTGTAAGATAGGCTCCTTACCTTCACGTAATCGTTTCGCTTCTTCTAACTGCCATGCTTCTAATAATAATGGAATACATCGCATGCCTGCTACCGGTTGCCCAGCTTTTACAGGTGTGCCGTGTAATCTTGTAACAATGGTCAACTCCCCAATACTATTGATCTCATGCAATCCTTCCACATCCACGGTCAATACACCATCATGATTTGCCAAGGCTTCAATTTTGCCTTGTTGTACTGGGGTAGGGCTGAGAGATGGATGTTCACAGAAACGATATAATTCTTCTGCTACTTGCTCCTCATGAACCAAATTATAGTCGGATTCTTCCATTACATAAATATGCTCTTTTCCTAGTTGCAATAATAATTCCACATCTTCCGCTCTGATGATGTGTCCTCGTTTAAATGGTGTGTCTTTCACCTCTCCAATGACGATGCGCACAATATCGTGGCATAGCGCTTGACCCACTGCATCTTTTACATGTATTTCTTTCATTTTAGTATCCCCACATTCGTTTACCAATGGTGAAAGCTAGCCCGCACAGGCCATACCCAACCAATACCTGTCCACCCATGTAGGATAGCATATACCACAAACCTTTCTCTTGCAGCATATATCCTTCAAAGATAAAGGTAGAAAAGGTTGTCAGCCCACCTAAAAACCCTGTAATACATAACAGTTTAACCCAAGGTGATACATTAGGTTGCCCTTCAATATATGCCATACCCAATCCAATGAACATGGACCCTATGATATTTACTAGCACCGTTCCCCAAGGATACAGTGCTCCTTTCGTGACCATATACTGTCCAATGCCATACCGCGTCATGGCACCAATAGCCCCACCAATAGCCACTGCTATATATACATTCATAATCAAACTCCTTTATTCCTTTATTATACACCACCCTACGCGGATTATATACTAAACTGCGAATTTTTCTCTCTCGATTTATATATAAGTTGTTATAGTTACACCCTATATTAGAAGCACCCACTATTTTTTTCACTATATGTCGTACCAACATTGTACACACATTACATCTCTCATGTAGCATAAGCTAGTACGTATACTAGATTCATACAAGCTCCATACCAATATAACTCCTACTACGTGTTACAGAGAGCTTATCTATAAGAGCTATACTAAAGAATGCCCACATAGAGTACCTAGCTCAACTACTTTGATACAACAAAAAAGAACTGCCTATTTCTAAGCAGTTCCTTTATATACATTAGTTTCCAGGATTTTTTACTAAATCTTGACCCGCAATACCAGGGCGCGTCATTTCTTTCGGAGAAAGAATATAATCCATTTCTTCTTTCGTTAACAATCCTTGTTCTAGAATGATTTCTTTTACGCTACGATCAGTTTCCAACGCTTCTTTTGCCAAAGCAGAAGCATTTTCATAACCAATATGTGGTAACAAGGCCGTTACGATACCAACAGAACGTTCTAACCAATATTCACATTGTTCTTTATCCACTTCAAGGTCAACTAACAATTTATCTACAAATGTGTTTACCGCATTTTTTAAGTAGCACATAGAGTTGAACAAGTTATAAGCAATCACTGGTTCCATAACATTTAATTCGAATTGTCCATTTTCTACGCCAAGAGAAATTGTCAAATCATTACCGATAACTTGGTAACAAGTTTGGTTCAATACTTCCGCAATTACTGGATTTACTTTGCCTGGCATGATGGAAGAACCCGGTTGACGTGGCGGTAATTTTAACTCACCAATACCACAACGAGGGCCAGATGCCATTAAACGGAAGTCATTAGCCATTTTAATTAATACTAGGGCTGTTACTTTCAACCCAGAAGAAATATCCGCAAACACATCTGTATTGTTCGTAGCATCAATTAAGTTGTCCGCTGTAATGAACGGTTCTCCTACAACACGGGATAATTCATCTACAACAGCTTTGATATACGTAGGCTCTGCATTCAAGCCTGTACCCACAGCGGTAGCTCCCATATTCACAGTATGTGCTTCTAACATAGCAGATTTGATACGACGAATACCACGGCGCACGCCAGATGCATACGCACCCATTTCTTGACCTAATGTAATTGGCACCGCATCTTGCAAGTGAGTACGACCCATTTTTAAAATTTCTTTGTACTCTTCTGCTTTTTTATCTAATTCATCCGCTAAGCGACGAAGTGCCATTAATAAAGGTTTACTTTTCATAATCGCACATACTTTGATAGCTGTTGGGAAGGTATCATTTGTAGATTGTGCCATATTCACATGGTTATTCGGAGATACGATGTCATATTGACCTTTTTCATACCCTAAAATTTCCAAAGCACGGTTCGCTAATACTTCGTTCATATTCATATTAAAAGAAGTACCTGCTCCTCCTTGGATAGGATCTACAGGAAATTGATCATTGAAGTTACCACGTACTACCTCATCTGCAGCACGACTGATAGCTTGACCAATTTTTTCATCTAAACGGCCAGTACTCATATTCGCCAAGGCACAAGCTTTTTTTACCATCGCCATAGCTTTTACGAAGTCTAAGTCAATTTGTTTACCTGTAATAAAAAAGTTTTCAATACCACGTAATGTTTGTACACCATAGTACAACTCATCGGCTAATTCTAATTCACCTAGAAAATCATGTTCTTTTCTCATAGTATACCTCATTTCATATAATATCATATGTATCTACTGTATAAGCTTTGTGTATATGATATACCTGTATTATATCATGTATCTTGTATACAAAATAGGTGCATGCTTTCTAGTTCCGAATAATACCTCCTTGTACATCTAGACAAATAACTAAAACTCATAGCAATCATTAATTTTGCTCATTTTTGTATATTTCTATAGACTATATAGGAATATATATGGTTGCAACAGTAGGCAAAAAAGCCTGAAAAGTGGTGCCAACCGGGAGCCAACGAACTCAAACTATACCCTTTTAAAGCCCTTTTAGAAAACAAGAAACCCAGTAACTAAGTTAGCTACTGGGCTTATATTTGTATTGAATTATTCTGCTGTGAATGGCAACAACGCGATAGCACGAGCACGTTTAATTGCAAGTGTCAATTTACGTTGATGTTTAGCACAAACACCAGAAATACGACGTGGAAGAATTTTGCCACGTTCAGTCGTGAAACGACGAAGTTTAGCAATATCTTTGTAGTCGATTTGATCAGCATGGTCAACACAGAAGTTACATACTTTTCTTCTTGGTTTTCTGCCTCTATCTCTTCTCATTGAGAAACCTCCTTTGATATAGTTGTGGAGTTCTTAGCTTAGAACGGAATTTCTTCACCTGCGCCTGTACCGGAACCTGCACCAAAATCATCAAAATTGGATGCACCACCGTCAAAGGCATCAAATGATTGCGTATCTAAGGCTTGTCCCACGAAATTAGCAACTACTTCTGTTACATATCGTTTTGTACCATCTTGTGCTTCGTAAGAACGAGTCGCAATACGACCTTCTACAAAACAACGGCTGCCTTTACGCAAGTTTCCCGCAGCTTCTCCTAATTTTCCCCAAGCTACACAATTTACAAACGCTGTTTGTTCCTTAGTCTCGCCATTTTGATCCACATATGTATTGGATGCAGCTACTGTGAAAGTAGCAACAGCACGACCAGTTTTTGTGTAACGCACCTCAGGGTCACGAGCTAAATTCCCTAAAAGTTGTACAGAATTCATATCCTCAACCTCCTTAGGCTATTATTCTTCGTGTTTTACAATCAGGTGTCTAAGAACGTTATCGTCGATTTTAAGTACGCGGTCGATTTCTTTGATTTCGCCAGGAGCTGCTTCAAAGTTAATCAATACGTATACGCCATCAGTATGTTTATTTACTGCATACGCTAAACGGCGTTTACCCCAAACGTCAACTTTCTCAACTGTACCGCCAACACGAGCAATTAAAGCCTCAATTTTATCAAAAGTAGCTTTGTTTGTCTCTTCATCAGCTGGTTTCACAATCACCATGACTTCGTATTTGTTCATACAAAATCACCTCCTCTTTCGGACTAACGCCCCTATCTTACATAGGGGTAGGAAGATGCTTACCATCAATAAGCCTTATTATTGTACAACATTCTAGTCTGAATTGCAAGAAAAATATGAAAATAGACATAGTCCCCAAGGAACCATGTCTATTTCATTAACACACTAATTATGTATATTATGCTTCTGCTTGTTTTGCTAGTTTAGCGTAACTTTCAGCTTCTACTTCTTCTTGTGTTCTAAAATCTTGTGGTAATGTAGATAATCGAATCCAACTACGAATTGCCTCTACTAATACAACAAGAATCATAATAAACATAGCTACAGAGAAGGCCACTAAAATCCATTTACCAGCTGGAATATAGTTGAAGAATACGTTTTCAATATCAGCAGCGACTGCTACAATCGCCATAAGAATAGTTGGAACACCTGTTACCCAAGCATACCGTTTTTTCCCTAAACGCATGATGATTGTTGTACTTACTGCCAATGTCATTGTACCTAATAATTGGTTAGATACACCGAATAATGGCCAAATTGTACCAATGTTACCTTGTAATACTAGGTATCCCCACATGATACAAATCAATGCAGCACAACCATATACACCAGGAGCCCAATGTTGATCATTGAATTTAGGCCAGTATAAGCCAAGTAATTCTTGTAATAAGTAACGACCTACACGAGTACCTGCATCAATCAATGTCATGATGAACAAGGCTTCAAACATAATACAGAAGTGATACCAATAGCCCAATAAATGATCCATATTAGGTAGGCGAGAGAAGATATGTGCCATACCTACTGCTAAGGATACAGCGCCACCAGGACGATGCATCAAGTCTTCCCCTACTAGAGCAGATAACGCTGGTAATTCATGCACTTGAAGTCCCAAGGCTTTAAAAGATTCTGCCGTAGAGTTAATTGCAAAATAATCATCTGGATGAAGTGCAGTAGCTGCAATCATTGCCATCATAGAAATGAAAGATTCTGTTAACATACCACCATAACCGATAGGTAATACTTCTCTTTCATTAGTCAACATTTTAGGTGTTGTACCTGTTGCGATAACCGTATGGAACCCAGATAAAGCACCACAAGCAATGGTAATGAATATATATGGGAATACAGAACCTTTCAATACAGGACCACCGCCCCAAATATATTCTGTCACTGCTGGCATTTGGATTTCAGGCATAACAATAAGAATACCTAGTGCTAAGGCTCCTATAGTACCAATTTTTAAATAGGTAGATAGGTAATCACGAGGAGCTAATAACAACCAAACTGGTAATGCTGCTGCGAAGAAGCCATAGACAGCTAACATAATTTCAATTGTTTTCAAATCATAAATAAACCAAGATGCATATTCACTAGCCGCTACATTGGGACCATAGATAATAGCTGCAAAAATAAGACCAACCCCAATGATTGTTGCTTCTTGAATTTTTCCCGGACGCAACCATTGTAGATAAATACCAATAAAAATTGCAATAGGAATTGTTGCAAACACTGAGAAAAATGCCCAAGCAGAGCCGTGAAGCGCATTGGCTACTACTACTGCCATACCTGCTAATGTAATAACAAGCAAGAATAACGTCGCTAGCATAGCACCTAAGCCTGCAATTTTGCTAATCTCTTCACGTGTAATATCCGCAATGGATTTACCATCATAACGAATAGACGCAAATAGAATAACCATATCATGGACTGCACCAGCAAATACGGAGCCGATAAGAATCCACAGAGTACCTGGCAAGTACCCAAATTGTGCTGCAATTACTGGTCCCACTAAAGGACCTGCCCCAGCAATTGCTGCAAAATGATGACCAAATGTGACCCATTTATTCGTAGGCACATAATCGTGTCCATCATTGTGAACCATAGCCGGCGTCATTCGATACTTGTCTAAAGTTAACACCTTCGCCGCTATGAATGCCCCATAAAAACGATATCCTAACATTAAGATACACGCTGAGGCAATAACTAAATAAATACCATTCATGACCATACATACACCCCCTAAATGTTGGATGAGTCACGCTATATATACCCATTCATTGCATGACATCACCCTATGATCTATGCAAAAAAGTAAATTGGTATTTCTGATTTAATTATAGTTACAAATATCATTCATGTCAATTTACTATTTCTCATAATGGTACTGATTTAGTCTTAAAGAAACTCCGTATTTACAATACATTCTAGGCTTATGAAGTTTCTTTATTCTCAATATAATAAGATTTCATGTCCTTTCAGAATGCACAAAACACCTTACATTGTATGCCCAGAACGGCTTTCCAAGTATGTTTTATAGTCATTTACAACGTTGATAAATGATTCACGTCCCATAGCAACATTGAGAGCATTTCTCCATCTTGCTGCCTCTGGCAATCCTTTGATATAAAAGCTAGCATGCGTTCGAATCTCACGAGTTGCTAAGTCCACACCTTTATAGTGACATAGCAACTCATAATGACGTAAGAGCATAGTAATTCGCTCTGATCCCGTTGGACTAGGGCTGTAGCTACCTGTTTCTAGGTATTCTTTAATTTGTCGAAATAGCCACGGATTCCCTTGCGCTGCACGTCCTATGAGCATAGCGTCACAACCCGTGTATTCCAGTAATGCCTTGGCACTCTCAGGAGAGTTCACATCACCATTACCTATCACTGGAATCTGCAAAGCAGACTTCACCTCTTTAATGTAATCCCAATTGGCCTTACCACTATACATCTGTTCACGAGTACGACCATGCACAGCTACTGCAGCGACTCCTACAGATTCCATGCGTTGTGCCATATCTACTACATTGATACACGTCTCATCCCAACCTAGACGCAATTTAACAGTCACTGGAATATGTACTGCTTTCACAGCTGCCTCCGCCACCTTCATGGCTAACTCTGGAGTCTTCATTAACGCAGAGCCATCTCCAGAGGATACTACCTTTTTCACAGGGCAGCCCATATTAATATCTACTATAGGCGCTCCCGCTGCCTCTACTACTTTTGCTCCAATGGCTATGGCTTCTGGATCTGACCCAAAAATTTGCATAGAAACAGGCTGTTCTACCGCTTCCATATAGAGCAATTCTTTTGTATGTTCATTATTGTATTTAATCCCCATGGCACTCACCATTTCCGTACACACGAAAGAGGCTCCCATTTCTTTTGCTAATAAGCGATAGGACACATCGCTAAATCCAGCCATGGGCGCTAACCCAATACGGCCAGGAATTATGACATGTCCTATGTGCCAGGATGTATTATTGATTTCTTTCATAAATAAGTCGTAATCCTTCTAATGTCATCATTGGATCAATGTGGTCAATCACATCAGTTTCAGCACTAATGAGAGGCGCTAAGCCTCCAGTAGCCACCACTTTTGTATCCTCTGGCATTTCTCGTTTCATACGAGCCACAATGCCTTCCACTTGTCCAACATATCCAAATAATACGCCTGCCTGCATAGCACCAACTGTGTTGCGACCAATGACAGGACCAGGATTTTTAATTTCAATTCTTGGTAACTTAGCAGTGCGACCAAACAGGGCTTCTGCAGAGATGCCAATACCAGGAGATATAGCCCCACCTAAGTATATACCACCGTCTAATACAGCAGAATACGTCGTAGCAGTACCAAAGTCAATGATAATTAAGTTTCTACCATACTTTTCATAAGCAGCTACCGCATCTACAATTAAATCGGCTCCCAGTTCACGAGGGTTTTCGTATTTAATAGAAATACCTGTTTTAATACCAGGACCTACAAATAATGGTTTTTTATGAAAATAGCGCAAACACACGCGCTCTAACGTAGGGTTTAAAGGAGGTACTACAGAAGAAATAATAACAGCTTCCACATCTTCTTTATTCACCTTTGGATCGTGAAGAAATAAATTGCTCAATAACATGCCATATTCATCAGTGGTTCTCCCACGATCTGTAGAAATGCGCCAATGAGCCATAATTTCTTTTCCCTCATATACGCCTAATACGATATTCGTATTCCCTACGTCTACAACTAATAACATCTTAATATCCTCCTCCAGTGGAGCGTATAGACACATCTCCTGCTATGATACGTTCCTCACGTCCATCCTCTAATTGAACGATCAGATTTCCATCTCTATCTAAATCTTTAGCATACCCTATATAATCTTTATCTGGCGCTTTTACCAGTACTTCTTTATATAAAGTTACACTATACTCTTTCCATTCTTCCAAAGTAGAGTCAAAGCCTTCTTGACACACCTTTTCATACTGATCCTCTAAGGCTTTTAAAATTACAGCGAAGGCCTCTTTGCGATCTATCTCTATCCCAGCTATAGCAAAAGACATGACTTTATCTTTCAGATCCTCGCTAACTTCTTCTATCGTCGTATGCGTATTGATACCAATCCCTAAGACAATATAGTTAATCTCTTCCATAGTGCCATTCATTTCTGTTAGAATACCCACCATTTTACGAGACCCTACCAATATATCATTCGGCCATTTGATGCCCGCCTCTGAAAGCCCCAAGGTACGGAATGCTTTCACTAAGGCAACTCCTGCCATTAAGGTACATTTTGACGCTTCCATAGGTAAGAACTTGGGTCTTAGAATTAAACTAAACCAAAGCCCTTTTCCATAGGGAGAATACCAACCTCTAGATAAGCGACCACGACCGGAAGATTGTTCTTCTGCACATACCACTGTACCTTCTGGAACTCCATCCATAGCCAAGGCCTTTGCGATACTATTTGTGGAATCTAACCGTTCTTCATATACATAATAACGGCCAAAGGATTTTGTTTGTAATACCCCTTCCATCTCTTCAGGACTAATCAGATTCGGCTCTTCTAGCAACCGATACCCTTTTTTTGTAAAAGATTCTATCACATAGCCTCGTTTACGTAGTACTTCTATATGCTTCCAAATCGCTGTACGTGACACCTGGCAAGCCTCTGACATCGCTTGTCCAGATACAAATTGATCTCTGTTTTCTTTTAAAAAGTCTAGTATTTCATCTCTCACGGCTTGTCGCCTCCTTACCTTTATCGAGGTTTACAATACGATTGTACAGAGGTCCTACATAAAAAGCAAGTCTTTTCTAAGTAATTCCTCATCCATAGCTATGCCAATTTGGTACACCTACAAAAAGGGATCTCATAATACACCTTGATTAAATCTAATATGCACAAAAGGTACCTTCCCCTAGGGGAAGATACCTTCCTATTAGCATCTTAGATTATTCTTTTGATACATCAATTTTATCTGGCATCACGATACCTGCCACTTCTAGAGGAGTTTTCTTACTATTCTCTTCCTCTTCTGCTTTTGCTTGTACTTCTTCTGGACTTAGTAAAGTACCATAGCGATACAAGTTTTCCACTTGCTTAGCATCAATTGTTTCTTCTTCTAATAAAGCTTTCGCCATATTATGTAAGAAATCAATATTTTCTGTTAACAAGTTCATTACATCACCGTATGCTTCTGCTACAATGCGATGCATTTCATTGTCAATTTTTTCAGCTACTGCTTCACCATAATTACGTTCAGAGCCTAAGCTTTTACCTAAGAAGACTTGTTCTTGATGTTCACCAAATACCAATGGTCCTAGCTCATCACTCATACCCAAACGAGTAATCATTTCGCGAGCAATGTTCGTCACCATTTGTAAGTCTCCAGAAGCACCACTACTGATTTCTTTCAGTACAATCGCCTCTGCACAACGTCCACCCAAAGCCACGCGAATCTGTGCTAGCAATTGGGAACGTGTCATATAGTTTTTCTCTTCTTGTGGAAGCATCATAGTGTAACCACCTGCGCTACCACGAGGAATGATTGTTACCTTATGAACTGGATCTGCATTGGGCCATAAATGAGCTACAATGGCATGTCCAGATTCATGGTAGGCTGTCAATTCACGCTCTTTTTCACTTACCACATGACTTCTGCGCTCAGGACCATAGCTTACTTTCTCACTAGCCTCTTCTAAGTCATGCATGGAAATGGATTTGCGATCTTGACGAGCTGCTAACAACGCTGCTTCATTTAATAAATTGCTCAAATCAGCACCAGTAAAACCAGGTACTTTTTTCGCAATCGTTTTTAAATCCACATCTGGATCCAACGGTTTATTACGAGCATGAACTTGTAAAATTGCCTCACGACCACGAAGATCTGGACGACCCACTGTCACTTGGCGGTCAAAACGACCTGGACGTAATAAAGCTGGGTCTAAAATATCTGGGCGATTTGTAGCCGCAATGGTAATAATACCTTCATTGGCACCGAAACCATCCATTTCTACCAACAATTGGTTCAAGGTTTGCTCGCGTTCATCATGACCGCCACCAAGACCTGCACCACGTTGACGACCTACTGCATCAATTTCATCGATGAAAATAATGCATGGTGCATTTTTCTTAGCTTGACTGAATAAGTCCCGCACACGAGAAGCACCCACACCAACGAACATTTCTACAAAGTCAGATCCACTAATGGTAAAGAATGGAACTCCTGCTTCCCCTGCTACAGCACGTGCTAACAAGGTTTTACCTGTGCCTGGAGGGCCAAACAATAAGACCCCTTTAGGAATTTTAGCGCCGATCGCATTAAATTTACCAGGATTACGTAAGAATTCAACGACTTCTTCCAATTCTTGCTTAGCTTCATCTGCACCAGCCACATCTTTAAAGGTCACATTAACTTTACCTTCTCCCTGCATTTTAGCACGAGATTTGCCAAAGTTCATGACGCGACCAGATCCACCTTGTGTAGACTGCATCATAAAGAACCAGAATCCAATAATCAATACAATTGGTAAGGCAGATGTTAATAAGCTAACCCACCAAGCTGGTTGCTCAGGTGGTTGCGCCGTTACATCAACACCACCTTCAGACAGTTTTGCAAAAATACCTGCATCACTTGGTGCATAGGTAGCAAATTCTGTACCAGATTTTAATTTACCTGTAATAGAATGATCCCCTGTAATTGTGACACTCTCTACATTTTTTCGTTGCACCTCTTGTAGGAACGATGTATATGTAATTTCTGATTTATTTTTTGTACCTTCAGAAAAAGAGTTAATCGCTGCCACTGCTGCGACAATTATCAACAAATAGAGGAGTACGTTTTTTAAGCCTCGCTTCAAATTTTTCTCCTTTCTCATCTATAATCTAAATTGATACTTATTTATCATATCAAATTTTGTCGAATATATCAACGATTATTGATAGACTTCTTCTTTTAAAATGCCAATATACGGCAATTGACGATATTTTTCATCGTAATCTAAACCATAACCAATGACAAACTCATCTGGGATGACAAAGCCTTCATAGTCTACATAAACATCTACTTTACGACGATCTGGTTTATTCAACAAGGAACAAAGACGAACACTAGCCGCTTTGCGGGATTGCAAGTTTTCTAGTAAATAGGACAAGGTTGTACCAGTATCCACAATATCTTCTACTACAATCACATGTTTCCCTTCTACAGGACGATCTAAATCCTTTAAAATACGAACTACGCCACTACTTACAGTACTACTACCGTAACTAGAGCAGGAAATAAAATCCATTTTTACATCGCCTTCAATATGACGTGCTAAATCTGTAAAGAATACAATGGCCCCTTTTAATACACCTACAAGGACAATTTCTTTACCTTTATAATCTTCTGTAATTTGACGACCTAATTCCGCCACTCGTTTTTGAATTTGTTCTTCCGAAAGCAATAATTCTTTCACTTCTGGTATCATAGTAACTCCTTATTAGTTAGCTCTATTTCTTTTCTATGTCACTACATAGAACAACCTTAATTGTATCATATGACGTCAAAACTTGCACCTGACGGAAACGAAATTCTTTTCCCTTTGGACCTTTGACTAAAGAACATAAACCATCTATAACTGCCTGATTCAATTGTTCTGGTTTCACATAAAGGCTTAATACTCGTTTCCATAGTCGGCTCACTAAGGCATCATGCTCACCCATCAGCCCTCGTTTATCCAACACTATGCCAGTTTCATCATGACTGACATAGTCCGATTCTAACCGTGTCACCTCTTGCTCAAAATAGGAGGTATCACATTGCGCCAATGCACCTAATCGATACAAGGCATTTACTGTTTGTGGATACCTTTTCGTACAGGTAGGTATCAGGACTTGTCGAATCCAATTCCTATCATAGGTCGTATCTTGGTTAGACGCATCTTCTCCATGAAAACACTGCAACCACTTAGCATAGTCTTGTAATACCTGTTTAGATAAAGATATACAAGGTCTCCACAGATTTCCTGTGATAGTTTTCATTCCTTGTAAACCCTCTAGTCCAGTTCCACGTAACAAGTGAGCTAAGATTGTTTCCCCTTGGTCATCTAAATGATGGGCCGTCACAATATATTCATATCCCTTATCTTCTGCAATATCTTGTAGATGAGTATACCTCAATTGACGTCCCATCATCTCAAAGGATATACCTTCCTCTTTGGCCTTATCACCAACATGTTCATGCACTGTATAGCAGGGCATACCAAATTGTAAGGCATACCATTCTACTAACTCCACTTCTTCTAAAGCCTCTACTCTAAGTCCATGGTCCATAGTAAATACGCCTACATTCGTGAATCCCTCTATATAAAAATAATGTAATAAGGCTATAGAATCTACCCCACCAGAACAGGCTAACAATAGAGGCGTATCTTTTGTTATTGAGTCCCCCATCGCTGCAGTCACTGCCTGCCGAAACCGCAATACAGTAGCCCACATATCTCCATATAAGGCTTTCTCTCGACTACGATTCATAGGGATAGTAGATTGATACATACGGTGTCGATACGTATGATACTGATCAATACAATTTTCTCCATAGTATCTATTCAACACGGTGCGACTGTTATCTACTTGCTCAGCCAATTCTTCCATCGTCAGCAAGGGCACAACCATCTCCACATATTTGCGTGTTTCATTGGCCTTTTCCACTTCTATACTGGTGTGCAAATCTCCTTGACTTTCATAGGCATCTAACAAACTAGTCACCAAAGGCGCCCAAGAATAATAGGATTTATTTTGCACCATATTGCGCTTGCCACCCTTCTAATCCATCAGCTTCACTGACCACAATCGACCCAATTTGATAGATATCCATAAGAGATGTAATGATCTCGGCCCCTGGCACAATAATATCTACACGCCCTGGTTGCAAACCTTTTACTTCCAACCGTTCTTCACGACTCATATACCGAAGCTGTAATATCATAGCTTCAATAGCACCGCGGTCCATACGATGCCCCTGTATTCGTCTAGGATCGTAACGTTCCATTTGCAAATCTATCGCCGCCAAGGATGTTGCGGTGCCACCAATACCAATAAACTCGCCAAAGGTCCCTTCAATGGGTAATTCATCCCACATGCGCACAGTTTCTTCCCATACACGTTGGGGTCCCTCCCTAGATATATCTTGCATACGCACAGCACCAGCAGGATAGGATTTTGTAAAGTACACATGGTTCGCATCACCCAAGGCAATTTCCGTACTTCCTCCCCCTACATCAATAGTAGCATAGTGAAAGTCTGGATTTTCATAAACCGTGGCCCCTATAAATCCATAGGTAGCCTCTTCTTCACCACTTAGTACACGGTACTCCATAGGACACACTTGCTTGGCTTTCTCTAAGAAGTCCTTGCCATTTCCTGATTCTCGAATGGCACTCGTAGCAAGACCAATGCAGATAGTAGCCCCATAGTCAGTGAGTACCTCTTCTATTTCTTTGAGAGCCTGAACACCACGCTCCATAGCTTCCTCTGTTAATAGTCCATTACTATGACGTTTACCTAATTGTGTGGTCCATAATTGCTTAGGTTCATTCTGCCACTGCGAACCATCATAGGTCCCCAACAATACCCGAAACGAATTAGAACCTAAGTCCACAATTCCAATCCGACTACCTTGTTCTACTATACATTGTTCCATTTCTATCGCTCAACTTTCTATCCTTAGTTATTTATAATCATATCTATAGTCTATCCATGGTACACACAAAAAAAGTGATACTCTTGTATCACTTTCCCTTATCGAACATAGGGAACTTCCCCTGGCTTCACTAAGCCCAGTTCTTCCCGTGCTACACCTTCGATATGTTTATCATCTTCTAATAACTTCTTTTGTTCTGATAAATTTTCATTTTCTTTCTTTAATTCTTGCAACTGCTGTTCAAGTTGATGTTTTTCTTGATGTAAACTATAGATTGTATATACTTGCTGCACTACTACTATGGCAAACAAGATAAACAAGGCTAAGCGAACTTTGTCTAATTTTCTATTTACTTTTCTCTTTGCCGATCCTTTCGGTTTTCCATTTACATTTGCCATACCTATCACTCCTGTATTGTATCTATAATTGTATTATAGCATATGTAGGCATTTCCGTGTACACTTCCTATAAAAGAGTGCAACTACTACGATGTCTCCATGATATACAATAAAAAGCGACCCCACTAGGGGGTCGCTTTTTATATGTGAATGTAAGGATTAACTATTCACCTTTGTAGTTCAATACTTTTTGAGTTACAGGTGTTGCATGTTTTTCGAAGTATTGAAGAGCTACTTCTGGGAACATTGCGTATGTTAATACGTCTTCTTCTGTTACGCCAGTGAAGCCTTTAGCTTCAAGATCAGCACGCATTTTTTCCATTTCTGGAGCTACGTCATCAGCTGGACGATGAGTGATAGGAGTTTCGTCGCCAATGATTAATTCTTTGATTTCTGGTTTTACAGCTGCTGGAAGTTGACCGTATTTACCACGAACTAGGTCTTTTACTTCAGCTGGTGTAGTGTTGTAACGAGGCAATCCTTGGGATTGGAACAACACGTTCATCATAGCCATTGTACCAACGATTTGAGATGTTGGAGTTACCAATGGAGGGAAACCAAGATCTTCACGAACGCGAGGCATTTCATCCATTACGTCGAAGAATTTGTCAGCCATACCCATTTCTTTCAATTGATTTTGAGTATTGGACAACATACCACCAGGAATTTGGTAATGACGAACTTCTGGCAATACTTCATGAGCTGGAGTCAAGCCGAATTCATCAGCGATTTCTTTACGAACGCCACGGAAGTATGTAGCTAATTCACGCATTTTAGCAAGATCTAAACCAGTATCGTATGGAGTGTTTTTGAAGATTTCAACGATAGATTCAGTAGCAGGTTGGCTAGTTGCATGGCCGAATGGGCTCAATGCAGTGTCGATGATATCAACGCCAGCTTCTACTGCTTTTAAGTATGTAGCAGATGCTAAACCGCAAGTGAAATGGCTGTGTAAGTCGATATCAAATTTTTCGCCAAATTCTTTGCGTAAGTCTTTTACTAGGGATTCTGCATCGTATGGAGCTAATAAGCCGGACATATCTTTGATGCAAAGGGAATCAATACCCATTTCTTTCAATTCTTTAGCTACTTTTACGAAGCTTTCGTTAGTGTGTACAGGGCTGATTGTATAAACCATAGTACCTTGTACATGAACGCCTGCTTTGTTACCAGCTTCGATAGCAGCACGCATGTTGCGAGGATCGTTCAATGCGTCGAAAATACGGATGCGGTCCATACCATTTTCTTTTGCTTTGCGAACGAATGCTTCTACTACATCATCAGCATAATGTTTGTAACCCAATAAGTTTTGGCCACGAAGTAACATTTGCAATGGTGTGTTTTTTAAGTTTGCTTTTAATGTACGAAGACGTTCCCATGGGTTTTCATCCAAGAAACGGATACAGCTATCGAATGTTGCACCACCCCAGCATTCCAAAGCATCATAACCAATTTCATCCAATTGTTGTAATGCTGGAAGCATATGGCTCATACGCATACGTGTAGCCAAGATAGATTGATGACCATCACGAAGAACTGTTTCTACTAATCTTACTCTTTTTGCACTCATAATCCTTCTCCTTCACATTGACCCTTTTCTATCAAGACTCTACCACCTGATAGAGAGGGAATTATTAAATACATGAGTAACAGTTATCTCATGTATAATGTACATAACTATATTAGACTACTAAACGCCATCTTTGTCAACCTAAATACATGCTTTTTAATCATATGAATTTTATCGATGTAGTTACATGTATAGCCACTATTTTAGAGGAATTTCACCACTTTTGTTTCGATATTCATTGTCAACTGATGTATATCTATTTCACTTTTTTAGGCGCTGTTTCTAACACAATATGTTGACCATTTCGTTTTACCTGAATAGAAAAGTCTTTTACATCCTCTTTAAAATAATCCATTTTTATCGCTAGCAACAACTTGCCAATTTCTGTTTTTATCCGCTCTGTTAAAAACTCTTGATAAAAATCATCTTCCGTTTTATGTGACTTTACTTTGGCCCCTAGTTTGTTACCTGTACTGGCATTATCTTTCAATATAGCAGTCTCAAAGGTTTCTGTTTCCACAAACCCTTTCATCATGTCCGCATCACTTAATCCTTTTTGGATTTTAAATTTCGCCATTTTTTAGTTCCTTCTTTCCATATGTCCCACAATTTTGTTTCTATTATGACTAATTGTTATAGCTTTTTATGAAAGACAGTGAATTTTATTACTGAAAGTTACATGTATCGTATAACTCTTTATTGCTTTTTCTCAGAAGAACCGCTATCTTTAGCAGACTCTTTATCCTTTAAAATAGAATCTACAGTAATTTCTGATAATTCTGTTGGGTTATCATAGGTATAAACTTTATTAAACCCTACCCCTAGTTTACCTTCATAGGCCTCTAAGGCACGATTTTTATCATCAACTTTAACAATATAGATCATTTGTCCTTGGGTAACACCAATTAAACGGAATTTCCCTGGAGGGTTGATGGCACGCCAGCCACCTTCTGTACCATTGAACATAAATACATCTCCAGTACGTACATTATCATAGAAGAATCGATCTTCATTGTAGAACATGCCGATACGCCCAATATCAGAAGCTTGCATATAGACACGACGCGTATCATAGTTTGCATCTGTGCGATATACACGATATGCACCGTCTCCGACACGGACCTTCATATAGACTACATTCGTTGCCGCAGAGTATGCCACATCTGTAATACGCGATCCATTAGGAACAGAATTAATAGTTGTATCAATTTCATGTTCTGGTGCTTCTGGGTCAATACGAGCTAACATCACATCATTATGACGGCCGCCAAATAAACCAACAATGGCTAAATTACGATCTGACATCCATTCAAAATAAGATACTTCCCGTTCTTTTAAATCCAATGTAACAGGTGCTTCTTTACCAGCCGTGTATATATCCACACGATTTTGTTCCACTACAGCCATATATTTATGGTCATGAGAGTAATAGCGAGTTCCCTCTTTCACATCTGGAAAGTTTTTATCTACTTCCTCGCCATTGATCACCTGAAAATTTGTAGTAGGCGCTAAGTATACTTGGTCTAAATACAGGTAGACACCACCTTGCAAAACTAAGCCTAGCAAAAAGGCTGTTGTTACTTTTCCAAAGGTATTCATAGACTCTCCTATTTCACGATAAATACAGTAGGAATCATGCGTTCACCTAACAAATCTGCAGGCTTGTTCACAGTTTTACCATTATAGAACAACGTGGTGCTAGAACCACCATCCAAATTAGCTGCAATCACAGCCCCTTCTTGGTATAAAATATCTTGCACATCACGCAAAGTAGCTCCAGCAGAGTAGGCTTGACGTCCATCAATGACTAAGAATAGGACCGTCCCATCTTTCTTTTGAGCAATGGCTGTTCTAGGCCCAATGCCCCAGCCACCATCACCATCAGTAATCATCTTCTTACCATTTACGATAAGCGGTGGCCCGAAAGTTAAACCTTCTTTGGCTCCCATCTCTTTCAATTCACGCTTGTTGTAAGTACCCGCAATTAAGTTACCAGATTTCGTAAAACCAATGAAATCTACCTCTTCATCAGGTCCTACATCTTTACCTAATACATACTCTCCATCATGCAAGATAAATCCATACGGAGAACGCCCTGTTCCTGTCCCATTAGGGTCATGAAATCCACCCCCATTAATAGCCGCTACTGCCCCATTTAAACGAGCAATATTACTAGTAGTCTCGCCTTTTTCATTAAGATGAGGTGCTGTAGCTACCTGAACTCTTCGTGGATCTGGAATTTCTAGTAAATATCCCGTATACCGATTAGACTCAATTTTACGCAAATTCAATGTAGTATCTTCTTTTACATCAAACTTAAATAATTCTTGATTTTCACCAGTCCCAACTGTACCCACAATTTTTTGTATTTCTTCAGGCGTATAGAGCCACGTAATATAATGTGGATGTCGAGACCGTAAAATAGCGCCTACTACGGTGCGTTTAATGTTATCAAAAGGGCCAAACAACACCACGATAGGTGATGTAATAGCTGTAAATATAAACATGAGAAGGATAAATTTTACCCATCCTTTTCTAAAAAAAGAACCCATATAATATGCTCCTTTATCTATTCCTATCCTATACTGCAGATATACTGTTGTCGCAATACCAACAGGCCTAAGTAAATACAATAGGCTATGTGTAATGTCTGTTAAGACTCCAATACTCGTAACTCTTCTATTCGATCAGAAATAGATACTCCTTCATAGGAAAAGTGAGGATACACCTCTCGCAACGGTTCCAACACAAATTGGCGTTCCCAAAAATAGGGATGAGGTACCACTAAATTAGCTTCTTCCACGCACACAACTTGACCTGCTTCAGTTTCTATCCACACAATATCTAAATCTAATGTTCTAGGTCCCCAATGGATCTCTCTCTGTCTACCCGCTAAACGCTCAATATGCCATATAGTTTCTAGCATGGTCAGAGGTTCTAAGGTGGACTTTACTTTCAGAATCCCATTTAAAAAAAGTCCTTGTTCCACTGGCCCCCATGGTGGCGTTTCTATCCAGTTCGAATGCTCTACGCCAGTTACACCTTGTATACCTACTAGTTGATTCACCGCAAATGCTAAATATCCTTCTCGGTCACCTAGATTAGAACCGATACCAATATAATAGGTATACATTATAATTGCCCTCGTGTAATCACTACTTCTACATAATCTAGCACACCTGGGATCGGCGCTTCTGGCTTGCGCACTGTCACTGAAAGCCCTACAATCCCTTGATAGGTATTCCATAAATCATCTGCAATGAGTGTACCCACCCGTTCAATCAGTCGTTGTGACGGTCCTTCTACAATCGCTTTTGTCCGTTCGTATACATCTGCATAGTTAATAGAATCTTCAATACTGTCAGATTGTCCAGGTTTCGTCAAATCTACACCAATAGAAATATCCACAAAGAATCGTTGACCTAATTCATTTTCGCTTGGTAGATTACCATGATACCCATAGAATGCCATGTTTCTCAAATTAATTCTGTCCATTACTCACCTCGTAATAGTACATCTGCTACGGTAATTGCCCTCTTATGCATTTCCACATTATGAACTCGCACCATATCTACACCTTGAATCATCCCTGTAATACAAGTAGCTACCGTTCCTTCATCTCGTTGATCCACGGGAATATCATTTAGTATGGTTCCGATGAAACGCTTACGGCTAGGCGCTAATAAGACAGGATATTCATACACTGTAATTTCTCCTAACCGTTGGATCACTTCCACATTTTGAGCATAATCTTTGCCAAAACCAATGCCTGGATCAAGCCAAATATTTTGCGGTTTTACTCCTTCTTTCAAAGCTAGATCCACCGAGGAGAAGAAAAATGCCTTCATATCATCGATAATGTCATCGTAATCAGTACTATTTTGGTTATGCATAATAATGACTGGCACATCATATTTTGCCGCTACCGCTGCCATGTCCTTATCATATTTTAAGCCCCATATATCATTCAATATATGAGCCCCCTGCGATAAGGCAAAATCAGCTGTTTCTGCTCGGTATGTATCCACAGATACAGGTACAGTAGAGCATTCTAGAACTGGCAACAGTACTTCTTTCATACGCTCTAATTCTTCTGCTACAGAGATTTGTGTATGCCCAGGACGCGTAGATTCTACGCCTACATCAAGAATATCTGCCCCTTGTTCTATCATTAGTTTTGCATGGGCTACGGCTGTGTCAGAAGTATTGTAACGACCTCCATCAGAAAAAGAGTCTGGAGTTCCATTCAAAATCCCCATAATTAATGTACGGTCTTTTAGCTCTAATTGTTTATCATCTTGCCAGTTGTACTTGCGGTACTTAAACATGATCGTTACCTCCTAATAACACCAATGCTTCCTCGCGTAATGTCCCCATGGGTTCTAATATACCTGTAGCCACTATTGTTTTGGCTACAGTTTCCTGTGCCACTTCACCTTTCATAAGCATGCATAAATGGGTGGCTTCTACCATTACCATGGCACCCAATGCATCGCCATCTTCCACTAAAGATGTGGCAATGTCATGGGTCAATCGTTCCTGTAATTGTGGACGCTTGGCATAGACATCCACTAATGCTTTCAATCGGCCCAACCCAAATACTTTACCATCTCGTGGTTGATACACAATATGTACTTTGCCATAGAAAGGCATTAAATGATGTTCGCAAATCGAATAAAAGGGGATGTGATTCACTGATACAAGGCCTGTATGCTCCGTAGGATATACATCACCTAACGCCTCTTTTCCAGTGCTATGACACCCAGAAAACAAGCCTTCAAACAGCGTAGCTACACGTTTGGGCGTATCTGTCATGCCCTTTGTCTCTAAGTTGATATCAAGACCTTCTAATAATTGGCGCACACCCATTATAGCTTGTTCTTTCATAGTCATCTCCTAAATAATTTTCGTGGTCCAATCTTCGATAGTCCAAATATCCGTTACCCAAGATTCGTAAAACTCAGGCTCATGACAAACTAGGACAATGGTTCCTTTAAAAGCTTGTAATGCCCGCGCCAATTCTGCTTTTGCATCCACATCCAAATGGTTCGTCGGTTCGTCCAAGACAAGCACATTATAGGACTCTTGCATCAATTTACATAGGCGAACTTTTGCATTTTCCCCTCCAGATAAGACGCGCATTTGACTGGTAATATGCTCATTGGTAAGTCCACAACGAGCCAAAGCCGCACGCACCTCAGAATTAGTCAAGGACGGATAGGCATCCCAAATATAGTCTAAAGCCGTTTTAGAATTATCTCGACTGTCTTCTTGAGCGAAATATCCAATTTGTAAGAACTCACCTTTTTCTATCTTGCCAGATAGAGCTGGAATCATACCTAATAAGGTTTTTAATAAGGTTGTTTTACCTAACCCATTCACACCTTGGATGGCAATTTTTTTCCCTCGCTCAATGACTACTTCAACTGGTCGTGTCAAGGGCTCATCATAGCCCAAGACAAGATCCTTCGCATCCACAATAAAACGGCTTGGGGTGCGTCCCTCTTTAAATCCAAAAGATGGTTTTATCTTTTCTTGTGGTTTCTCCAAGATTTCCATTTTTTCTAACCGCTTTGCTCTCGAGTTTGCCATACCACGAGTCGCTACACGGGCTTTATTTCGCTGAATGAAATCCTTCATATCTGCCACTTCTTGCTGTTGTCGCTCATAGGCACGTAAGGCTTGTTGTTTTTTTACTTCGTAGGCAGCTAGGAATTGGTAATAGTCTCCTGTGTATCGTGTTAGCTGAGCTTGTTCAATATGGTAAATCACATTCACCACAGAATTTAAAAACTCCACATCATGAGAGATTAAGATAAAGGCATTTTCATAATTTTGTAAATAGTTTTGCAACCATTTAATATGGTCCACGTCTAAATAGTTTGTCGGTTCGTCCAACAACAGTATAGTAGGTTGTTCTAACAACAACTTTGTGAGCAACACCTTCGTCCGTTGACCACCACTGAGATCCATCACATCACGGTCTAGACCGATATCCATCAAGCCCAAACCCTGCGCAGTTCGTTCAATGGTAGCATCGATTTCATAGAATCCACGCTGCTCTAGCATCTCTTGCCACTCTCCAGTGAGCTCCATAAGCTCATTCATTCTGTTCTCAGAGCAATCGCCCATCTCTAAATAGGCATCTTGCAGTTGTTGTTCAATACCGTATAGAGAATCGAAAGCCCCTCGTAATACATCACGAATGGTCATCCCTTTCTCTAATACACTGTGTTGATCCAAATAGCCCACCGTCACTTGATTGGACCATTCCACTTTTCCTTCATCAGGCATCAAGTGGCCTGTTATGATATTTAAAAATGTTGACTTTCCTTCTCCGTTGGCGCCGATCAGGCCTACGTGTTCGCCTTTCAGCAAACGGAAGGAGGCATCATCTAGTATTTGTCTTGCCCCAAATCCATGGGTTACATTGGTTACAGTTAAAACACTCATATTCATTCTCCAAACTAACGTTATGTATCCTTTTATTATACGTTAACATGACAATAATTTCTAGTTTTTAAACATCTGTCCTGTTATTTTTATATTTTCTGTGTATTTACGCATGACACTGTGAAAGTGTATACTAATAGTATTCTAATACTAACAAAAAGGAGTATATCCCATGAATCATGTACCTACTATCTTATCTATACAAGATATGAGCTCTGTAGGCCGTTGTTCACTAACTGTATTCATACCTTTAGTGAGCGCTTTACGGTGCCAACCTATCCCATTACCAACAGCGGTACTTTGCAATCATTTAGAATATCCTAATTTTGAAATGGTGGACATTACGGATCACCTTGAAAGTTTCTACAACTGTTGGAATAAAAATAATATCACTTTCGACGCCATCCAAAGTGGTTTCCTCGCATCACCTGAGCAAATTCGTCTTGTTGAAGATGCCATCGAACGATTCGGCAAAGATAAATTAGTTGTCGTAGATCCCGCTATGGCAGATGACGGCAAACTCTATTCCATCTACAACGAGGAAATGGTGAAAGAAATGCGTAAACTCATCACCAAAGCTTTCATCATCAAACCGAACTACACAGAGGCTTGTTTCCTCTTAGACATGCCCTATGACCCAATACCACAATCGGAAGAGGTTATCTATGATATGTGTCGCCGCTTACATGCGCAAGGCCCAGAATATGTGGTCTTATCTAGCTTACCATCTGAGGATTCCGCCCTCATCGCCGTCTATCGGGGTAGTACAGATACTATCACTTGGGTATCCAATCCATTAGTGCAGGTAAAAGCCCACGGCACAGGAGATACTTTCACAGCTATTTTAACAGCCCTCGTATTACGTGGCTATACACCAGAAGAGGCATCTCGCATTGCCGGTCAATTTACTACAGAGGCAGTCAAATTCACCCACAAAACAATCGGTTCTCTTCGTGACGGCTTAGCGCTTGAATTATTATTAGATCGTTTAATTTTTATTCCAGACCCACAATAAGGAGGTTTCATGAACACTAACAAAACAAACAATGATATGACTCAAGCTACTAACACAGCAACATCTCAGCATACACAACCGGCTATATCTACTAGCTCAAGATCCACAACAAAAGATATTATCTATATCGGATTATTATCTGCCTTATGCATCGTGTTTACGACTATTAAAGTACCTTTACCAACAGGTGCCATGGTACATCTTGGTTCCGCTGCCCTATTCTCCATAGCATCCGTATTCGGCGGATTCTATGCAGGGCTCGCTGGCGCCATCGGGTCTGGCATTTTTGACCTCATCATGGGCCATTCCCAATACACCTTATTCTCCATCGTAATCAAAGGACTAGCGGGCGTGATTGTAGGTCTATTAACAGTAGGTTGGAGACCTTCCATTCCTGCTCGTTCCATATCTACCCCTCGCATCTTATTAGCTATGCTAGTAGGTGCTATTTGGACAGCTGCAGGGTACTTCATAGCATGGTGGGTTGTACTGGATAGCTACATCGCTGCCGTCACAAGACTCCCTGCATCCTTCCTAACTAGCGGCATCGGCATCTTAGTAGCCTTGCTATTAATCCCGATCCTACGCCGTATCCCTCGTAAATAATTTGTCATACCATTGAAAGTATGGTATACTAGACACAACAAAAGAGAGCCAGTAACGTGTCGAAGGCGTTAGGCTCATCTCAAAATGCTATGAAATGAAATTGCCTAACGTGTTGAGGTGGCTAGACCTCATTCGTTAGGCTTTTCACTTACATGTTTAAGTAAGTTAAAAATGCTATAACAAGCATAAGAAATTGTATCAATAAAGATAAATATTCAAATGGTGTCATAGTATCACCTCCTCCCATTATAGGAAGAGACGAGCCCAACACACGTTACTGACTCTCTTGTTTATAAGTATAGCATATTTTGTGCAAATTGTTTATATTTTTAAAAGTAAATCTCATGAGGAACGCCCTTATGTGTAGTAGCCTTGTGGCGTTCTTTACTATCTAAATAGCACTAATATATGAAGAGCAGTGCGTGTTCCTGAGCAAACATTATGAAATACCGTTTGCGAAGGAATATGCACTGCTCTTCCCTTTATATAATTTAGTTACAAACGCCACAGGCTACATAACTTAACCAGTGACGATCTTGGCCATGAACTTCTCATTATTAATAATAAAACGTTCATGTGTACCACGGCCGATAACTTTTTCACCTTCTTTAGCTACTACCTCAAAGGTTACTTTTCTACCGTCCACTGCTACTACCGTTGCCATTGCCGTTATAGTTGCTCCTAATGGGCTAGCCGCTTCATGACTTGTTTCCATGCGAATCCCAACGGACCCTTCATCAGCTCCTAAATCACCTTGAATTCCTGTATAGGCTGCTTTCTCCATCAATGCCACCATCGCAGGTGTGGCAAATACAGGTAACGTACCACTCCCCATATACTCCGCTGTATTATTAGCTTCCACTACCACCGTAGCCATACCAACTTGTCCAATCTCGATTGCCATAGAAACTCCTTTCTAATATTAACAGTAATCCAAACTATCATTTGATTTCATTCTAGCACTTTTGAGGGATTTTTTCTATTTTATTTCCCTAAAATATTTTACACTAACTCATAATATTTTCTTCTTAACTACATACATGTATAAATTTTAATCATGTATTACTTTCAAACTCAAATTTCTTGACTTTTTCCCTCTCTATGTTTACAATGTAAACATAGAAGTGAGGTGATTATCGTGGCTGTTATATCTGTACGTTTTAATGAAGCAGAAGATAAAATTGTTCGTCAATATATTGAAAGCAAAGGAGAAAACCTCTCTCAATATATCAAAACTATGTTATTAGAGCGAATTGAAGATGAATACGATATTTCTATCGTCAATGAATATTTACAAGAAAAAGATTCTATGGAGTTCCTAACATTTGAGGAGGCTACTAAAGAATGGGATATCAAGTAGTTATTCCAGTTAAGTTACATAAGAAAATTAAAAAAATGGATTCTTCTACTCAAAAATTATTATACTCATATATTAAAAGAAATCTTTGTGGTACAGAGGATCCTCGTATACATGGGAAGCCTTTAAAAGGAAATCTTAAAGGCTTTTGGAGATATCGTATACTTAATTATCGATTAATAGTAGAAATTAAAGATGACACATTAGTTATCATAGCCGTTGATTTCGATCATAGAAATAAAATTTACACATAAGCAAAGTGGGTACCACGTCTTTCGACGTTGGTACCCACTTTTTGGTATGCATAGTTAACTTTTAACTATTGTTATTCAGTTTTAACTATTGTTATTTAGTTTTATGCCATACCCATGCGTTGCATAAGCATTTTAATTTGTGCTTTCATTTCTGCATTTTCTGCATCTTTTCTAGCATTTTCTGCTTTTAATGCAGAAATTTCATCTTGCATTACATATACGGAGGAGGTTGGACCACCTTTGTAACGTTCTGGGATATTGTCGTCATCACCAGTACCTTCATCATTTTACCAATAATCACTATCACATACTGTAGTCCATTTCTAGCATGTAAAATGGACACCACGTCTTTCGACGTGATGTCCATTCTTTCATATAGCGATAAGCTATCTCCTATTGAGTTATTTTGCCGCTAACATTTCAATACGTTCCATAAGCATTTTCATTTGTGCTTTCATTTCAGCATTTTCTGCTTTTAATGCACTTACTTCGTCTTGCATTACATAGACAGAAGAAATTGGACCGCCTTTGTAACGTTCAGGAACCGCACTGTCTTCTCCACCAAATCGATATGTCACACCTGCATTGACCATGTTGCTTCCATCGCCAACGGCAACACCTACATTAAATAGAGTATCTTCGTTAGCATAATGAGCCACACCTAATGCTAAGGCTTTGTTACCTTTATAGGAGCCAACGCCTGCCATGACTTGAGATTTTTTAAGAGGATCATAGCTCAATGGATTCATCGCTGCTAATGCCGCTGCATGAGCACCTGCCTCATTCACACGGTTATTTAAAGCATGTGCTGCTGCACGTACTTGACCTACTGTGGCTGCATCCGTATTAAGAGTACCTGCTGCTACATTGTGAATTTGGTTGCCGCCATTGTCTAGACCATCCGCTGTTAAGGAAACAGTCGGTTTATCTAATCCTTTCACTGGTGCAATCGTTACCCCTTCACCATTAACTGTAGTTGTCACTAAGCGAATTGGATTACCATCTTTACCCAATTTGTATTTCACAGATCCATCTGCATTCTTAACAATTTCTTTAGAACCATCTGGATTTGTTTTTATTTCAGGTAAGTAGTAGTCGTAGGATGTGGAACCATCTTTCATTTTCACATCTTTTGCCAATTTCACAGTCATTGTAGCTGGCTTGCCATCTTTTGCTTCAGTAGATACTACACCAATATTATTATCTGTTAATGGGCCAGTAGCTCCACCTTTAATACCTAACGTATCGCCTAACGCAACGCTAACTTTTTTATTATCATCTCCTTCAAATCCGCGGCCATTAACAATTTTTTCTACCACGTCTTTGATTTGACCTTGTGTCGCTGCTTTACCACGTTCTTTCGCTGTCGCAGATGTTGGATCTTTCTTCGCATCTTCTGCTGTAGCTACTTTCGTAGAATCCCAATCAGTATTGGTTAAGCCTGAAATCGTACCATCTTTGATTTCTACTTTAGACTTATCTGTGCCATCAGCATTTTTAGTCGTTACTGTCACACCTTCAGGAGTGATAGCTGTATTCGTTTTATCTTTGTCACCTACAGTAATAGTACCTTTAGTTCCATCGATAGCAACGGCTTTATCACCCTTACCAAATGTAGCAGAATCGCCAATCTTCACTGTGAAAGTTTTTACTTTTGATGTTGCATCAGCGCTTGGTGTAACAGTCACACCATTTTCACCTTTCACATCAATTAAACCAGTAATAACTTCTTTACCTTTATCGGATACATTATCTAAGTCTTTAGTCGCTGTATTACCTTTTAAGGCTTTAATATCTTCATCAACAGCTTTTTTATTAGCATCGATAGCGTCTTTATTAGCTTTAATAGCATCTTTATTAGCTTTGATATTATCTTTATTAGTATTAATAGCGGTTTTGTTATCAGCAATTGCTTTTTCCGCTTCACCTAATCGTTTATCGATACCTGCTACTTTAGCAATTTCTGCTTTCGCTGCATCCGTTAAATCCACTGTGTATTCACGTTCACCTTTGTCGTTCAAAGTGCCGCCAGAGACAGAAACACTTCCATTTTCAGCCGCTTTTACCGTTGTATCACGACCATTAACCGTGTATGTAGTAACACCATCTTTTGTTTCAGGTGTTACGGTCACATTGTTACCAGAAGCTACTTTCACAGATTCTTGAGCCGCTGTCTTAGCCAATTCTTTTACTTTGTTTTTACCATCATCAGATAAATTGCTTAAATTTTTATCAGCTGCATTATCGATAGCATTACGAGTTGCTTCATTTAAGCCAAATACAACTTTACCATCTTTATCGGCTGCAATTGTGATGCCTGCTTTTGCTGTTTCAGCAGTAGCTGTTGTGCCATCACCAGATACGAAGTTCAAGCCTTTTTGTAATTTTACAGTCTTAGCATCCGCATCTTCTGCACTATTAGCACGATATGTAATGGACGCATCTAAGTTAGATGCTACTACTTTTGTATTGCCAAAATCGACTGTAGCTGGTGTAGCAGGGTTAGTACCTTCTGCCTCTTTTTTAGGTTTCAAGGTAATGGTAGCATCACCATTTTTAATCACTAGGTTATCTTTGCCATTACCAGCGATTTCTTTAATGTTACCAAGGTTTTCTGCTAATTTCACATCAAAACCATCACCTGCAGTATTTTTCACTACATCAATATTATTCTTAGCATTAGCCTCACGAGTGAAGTTTTCTGCACCTTTCACTTTTAAAGCTTCACCAAGGTTGCGATGTACTTTATCTGTGTCAGCAGCATCTTTATTGCCATAGAAATCTAAGCCTTTATTACCAAGAGCCGTGTTCGCATTGTTGATACGACCATCTAATTTAGAAATCGCATCCCCTACATTCTTAACTTCTTCTGTACCTGTGCCATCATCTTTAGTGATGTTATATGTAGGACCTGTGAAAGAACCATCTGCATTCACTTTAGAATCTCCACCAAGTGCTGTAGCTAGGTCAGATTTCACAGTGTGTAATTGACCACCGTTTACAGCATCCTTGGAGTTTGCTGCTACTTTGCCATCAGCGATGTTGGACAAGGTAGTAGGAGCTGTAGTTTCTCCATTACCATTCACAACACGTGCTTGTGGATTCTCTACTACTTTTGGTGCTTTACCGTTATTTTCCTCAGCAGTTTTTACAGTGCCGTCAGCTTTTACTTCATCAGCTTTATAGTATTTACCATCTTTTGCTTTTACCACACGGTCACCAGCATCATTAGTATATACCACAGATCCAGCTTCGCCGTTACGTAATGCATTCACTTTATCTGTTAAAGTTTTGTCATTTAAGCCGTCTTTACCAGTTAAGCCTTGTGCGCTAGATGTACCATCTTTGCCATCACGACCGTTAGATGCTGTGTCACCAACATTGTTAATAGCATTTAATTTTGCTTTTACTGTGTCAGATAAATCTAATGTATACGCACGGACTTTAGTTGTAGCATCTAGGTCACCACCAGCAATAGCTAAGCTATCTGCATTCACTGCTACTGTTGTATCGTTAGCATTTACTTTATACGTAGTTACGCCTGCAGTTGCTGTATCTTTTTCAACAGTTGTATTAATACCATCTGCTACTTTCACAGCATCTTGTGCTGCACCTTTTGCTAATTCTTTGACTTTGTCTTTACCAGCATCAGATAAATTGCTTAAGTTTTTATCTGTAGCATTATCAATAGTGCTACGAGTCGCTTTATCTAAACCAAATGTAACTACACCATTATCGCCTGTTGTGATTGCTAAACCAGATTTAGGACCTTCTGCAGTAGTCGTTGCATCTTTGCTTGCTACAAAGTTAAATCCATCGGCTAATTTAACAGATTTAGCTTTGCCTACCTCTTCATCGTTGGCACGATATTTAATGGATGCATCTAAGTTAGATGCTACTACTTTCGTATCGCCAAAATCTACTGTAGCTGGTGTAGCAGGGTTAGTGCCTTCTGCGTCTTTTTTAGGTTTCAAGGTAATGGTAGCATCGCCGTTTTTAATCACTAGGTTATCTTTGCCATTACCAGAGATTTCTTTTATATTAGCAAGGTTTTCTGCTAATTTCACATCAAAACCATCACCTGCAGTATTTTTCACTACATCAATATTATTCTTAGCATTAGCCTCACGAGTGAAGTTTTCTGCACCTTTCACTTTTAAAGCCTCACCAAGATTGCGATGTACTTTATCTGTGTCAGCAGCATCTTTATTGCCATAGAAATCTAAGCCTTTATTGCCAAGGACAGTGTTCGCATTATTGATACGACCATCTAATTTAGAAATCGCAGCACCTACATTATTAACTGGTTCTGTACCTGTGCCATCATCTTTTGTGATGTTGTATGTAGGGCCTGTGAAGGATCCGTCAGCATTAACTTTAGAATCTCCACCGAGTGCTGTAGCTAGGTCAGATTTCACAGTATGTAATTGACCGCCGTTTACAGCATCCTTGGAGTTTGCTGCTACTTTGCCATCAGCGATGTTAGACAAGGTTGTAGGAACTGTAGTTTCTCCATTACCATTCACAACACGTGCTTGTGGATTCTCTACTACTTTCGGTGCTTTACCGTTATTTTCCTCAGGAGTTTTTACAGTACCGTCAGCCTTTACTTCATCAGCTTTATAGTATTTACCATCTTTTGCTTTTACCACACGGTCGCCAGCATCATTAGTATATACTACAGATCCAGCTTCGCCGTTACGCAATGCATTCACTTTATCTGTTAACGTTTTGTCATTTAAGCCATCTGCACCAGTTAAGCCTTTCGCACCAGATGCACCATCTTTGCCATCACGTCCATTAGAAGCAGTATCACCAAGTTTATCTAACTTATTTGTCACTTTTTCATCTAAGGATAAAGTAATGGTTCCATTATTAGCTACAGTTTTGATTTGATCAGCAGTACCAGCTACTTTTAAAGTACCTGTGGCCAATGGTAAGTTTAAGTGATCTGCATCAGCTGCTGCACCTACGTTAGTATCACCAGCATAACGTAGATTTGCATTATTCGTCACTGTTGTATTCAAGTTAGTAATTGCATCATCTACATATTTTTTATTCGCTGCATCGCCATTATCTTTAGCTTCTCCTACATTAGTGATTTTCATGCCACCAGCATTGATACCATCTTTACCGATTGTTACAGTTTTAGTTTCACCCGCTGCTCCACCTTGGCCTGCTGCAGTATTAGCGATGGATACACCATCTGCATCTAATGTAACTTTAGAGCCCGTTGTGCCATCTCCACTGCTGATAGATGTGATATTTTTCAAATCACTAGCAAGTTTTACATTTAATGTATCTACTGCAGTACCATCTTTTTTCACAGTGATGTTGTTTTGACCATGGATATTTAAAGTTTCTCCTAATTTACGAGTCACTTTATCTGCTGTTGCATCATCACCAGCAAATACCATGCCTTTCTCAACGATACCATCTACTTTTCCATCTAAAGTAGTAACTTTTTCTGCTGTATCGTTAATTTTTGTGTTTTGTGCTTCATTAGTAGCATCTAATTTTTCAATAGCATCCTTAATTGTAGTTGCATCATCTTTAGTACCAGCCGCATTTGTAATACTGAAAGTTGGTCCTGTAATTTTGCCATTTTCATTAATTGTTGTGCCACCGATGATAGCACCAATTTCAGATTTAGCAGTATATAATTGACCACCGTTCACAGCGTCTTTGGAACCTGCTGCTACTTTGCCATCTGCGATGTTGGACAATTTGGTAGGAACTGTAGTTTCTCCTTTAGGATTTACTAAACGAGCTTCTACAGTAGTAGCTTTTGTTGCACCATTCAATACATTGCCATCTTTATCTACATCTGCAGCTTTATAGTATTCTCCATCTTTAGCTTTTACTAAACGTACGCCATTTTCATCTGTATATACTACAGATCCAGCTTCGCCATTACGCAAGGCATTTACTTTTTCTGTTAAAGTTTTGTCATTTAAGCCATCTTTACCGGTTAAACCATTAGCACCATCACGCCCGTTGGAAGCTGTGTCACCAAGTTTAGCTAATTTGTTTGTCACTTTTTCATCTAAGGATAAAGTAATGGTTCCATTGTTAGCTACAGTTTTGATTTGATCAGCTGTACCTGCTACTTTTAAAGTAGCAGTCGCTAATGGTAAGTTCAAGTGATCTTCACCATTTGTTGCACCTTCGTTAGTATCACCAGCATAACGTAGATTTGCATTATTAGTCACTGTTGTATTTAAGTTAGAAATCGCATCATCTACATATTTTTTGTTTGCTGCATCGCCATCTGCTTCTGCTTTCGTTACATTAGTGATTTTCATGCCACCGGCATTGATACCGTCTTTACCGATTGTTACAGTTTTAGTTTCTCCTACTGCACCATCTTGACCTGCTGCTGTATTAGCAATGGATACGCCATCTGCATCTAAGGTGATAGTAGAGCCTGGTTTACCTGCTCCCGTAGCATTACTGATAGATTTGATATTAGCAAGGTTTGCTGCTAATTTCACATCAAGATCATTGTTATTTTTCACAACTTTGATGTTGTTCTCAGCTGCTTCACGAGTAAAGTTTTCTGCACCTTTGATTGTTAAAGTTTCACCTAAATTACGGTGTACTTTCGCAGTTGTATCATTACCTGTGAAATCTAAACCTTTATTAGCAAGCGTAGTATTAGCATTGTTGATACGGCCATCTAATTTACTGATTGCTTCACCAACATTAGATGTTGCTTCTGTGCCTGTACCATCATCTTTTGTGATGTTGTACGTTGGTCCTGTGAATACACCGTTTTCTACTTTAGCACCACCACCTAAGGCTGTGGCTAACTCAGTTTTAACAGTATTCAATTGACCGCCGTTCACAGCATCTTTAGAACCTGCTGCTACTTTGCCATCAGCGATATTGGACAAGGTTGTAGGAACTGTAGTTTCTCCATTACCATTCACAACACGTGCTTGTGGATTCTCTACTACTTTTGGTGCTTTACCGTTATTTTCCTCAGCAGTTTTTACAGTACCATCAGCTTTTACTTCATCAGCTTTATAGTATTTACCATCTTTTGCTTTTACCACACGGTCACCAGCATCATTAGTATATACCACAGATCCAGCTTCGCCGTTACGTAAGGCATTCACTTTATCTGTTAAAGTTTTGTCATTTAAGCCATCTTTACCAGTTAAGCCATTTGCACCATCACGTCCGTTAGAGGATGTATCACCTATTTTTGCTAATTGAGCTTTTACAGTTTCAGCTAATCCAACTGTAATTGTATCTCCTTTTGCTGTCGTAGTGATTTCGTTATTAGCACCATTCACATGTAATGTACCTGTTGCCAAGGATAAACCTACTTTTTCAGTTGCGTTATCTTGTGCATCTTTTGTCACATTACCAGCAAAGTTTAATGTAGCATTACCTCTAATAGTAGTATCTAAATTAGAAATAGCCTCATCTACATATTTTTTGTTTGCTGCATCGCCATCTGCTTCTGCTTTCGCTACATTAGTGATTTTCATACCACCAGTATTGATGCCATCTTTACCGATTGTTACAGTTTTAGTTTCACCCGCTGCTCCACCTGCACCTGCTGCTGTATTAGCAATGGATACACCATTTGCATCTAATGTAACTTTAGAGCCCGTTGTGCCATCTCCACTGCTGATAGATGTGATATTTTTCAAATCACTAGCAAGTTTTACATTTAATGTATCTACTGCAGTACCATCTTTTTTCACAGTGATATTGTTTTGACCGTGGATATTTAAAGTTTCTCCTAATTTACGAGTCACTTTATCTGCTGTTGCCTCATCGCCAGCGAATACCATACCGTTATCAACGATACCATTTACTTTACCTTCTAAGGTTGTTACTTTACCTGCAGTTTCAGAAATCTTAGTGTTTTGTCCAGCATTCGTAGCATTTAACTTATCAATAGCATCTTTAATAGTAGTTGCTTCTTCTGTTGTACCATCTGCTTTAGTAATGTTGAAAGTAGGTCCTGTTACAGTTCCATCTGTTGTAATATTAGTACCACCGATAACAGTAGATAAACCATCTACTGCTTTTAATTTACCTTTTGTTGCATCAGATAAATCTAAGGAATACTTACGTACTTTATCTGTACCTAAATCTCCACCTTTAATCGCAAGTCCATCTCCTGTAACTGCTACTGTTGTATCGTTAGCATTTACTTTATACGTAGTTACTCCTGTAGTCGTTGTATCCGTAGTAACAGTTGTGTTAATACCATCTGCTACTTTCACAGCATCTTGAGCTGCGCCTTTTGCTAGCTCTTTAACTTTATTTTCACCATCATTAGATAAATTACTTAAGTTTTTATCCACTGCATTGTCAATAGTACTACGAGTCGCTTTATCTAAACCAAATGTTACTTTGCCATTATCTTCTGCTTTAATCGCTAAACCAGATTTAGGACCTTCTGCAGTGGTAGTAGTGTCTGTGGCTGCAGTGAAATTAAATCCATCTTGTAGTTTCACTTTTTTCTTAGTATCTTCACTACCAGCTTTATAAGCGATATTCGCATCTAAGTTAGATGCTACTACTTTCGTTTCACCAAAGTCGACTGTAGCTGGTGTCGCAGGGTTAGTACCTTCTGCGTCTTTTTTAGGTTTCAAGGTAATGGTAGCATCACCATTTTTAATCACTAAGTCATCTTTGCCATTACCAGAGATTTCTTTCATATTAGCAAGGTTTGCTGCTAATTTCACATCAAAACCATCACCTGCAGTATTTTTCACTACATCAATATTATTCTTAGCATTAGCTTCACGAGTGAAGTTTTCTGCACCTTTGATTGTCAAAGTAGTACCTAAATCACGGTGTACTTTGCCAGCATCAGTTGTGTCATTACCAGTGAAATTCAAGCCTTTGGTAGTAAGTGTATTAGTTATATTCGTAGTACCATCACTGATTTTTTTAGATAAATCATTATAGTTGGTAGTAACAGTTTCACCTAATTTTGTTAGTTTTTCTGTATTTCCAGAAATCTTAGTATTTTGTCCTTTATTCGCTGAATCTAGTTTTTCGATGGCCTCTTTAATAGTTCCAGCATTTTCAGCAGTACCATCTGCTTTAGTAATACTGAAAGTTGGTCCTGTTACAGTACCATCTGTAGCAATTGTAGTTCCACCAATTACATTGGTTGCTATATTTCCTACCGCAGCTAATTTACCTTTAGTAGCTGCAGATAAATCTAAGGAATATTTACGTACTTTATCTGTACCTAAATCGCCACCAGTAATGGCAAGGCCATTTCCAGTAACTGCTACTGTTGTATCGTTTGCATTTACTTTATATGTCGTTACACCTGAAGTTGTCGTTGTATCAGTTGCAACAGTTGTATTAGTACCCGCTGCTACTTTCACAGCATCTTGTGCTGCTGTTTTCGCCAATTCTTTGACTTTATCTTTACCAGTGTCAGTTAAATTACTCAAGTTTTTATCTGCTGCATTATCGATAGTATTGCGAGTCGCTTTATCTAAGCCAAATGTAACTTTGCCATTATCCTCTGCTTTGATAGCAAGGCCAGATTTTGGACCTTCTGCAGTGGTAGTAGTGTCTGTAGCGGCTGTGAAGTTAAATCCATCTTGTAATTTAACTGTTTTCTTAGTATCTCCATTACCTGCTTTATAAGAGATGCTCGCATCTAAATTAGGCGCTACTACTTTAGCATTACCAAAGTCGACTGTACCATTGTCTCCATTAGATGGAGCTTTTACAGTGACTTTAGTATTACCATTATTGATCACTAAATCTTGCGAACCAGTGCCAGAAATTTCTTTTATACCTGTTAACTTATCAGATAATTTAACAGCTAATCCAGTCGTACCGTCTTTTTCCACACGAATATTAGTATTCGGTATAGTAGAGGTGTAATTCGCACCACCTTTTACAGTTAATGTTGTATCTAATCTACGAGCTACACCTTGGTTGTCATCACCTGTGAAAGTAATAGCTTTTGTTTTGAAAGTATTATAATCGGACTGCAATGTATCTACTACAGATTTTTTAGCAATATCTTTAATCGTAACGCGAGTGCTTTGATCTTGGTTATTACCATTTTGTTGAGTCAAAGAAGCTGTACCATCAGTATTTACTGTATACTCACCTGATTTGATGTGCATCTCAGCTGTTTTATCAATTTTATCATCAAGAGCTGTTTTTACAGTACCTGCCGTTACTAGTTTATTAGCCTCTCCTGCTGCATTCACAGAACTCGCCAATTTAGGGTTGATTTTAACAGTCCCATTAGTATTAGAAATATCTAATGC
The DNA here is from genome assembly GCF_003992175.1 of Veillonella sp. VA141. NCBI lineage: Bacteria > Bacillati > Bacillota > Negativicutes > Veillonellales > Veillonellaceae > Veillonella > Veillonella sp. VA141. The sequence continues at coordinate 100,828 of NZ_RQVM01000002.1, forward strand.
ATTTGTATTATCAGTAGCCACAGATTTTACAACATTTGTTACATTCAACGTAACAACACCATTAGTATTAGAAATGGCAATATTGTCACCTGCTTTTAAAGTGACAGCTTTTTTAGTTAAACCATTCACTGTTTGAGGTGTAGCCACTGCCGTAGTATTTCCATCTTGTGTCCGCAATGTCCATTCATCAGATTTTTTGGCTACGTCTTTAATCTCTGTCACTTCATTAGGGACATCCTCGCCTTTACCATTTACATAGTTTAACGTTATTTTACCATTCGCATCTGGTGTATATGCAGCATTTCCTGTTTTAACTTTAATATGGCGTTCGTTCGCTTCTAATGCTTTTAATTGTTTTACATTAACCGCATCATAATCATCAGTACCACCCGCTACACTGACAATACGACGTGTAATAGTACCTGTATCAGAAGCATTTCGCTTATTACCAACAGATATCACACCATTACCACTATTGTTAGTAGATTCATTAGTTAAATATGCTATTTTTCCAGCTCCATCTGCTTCCGTTGTAGTAGACCCTTCACCTAGTGCTACCGAATGTGCTAAGGCAGCATTTGCATTAGTACCTAAAGCCATCGCGCTAGATGCTGTCGCTATCGCTTCTTTACCAATAGCTGTTGCACCTGTTGCTTTACCTTGTGCTCTTGTACCAATGGCAATAGAGCTTTCACCTGTAGCCATTAATTTTTTATCATCAGCAATACCGTCATCACTGGAGCCAATTCCAATAGCATTTTTTCCACTTACACTTAAAGTATAACCAATAGCTGTGGAATATTGACCTCCTGCTTCAGTATATACAGTAGAACCAATATTAACAGACTGATTAGCTTTTGTATACGAGTTATAACCTAGAATCGTACTAGCAGAAGCATTATCACTAGCGGTGATATTCATACCCACTGCTGTGGTATATTCCCTCAAGACCTTTACATTTCTACCCAAAGCTACAGATCCATCACCCTTAGACTGTGCAGCGGCACCAATGGCAATAGAAGCTTTACCAGTCGCTTGATTCGTTATATTGTTAAATGTACTACCAATACTAATAGATTGTAAACCTGAAGCAGTAACCCCTGAACCAATGGCCACTGTATCAGTTGCTTGTGCTTTTGCTTCTGTACCTGCTGCAAAGGCATTGTCTTGACTTGCAATTGCACCTTTACCTATAGCTGTAGAAGCGCTGCCTGTCGATTGCACGCCTGAACCAATAGCAATTGCTTTTTCACCAGAGGCCTGCGTCTGAATAACTCCATTATCATTACCAATGCTAATGGAGCGATTACCTGATGCGGTTACTTTATAGCCAATCCCTATTGCCGCTGTACCAGATACCTCTGAATTAGAGCCAGCACCAAAGGCCTGATTACCAGTAGTTTTTACTATATAACCGATGGCTGTTGAACCACCACCACTAGCTTTAGCTGCATTACCAAACGCACTATCATTTACATTTTCAGCGCGAGAAGTACTACCTACAGCAATTGTATCATTAGCCTGCGCCTGTGCATCATTACCTATCGCTACACCATTAGCGCCACCTGAAGTAGCAGATGTACCAAGTGCTACTGCATTAGTCTGTTCTGCAGTCGCACCCTTACCAATGGCTACTGCTTGCTCTTCGCTGGCGTCAGCCCCAGTACCTAGGGCAATCGCATTTGTTTTTGTTGCTTGTGCACTGTTACCGATAGCTGTAGAAGACGCTCCTTTACCTTCTGCAGATGTACCAAGTGCGATAGCATTTGTATTCCCAGCTAGTGCTTCTTTACCAATTGCAGTGGAACTATCATTATTAGCTTGCGCCTTTGTACCAACAGCAATAGCACTTTCCCCAGCAGCCACTACTTTTCTAGCATTCGTGTCGCTAGAACCAATGGCTACCGCATTGTTTCCTGTGGCTCTAACTTCATAACCAATCGCGGTGGATCTAACTTTACTTGCCTGTGCATCCGTACCTATAGATGTAGCATTTTTATCAGATGCTAAGGCTTTATAACCAATAGCTACTGCTTTTTCCGCTGTAGCTTGGGTTCTTTCTGTATTATCATCATAGTTATTGCCATTACCACCGCCGATAGCTACAGCATTTGTCGCTGTAGCTGCAGCATTACGACCTAACGCTGTAGCATTACCACCTGTTGCCAAGGCACGCAAGCCTACAGACATATCACCCCATTTATTATAATCATTAATCTTGCTCGAGCTATCATTATTAATATCATTACCTGGTACACCTGCAGTATAGACATCGGCACCCGCCAGGGATTGCCAACCAATAGCAATGGCACCTTTACCATAGCCGCGGGAACTAACACCTAGTGTAGTAGCCCCTTCTTTCAGAGCGCGAGCTTGTTCACCAACTGCCACACCATGTAAATCAGCTCTAACATTATAACCTATACCAATACCATAATCATCAGTGGCTTTTGTATATCGTCCAATAGCTACTGCATAAGACTTTTTATCAACAGTCGCACTTAGACCAATTGCTAATGATGAATTACCCTCAGCTGTTGCCCCAGTGCCGATTGCAATACTAGGGTCAATTTGTGTATTTCCTCCCTTAGGAAAGGAAGTCCCCTTTGCAAAAGATCCAGTTCCTATTGCAATCGACCCTTCAGTTTCTGCCGTACCTCCTCCTAAATTTACTTTTGCAGCTTCAACAAACACTGTTGTTCCCACAGCCATAGCCGCCAATATACTAGCCACAACTATTTTCTTTTTACCAGAATGGTTTTTTGCCATTTCAGATACAACAATATAACATTGTTTTGACTTACTCCAAATGACCTTAAAAATTTTGTTCATACTAAACTCCTATACACATATGTTGACAACATTTATATAACAAACTAGTGATGCTCACTTACCATACATACTGCTAAGCTGAGCATTTATGGCACAAAAAATTGAATGCTTACGTATTTCATAATCAACTTATTAAAATAGATAAACATTCATTATTATTTTATTATATATTTACACACCATCCTTTGGGGGACCCTCATCCGGTCTCTCTTTTCACACTAAACGCCTAACACAAACTACTTTGTTAAAAAAATAATTTTTCTATTCTATTATACACCAATCTGGTGCATATTAGAATAGTTTTTTTACAAAAATTAATTTTTTATCCAAATTTACATCTAATAATATCGATGTATCAACATTTTTTTGCGTCTATTCGTGTACATATATATTAAAACAGCATAACCATATCGAATTAATTGGAAATAGATATTTTTTCTCTTCCTACTTTTATAGGTAATTCTATTTCTCAATTATGCTAATTACATATATACGCCTTTATAAGCTTAACTGTACCAATACAAGAAAGCATCACTTACTTCGCATAAAAATTCAAAGTGAAACTACCAAACTATCTTCAAATACAAAAGCTTCAACTATCTTGGACACTTGTTTCTTATCATTCACCGAGTTTTGCCAATACCGTCAAAGTCAAAGTTCATGACTGCGTCATAAGCATCCTAGATATCTCACCAATAGAACCCTCTAGCCTTATTCGCCACGGAAATAGAGTAGCATTTTTTCTTACACTATGCTATACTACAGGTACAGACAAGAAGAGCCATCAACGTGTGAACGGCGTTAGGCTCATCTCAATGGCAAAAAGAAATGGACCTAACGTGTGAGGTGATCAGACCTCTTTTACGTTAGGCGTTTTCATTAATTAGAGAAATTAGAATCCAAAAAAGGACAACACATAGTGTTGTCCTTTTTCAGTAGGTGATGCCTCCATCACCAAGAGCTCTTAAGAGCCATATCTAAGTATCTATTATACTATCAGAATTACTATATTCAGTCAATTCGGTGATTAGAATAGAAGAACTTTTCATTAAAGGATTCTAGAAAACATAGAATCTTTATTAGTGGTGATCCAGGAGGGATACGAGGGCAACTTAGGATTCTAGGAGCAAAGCGACGCAGAATCCTTAGTGCCTCGATTCCCTGAAATAGCGGCAAGCTTAGACCTTTAGGAGCCATAGGCGACGCGAAGGTCTTAGCGATAGCATCCCTGCCACACAAAAAGGATCCTACATCAAGTAGAATCCTAAATACTTGGTGATCCAGGAGGGATACGTAATCGACTTAGTGTGCTAGGAGCATAGCGACGACGCACGCTTAGTCGATACGATGTTCACCCCGAAGCGTAGCGAAGGGCCCTCCAAATGAAAAAGCACCTTGTCGAAACAAAGTGCTAATACTTGGTGATCCAGGAGGGATAGCGGTAAGCTTAGTTCTCTAGGAGCATAGCGACGCGGAGAACTTAGCGATAGCATCCCTGCCACACAAAAAGGATCCTACATAAAGTAGCATCCTTCGTACTCTGGTGATCCAGGAGGGATTCGAACCCCCGACCCACGGCTTAGAAGGCCGTTGCTCTATCCAACTGAGCTACTGAACCATATGTAATTACAATCACATCCAATTTACCCATACATAATAAAATAACCCATCACATAGACATTGTCTCTGTATGGGAGCGTATTGAATACAATCACATGTATAAGTGGAGCGGGTGAAGGGAATCGAACCCTCGCAACCAGCTTGGAAGGCTGGGGCTCTACCATTGAGCTACACCCGCACATAAGAAAATGGTCGGAGCAGCAGGATTCGAACCTGCGACCCCCTGGTCCCAAGCCAGGTGCGCTACCAAACTGCGCTATGCCCCGATATCTTCTATCCATAGTAGTGATTCATCTTAACTGTCCTTGGGAAACACTGTTTCACTACCGTTTGCTACTTGCTGTAACAACAAATATATAATATCATATCCATTACATCTATGCAAGTATTTTTTTATAATTTATTTAACTTTTTTCTAACCGTACATGGCAAGTGGAAGTGGAAATGGAACACGGTACTCCCTACTCATAGCACCAATGATTCCATATATAACTAAAAGAAACGGGTGCGCTAGTATTCCAACGCACCCTTTCATCTTGTATTTATTCTTCACTTTCAGTAAAGAAAACTTGTATGCTTTGTTTTCCATCTGCATGGACCGGCTCATTGATATGAACCGTTAATTGTTCTTCCTCTGTTCTACCAACGGAATCTCCATCTTCTACCTGCTTACCAGATGTCAAGATATAATCCGCTACACTTAGGATATAGTTCCAAGCTTTCTCTGGATCCCATGGACAATGAAGGAACTCCACATTTAATTGGTTGAACAGTTCCATCCCACTCGTAGATAAGGAGATGGTGCCATCCTCTTCAAAATCCATATCTACCCATATCATATTCGCCATAGGCAACATATCATCTCGTAAGTTTTCCGTTTCTTCATGGAATTTATCAGCTTCATATAGCACGCCATTCGTGTACACTGCACTAGCTCCCTCTTGCTCTGTAGCCACTGCAAGTAGCTTGGCTAGCAACATGCCTTCTTCCAAAGGATTACCCGGACCTTCCACAATGCTAATCGCCACATGGTACGTATGTCGTGTTCCTATCTCTACAGCAGATTCCCAAAGGTAATTTCTCATGCCACCTTGTTCTACCGCCTGTAGTGGCATAGGAAAGGAGAACGGGGCAACTACCACTTTATAGCCATCAATCACTAAGAAATGAGCTTCTTCCATGTCATCTTCTTCTACTGAATCCACATCCACTGTCGCAATAGCAGCTCGAACTTTCATCCCTTCCGGACTGGTAATCGAATCAATATCCCATCTTGCAAGCAGGTCCTTCTTAAATCGATTCACATCAAATACTGTATCTTCCAGCAAGACCATCCCCATAAAACCACGTTTACCTATCATAGGTCCCATATCGCCTATACTATCTAAGATCCTTTCAGATAAATTCCGCATAGCTTCAAACAAGAGTTGGTTTTCCGCACTTTGTACATCCATGGTATCTACATCCAAACTCATAGTTTTTTCCATAATAGACTGAATCAGATAATCTCCAGATCCATTAGAAGCTTCTTTCATTAGCACTAACAATACATTACTAAAAGATGGCCCTAGCAATGTCAACGTTTTCGTTTCACCGTTAAAGTATAATACTTGTCCCACTGTACCAGATTTGGTTGGGTTAAAGTCAAGGTATAGCCTAGATGCACTTTCCCCTTCACCAGTAGCCGCAAACAAGCATAAATCCCAGCTAGCAGGGGTAGCACGCACTTGTGATGGTCTATCCGTAGGACCCTGAATATCTAGTTTTCTTGTACTCAATCCATCCCGATCAAATGTTAACATTTGACGAGCCGACAATAAATAAAATTGTTTATTATCATGTATAAATAATGGAAATGTTACATGTAAAGAAGTATATTCTTTTTGGTATGTTCCATTTTCCACATTCAGCAAGAAACTAAGCCCTTCTGGTGTCTTAGGATATCGCTTTAATAGGTGCATCCATTCTTGTGGTGATATCCCTTTCCATTCACCTTGAATGACGTTCCATACATCGGGAACTAACCCACGATACACTCGAGATATATCTGACATATACCGTTCATGAATGGTCAGCCCTGAATCGATGACATCAATGGTAGCACCTACCCCTAAGTCACTTCTACGAAGATAGGTATTGATCACTTCCACCGCTAACTCTTTATCTGCTACATAATACACAAATCTTGCCATTCCCTTAGGAATATCGATACATGTTGTACTTACAATACTATTTTCTTCCAATGCCGCTGTAATTTTAGCATCCAATCGTTTGAATTTTTTTGTATCCCCTAGGGAAGCATCCAGCATCACATGTACATGATGTAAATTACCTAATTCTGCAATGACCTTTCCATTTTGATACAACTTGGCACCATAAGGAATCCCTAATTCATCCAAGGAGATAAGCATTTCCTCTACTAACTCAGAACCTTCATCCATAGAAAACCGAACTACACAATGGTCAATTTCACCATTCTCTTTATATACCGATTCCCCCTCATGAACCTCTCCTACATCCGCCAACTTATGTTCTATCAATATTTCTAAAGAACCTCGACAAGATTCATCAAATTGAGCTGGAATATATAGTTCATATTGCATCCGTTTCTTATTGTCTGCTGTCATATCTCTTAGATCTCCACTTTCAATCACCAATACTTACTACCAGTACAACTCATGTGGTGTCTCTCTGTTACAATTCACTCACTCCAAGAGAGTCACAGAAATCGGTAGGGATTGTAAAATTTCTTTTGCCAGTTCACGTGTTGATTCTGTAGTACGAACCATACACAATCCCTCCGCATTCACCGTTGTCATGACCCCTACGTATTCATAGCCTTCTAAAATCCGATTCACATAATTTGTATATGTCCGTTCAATTTGAAAGTACACATACTCTGGATCATACACAATCTCTTGTTCTTGCATCTTGGTCCTCCCCTATGTCGTAAGGAATTATTTTTGTTTCGTTTCACGACGCATCATGGAATATTCCTCCAATGGCGTATCGATGTACAAACGCAATTTCATTTGTGCATGTTTTGCCACATCAATGTCATTGCCATCTTCATCAGTGATACGTGTAATCACATGTTTTACCAATGGTCCATGAGGTTGGCAAAACTCTACTTCTTCCCCTACTTTAAAGTTGTTACGTTGTTCCATGTAGGCATAGCCTTCTTCTGCATTGTATCCTTCTACTAATCCAATGAAATCATGGGTTTGCGTATTGGAAGATTTACCATAGTTTTGTGCTTCTTCCCCTGGTTTTTCCATGGCAAAAGCCTCTGTGTATGGACGGTGAGAGATTTTTTCTAATTCTGCATACCATTCATCACGTACATACCAGTCATCTCCTTCTTCTAGGAATTTATCGATGGCTTCACGGTATACTTTGGATACAGTAGCTGCATAGTGTACAGACTTCATGCGACCTTCAATTTTTAAACTATCTACACCCGCTTTATAGAGCTCAGGAATATATTTTAATAGACATAAATCTTTAGAGTTAAAGATATATGTACCATGTTCATCTTCTTCGATTGGATAGTATTCACCAGGACGATTTTCTTCCACCAAATTATATTTCCAACGGCACGCTTGTGTACAAGCCCCACGATTCGCATCACGGTTGGTCATGTAATTACTCAACAAACAACGACCAGAATAGGAAATACACATAGCTCCATGTACGAAGGCTTCAATTTCAACATCTGCTTTCTCACGCATAGTTTTGATATCTTCAATGCTCACTTCACGAGCTACTACTACACGAGCAGCCCCTTGTTCTTTCCAGAACTCTGTAGTCAAATAGTTCGTTGTATTTGCTTGTGTACTCACATGCAATTCTAAGCCTGGAGCCACACGCTTTGCCAACAAGAAAATACCCAAGTCCGCTACGATGATCGCATCGACCTTAATACTTTCCAAGAATTGTAAATACTCTTCAAGGCCTGTTAAGTCCTCATTATGCGGAATAATGTTACAAGTGACATAGATTTTTTTGCCATGGCTGTGTACAAATTCTACAGCCTCTTTCAATTGATCATTGTCAAAATTGGAGCTAGCTGCGCGTAAGCCAAAGGCACGGCCTGCACAATATACGGCATCTGCACCATAGCGAATAGCCATTTTTAATTTATCCATATTACCAGCAGGAGCTAGTAATTCCATATGTCGTTTAGTCATGAATCTTTCCTTTCCATATACTTACACTCATACCATCTCCCATAGGGTAGATAGTAGTATTGTAATATTCTTTTTGTTCTACATAGGTTAAATACGCTTGCAAGCGTTTCACAATAGTTTTAAAGCGCCGAGGTGGTTCTTTCTCTCCCCGCACATAGCCACGGAATAAGACATTATCCGCTAATACCACAGCCCCTTCTGCTAATTGGGGTTCAATGAGTTCCAACTGTTTTAAGTACTGACCTTTAGGGCCATCTAAAAACACTAAATCAAAGGGACCTTCTAGGCCTTCGAGCAATTCTGTAGCATCTCCTTTTAATAGAGTGATTTTCTCTGCATAGTCTGATTGTGAAATGAAATGGCTAGCCATCCCATGGCGTACATCATCTAATTCTATAGTGATGAGCTGTCCCTCTTTGTCCATATGCTTTGCCAGTAACAGCGAAGAGTACCCAATAGCAGTGCCCACTTCTAAGACTCGCTTTGGTTTATATAAACTGATTAAGTCTTCAAAGAGTTCTACTTCTGACTCTCGTAAAATTGGCACATCATGCAAAAGCGCATAGATACGTTGTTCATTTAAAATATCTTTAATTTTCATAAATTTGATCCACTATTTTCAAATGTTCATCATAGGTTTTCGTAAAATGATGATGTCCTTCTTTGTCAGCCACAAAGAATAAATACTCCGTTGGTGGCGCATACAAAACTGCCTCCATAGATTTGATGCCTGGGTTTGCAATAGGTCCTGGTGGTAATCCTTTATGAAGGTATGTATTGTACGGACTTTCCAATTTTGTATCCTCAATACTAATCAAAGGCTTAGGATACCCCAAAATATATTGAATACTAGCACATGATTCTAAGGGCATGCCAGTTTTTAAGCGCTGACGAAAAACTGCGGCAATGATGGGTCTATCTTCATCGAACTTCGCTTCTTTTTCCACCAAGGATGCTAAGGTAATAAATTCAAATATGGTCATTCCTTGCGCTTCAACATCTTGGCGCATTTTTGGTGTTAATTGGCGATTCATTTCGTCCGCCATGATGGCCATCACATCTTCTGCTTTGCTACCTACAGGAATTTCATAGGTGCTAGGGAATAGAAATCCTTCCACCCGATAGGTAACAGGCTTCGTTCCCACCATATACTCATAAGGTGTATAGGTCTTTCCTTTTTCCATGAATGCATACTGCGTATCGATGCCTTGTTCTTCAATGCGTTTTCCAATTTCACCAATGGTAAATCCTTCTGGAATGGTAAGTTTCACCGTTTGTAATCTACCTTGTTGGAGCAATCCAATAATCTCACTTAAACTAGAATGGTGTGGAATTTGATAATATCCATGTTGTAACTTATCCATGGTTCCCGTTAAGCGTAGAGCACCACGGAACAGAGTAGGTGATGTGATAAGCCCTCTTTCATAGAGTACATCCCCAATCTGTGCACCAGTTTGATTCTCACTGATAACAACTGTTTCTACATCTTCCTTTGAACCACCAGTCCAAGGAATATAATATATACCTGCTAAGATTCCAAGCAAAATTACGATTAGAATTGCTACACATCTATAGATATAGTTTGCATATTGTTTCATAGCACACTCCTTTTTCAACGAATACTATATTATACCATTTTAGCAGTATATATAGCAATTTTTCTATATAGTATAGGTCAATCTATCATCGATACACTCACCTAGACCATATATCGTAACGCCTTTAGGTACAATACTTTTTTACCTAGCATGTATGTAATCCATCTTCTCTTATACAGAAAAGGCTGTAACCACACTGTCTTTCGACAGTCTGTTACAGCCTTGACTAACGATTAGTCCATTTCTTCGTATAATTTAATGACTGCATCGAATTCTTCATCAGTAGGAGCTACGTAAACTTGTTCTCCTTCTTCTTCATCAATACGCGCAATAATCACTTCTGGTTCATCATGTTCAGTGTCTTCTTCTGGAGGAAGAGATACTAAAATCGCAAATGCTTTTCCATCATGTTGAATTAGCATTTCTTCTTCATAATACATTTCTTCTCCATTTTCGTCTTCAATGACAATCACAGATACTTCACCTTCATAACCTTGTTCGATCATGGTAACCTCCTTATGAACGACTATCTAAATAGCCTTGTAAAATGACAACTGCTGCCATCTTATCAATGACTTCTTTCCGTTTTTTACGACTTACATCAGCAGCAATTAAAGATTTTTCTGCCATCACTGTAGATAGACGTTCATCCCAAAATACAACTGGCGTGGAGATGACTTCTTGCATCTTTTCCACAAAGGCTTCCGTTTTTTCAGCCCGTTCTCCTTTGGTGCCATTCATATTTTTTGGCATGCCTACCACAATAGTGTCTACCTCATATTCACGGATTAACTCCGCAATGCGCTGAAAGTCTTTTTCATGAGATGTGCGGCGAATAGTTTCGATGCCTTGCGCTGTAATATACAGCGCATCACTGCATGCGACACCAATCGTCCGACTTCCCACATCGAGTGCCATAATTCGCATTATAATTGTTTCGCTTTCACATATTCTTTCACAAGTTCTTCAATAAGCTCATCTCGTTCAATGCTACGAATATCACTACGAGCATTATTATAACTTGTAATATACGTTGGATCTCCAGAAATGAGATATCCTGTGATTTGACTAATTGGGTTATACCCTTTTTCCGCCAAGGCTTGGAACACATGTTGGAATACTTCTTCTGGTGTCAACGGTGTTGTTTGTACCGGTTTAATCACCATTGTTTTATCTGAAAGATTCATATAATCCCTCCTTATCATGAGTTTTCTAGTGAAAATCTCATCTATGAGTAAACTTATCCAACCATGGATTGGATTGCCTCTTTACCTGCTGCTAAGGCTTGGTCCATCGCTGCTGGATCTTTACCACCAGCTTGTGCCATATCTGGACGACCACCGCCATTACCACCAGCTGCTTGAGCCGCTGCTTTTACGATGTTACCGCAGTGGATACCTTTGCCAACTACATCTTTCGTAGCCATGCAGACAAAGTTTACTTTATCGCCACCAGCTGCACCTAATAATACTACGCCAGAGCCAATTTTATCGCGAACCATATCCGCCATGTCACGCAATTCGCCCATATCAGATACTGGTACGGAGGCTACTACTGCTGTTACATCGCCTACTGTAAATTGACCAGCTAAGACACCATCAAGGTTACCGCTATTCAATTCTTTTTTCACTTGATCTAGCTCACGTTCTACAGCTTTTGCATGGTCTAATACTTGTTGTACTTTACCTACTACTTCTTGTGGTTTTCCTTTCACAAGAGAAGCTACTGCTTTTAATGTTTGTTCTTCTTGTTGTGCTAACATAAGCGCTGCTTTACCTGTCACCGCTTCGATACGGCGTACGCCAGAACCAATACCACCTTCGGAAGTGATACGGAATTGACCGATGAAACCAGTATTTTCTACGTGAGAACCGCCACACAATTCGATGGAGAATTCTGGCACAGATACAACTCGTACTTCGGAACCATATTTTTCACCGAACAACGCCATAGCGCCTTTTGCTTTCGCCGCATCAATGGACATAGTTTCTACTTCCAATGTGGAAGCACGAAGAATTTGTTCATTTACTATGTTCGTAATGGTTTGCAATTCTTCTGCTGTTACTGGCGAGAAATGTGTAAAGTCAAAGCGCAAATAGTCTGGTGTTACCAAAGAGCCCGCTTGGTTTACATGCGTACCCAATACGGAACGCAATGCAGCATGCAATAAGTGTGTTGCTGTATGATTACGTGCCATATGCTGACGGCGTTCTACATCAACTTCGAATGTCACTTCGTCGTTTACAGAAATGCTACCTTCTACGACAGTCCCTACATGGTAGGTAGTGCCTTCTGGTAATTTTTTAGCCGTGTGTACTTCTAATTTACCCAATGGGCCTACGATGAAGCCAGTGTCACCTAATTGTCCGCCTCCTTCTGCGTGGAATGGAGTCGTTTTTACGATGATCGTAACATCTTGACCATCTTCAGCACGTTCAATGGCTTTTGCCCCTTCACCGATTAACAAGACTGTGGATGCTGTGGCACTTTCATCGTCAGAAATATGTTCGCCAGATAAATGGGTAATATCTGGAGTAGCTACTTTTGCGTCTACGTCTTCACGAGCTTCACGAGCACGAGTACGTTGTTCATTCATAGCACTTTCAAAACCAGCTTGGTCGATAGTGAAACCAGCTTCAGAAGCGATTTCTTCTGTCAATTCCCATGGGAATCCGTAGGTGTCATACAATTTGAATACGTCTTGACCTGGTACTGTCGTAGCGCCCTCAGCTTTCAATGTATCCAATAATTGGCTCAACATGTCTAGGCCAGATGCCAATGTTTGGTTAAAGCGTTCTTCTTCGTTCGCCACCACTCGTTTTACGAAGTCTTGTTTCTCCACGATGTTCGTGATAGCTCCGCCCAAGATATCTACTACGATATCTACTAATGGTACCAAAAATGGTCCTTGAATACCTAATAGACGACCATGACGAACAGCACGGCGCAAAATACGGCGAAGCACATAGCCACGGCCTTCATTAGATGGTAACACACCATCTGCAATCAATGCCACAATAGCACGAATATGGTCAGCAATAACTTTCAAAGAAACATCTGTATTCGCATCTGTATGATACGTAACACCTGCTTTTTTCGCTGTAGCCTCAATGATTGGGAAAATTAAATCTGTTTCAAAGTTACTTTCTTTGCCTTGTAATACAGATGCCAAACGCTCTAAACCAGCACCGGTATCGATATTTTTCTTAGCCAATGGTTCGTATGTACCTTCTGCTGTACGGTTGAATTGCGTGAATACAAGATTCCAAATTTCAAGGAAACGGTCGCAATCACAACCTGGTGCACAGTTTGGATCATCGCAGCCACGCTCTGGTCCTAAGTCGAAGAAAATCTCGCTATCTGGACCACATGGACCTTCGCCAATTTCCCAGAAATTATCTTCCAAACGGCTGATATGGTCTTCTGGTAAGCCAATTTCATTATGCCAAGTGTCATAGGCCTCTTGATCATCCGGATATACAGTAACGTACAATTTTTCTTTATCCAATTTGATGACTTCTGTTAAAAATTCCCATGCCCAATGGATGGCTTCTTTTTTGAAATAATCACCAAAAGAGAAGTTTCCCAACATTTCAAAGAATGTATGGTGACGTGCTGTACGTCCTACGTTTTCAATATCCCCTGTGCGAATTGACTTTTGGCTTGTCGTAATTCGTGTGCAAGGTGGTACTAATTTACCTGTAAAAAATGGTTTCAAAGGCGCCATACCAGCACCAATTAATAATAAAGATGGGTCGTTATCTGGAACAAGAGAATAACTCTCTTGCTTTAAATGTCCTTTACTTTCAAAAAAATTCAAATACGCTTGGCGTAATTCATTTCCTGTCATGATTTCCCTCCTAAAATTGTCTATTGCCTTTATTATACCACAGATTTTGATGAAAGTATGCATTTAGGTGAGGTCATTGACTTATATAGGATGATGATACTTTCCATACTAATTTTTTATTTTAGGGCTACCTACACTTCACCAAATTCACTAAGAATGTCACCACATAGAGTCCAATAGCTGTCAGTACAATGGTCCCCCCTGGTGCAAAGTCTAGCCAAAAGGCGCTGCACAGTCCGCCTATGACGGATATTACGGAATAGACGGTAGCGATACCCCAGGTTTCTTTGAAGCCCCGTTTCCATAAATGAGCAGATGCAACAGGAACTATCATCAACGCACTAATCAATAGAATCCCTACTACGGTCATCCCCATGACAACTACAAGGGCTGTTAAGATGGCAAAAATCATGTTCACACGATTCACATTGATACCTACAGTGCGAGCAATTTCCTCATCAAAGGAAGTAAGCATTAAGGAGTGATACACAAATTTCATGATAATACCCACTACGACAGCTACCGCACCGATACCATAAATATCTGTCATAGTCACCGTTAGAATACTGCCAAATAAAAAGTTCAATAGTCCAGTGCTAGGCATTTTTACCATTGTAGAAAATACGATAGCCAGAGCTAAGCCTGCATAAAAGAATAATGCCATTATCATATCTGCGTATTGTTTTTGGTAGCGACGCACGAGTTCTATGCCCATGGCAGAAAGAACGGTCAATATAACAGCACCTAATGGAGGGTATACTTTTAGTAAGGATGCCCCCGTCACACCAGCAAAGGCAATATGTCCTAATCCATCGCCGAGCATAGATTGCCGTTTAATGACGATGAACATACCAATTAGGGGGCACATTAGCGCCACTATGAGGCCCGCTAAAAAGGCACGTTGCATAAATGTATAGGATAAAATATCCATCTTAACCTCCTAAATGCCATGCCAAACGAGAGCCTTGATGACTTTCCATAAAGCCTTTACAAGGTCCATAGTAACAAGCATGTCCATCCACACATAAAATTGTATCTGCTACTTCCATAGCTTCTGTCACATCATGAGTGACCATAATAACAGTGATGTTTTCTTCTTTTAAAGATCGCAACACTTCGTATATTTTTTTGCTTGTTTCAAAGTCGATACCACTGGTGGGCTCATCTAGCAAAATATAGTTCGGTTTCCGTGCTAAGGCCTGTGCTAACATGACACGTTGTTGTTGACCGCCGCTGAGTTCTCCAATGCGGCGTTTCAAGAAATCTTGCATGCCCACCAATTCCAAAGCATCCAAGATGCGTCCTTTTCTATCTTCCTTCGGTACGTGAAATAAAGCGAGTCCCACTACCTCTTCTACGGTAGCTGGAAATTGGGCTGCATTCTTGTTATAAATTTGTGGCACTAAGTGAATGAGTCCTTTCATTTGTGCTTCTTTCGGACTAATGCCGTCTAAACAAAGATGTCCGGCTGTGGGTTCTAATAGTCCTGCTACCATACGAAGCCAGGTGGTTTTACCAGATCCATTAGGTCCCACCACCAGTACAAACTCACCTTTGGGAATGGTGATGGTCATATTATGGATAACCGTCTGAGATCCATAGGAAAATTGTACATCTTGTATGTGAATGCCTGCGTGCGTCATAGTTAACTCCTTTATGTTTCTAGTTATCGCATATATGGCAAAAGCTGTAATGACATCATCACTACAGCTTGTGTATTATAGTACGCGTTTTGCCCCTACATAGCGTGGTCCCCAGTAGCTATCATCAATATCTGCTACGGCTACACCACTGCTAGATGTGGCACTGATGAATTGTCCATCACCGATGTAAATACCAGAATGGGAAATCCCTGGTTCATAAGTTTCAAAGAACACTAAATCACCCGGTTGTAGATTACTTTTCTCTACTTTTTTACCTACTGTATACTGTTCGTCAGCTTGGCGCGGCATATCAAAGCCTATCTTTTGGAATACATAGCGAATATATCCTGAGCAATCAAATCCCGCTGGCGTAGTGCCTCCAAATTTATAAGGCACTCCCGTAAACGTATTGGCATAGGTCAAAATCTCTTTCACATTGCCAGATATAGGTTGATGTCCAATCTCTAAGCCTTTGTATGTTTTGCCTTTCTTTTTGAAAGTCAGCCCTTGTGGGGCAGAGCTTTTGTCTTTTTTATGCTTTAACGTAGATGTGATAGCTGTGGATTCTCTATTTGGATCGATATGGGCTAATAATTTAGCATCTTTTTCAGAAATTTCTTTCTTTTTAGATACCGTTTTTGTTGTTGCCGGCAGTGGTTTGCCCATCAATTTTTTATAGGTCACTGCTCCCAATATTCCGTCCACTGTTAATCCATTATCTTTTTGGAACAATCTAACAGCCCACTTTGTATTTGCATCATATTCGCTAGTTTCCCTAGCTTTATAACCAGCAGCGATGAGTTTCTTTTGAATACCAAGAATTTCATTGCCTGTATCACCATATTGGTAAGCTCCTTGTACACTAGTACCTAAAAAGCCTACTAATAGAGCGACTGCCAGGTATTGTTTCTTTTTACTCGTCATAGGACTCCTCTCTTATATACGATTATTTGTCTTGTATGTGACAGTTTATGGCGTCTTTCACCCAATATAACGGTCGTTGTTTGACTTCTTCAAAAATTCGTCCCACATATTCTCCGATGATACCAATACCTACCAGTTGTACACCACCTAGGAAGAAGATAGCCACTCCTAAGGTAGACCAACCACTGATAACATTGTCAGAGAAGAAGTGAACAAACAATATGTGTCCGATCATAATCAGGCTTAATAGTCCGCATAGCAAGCCGATATATAAGGCTAACCGCAAGGGTACTCTAGAAAATGCTGTAATGCCGTCTAAAGCAAAGCGCATCATTTTTTTTACACTAAATTTAGAAGTCCCTGCAAAGCGTGGGGGTGCTACGAAATGAAATTCATGTTGCACGAATCCCAAGTCGCCTACAATGCCCCGCAAAAACCTACCATGTTCACGGAATTTTTTCAATGTTTCTAGGGATTTTCGATTCATCAACCGGAAATCGGAACCACCTTCCACGATAGGAACATTGGCTAATTTGTTAAGCACTTTGTAATAGTATTTCGATGTAAAAGCTTTTGCCCAACTAGCATCTTCTGTGGAATCACGAATGGTACGTACTACATCTGCACCTGCTTCCCAATGCTTCACTAGTTCTGGAATCAACTCTGGTGGATGTTGCATATCTCCATCCATAGTGATTACCGCATCACCTTGGGCGTAATCTAATCCACAGGTCAAGGCTAATTGATGACCGAAATTTCTTGCCAATAACAGCACTTTTACCTTTGGATCTTGATTACCAATATATCGTAGCATGCCTGCACTATCATCACTGGACCCATCATCGACGAAAATAATTTCATGGTCATAGTCAAGTGTTTGCAATACATCTTTGACTGTAGTATAAAATTTTTGAATATTATCTTCCTCATTAAATACGGGAACAACAATTGACAGTAACATAGCTCCTCCTTATGATCTTTACCTATCTATTTTACAGGATTGAGACTTGTTTTGCAAACTCCGCTGTATATGGAGACGATATCTGACATGCAGAACATATGCTACAACAAGGATTCATAATATATAGTGGCAAACACATTTTATATCCTGTATACTGATGATAAGAATATTTCTCTTTTCTGATACTGATTATTTTTCATCATATTCCTTGTTGCCCTTCAATAACAAGAATCCCGATTTTATTTAACATTTATTTAGCACTTTTAAACTCATTCTTTCACAACATATATAAAGAATGTGATATTACCCCCATTCAGCAGTTAATTTTATTTACTATTTATTTAGCACTTTTAGGAAAAATACTATGAAACTAACTACATTAGAAGCAATTATATCATTAAAAGAGTCTTCACAAGTTGAATACAAAAAGGCTAAAAATGACTTCCCCAAAGATGCATGGAAATCATATTCTGCATTCGCTAATACTACAGGTGGCTATTTAATTTTAGGAATTTCTGAAGACGAGTGTAAAAAACCAGTTTTAACCGGAGTAAAAGATGCTGAAAAAATAATAAGCGACTTCTGTTCTACCCTAGGTGATAGATCTAAAGTTAGCTTAAATATCATAGAAAATGAAGATATACGAACAGCTATTATTGAAGATAAAACTATAGTTATTATACATATTAAGGAGGCTGCAATTACAGATAAACCTGTTTATCTTAATAACAACCTTGCTCATACTTATATCAGATTACACTCACAAGATCATTTAGTAGATACACAGCAATTAAGTACAATATTAAGAAATCAATCTGATCAATTAGATTATGAATTACTCCATAATTATGATATATCTGATTTAGATTTAGATAGCATTAATAGTTATAAATCAATACTATCTAAGAGATATCCCAGTTTAAACTACTCAGAAATGGACAACCAAAGCTTCTTAGAGAATATTGGCGTATTTCGTAAAAATCGAAATACTAATAAGATACACCTAACGGTTGCTGGATTATTATTCTTCGGCAAATACAACTCTATTATCGATCGATTCCCACATTATCATGTAGATTTTTTTGATAAACGCGGTAATTCACAAAGATGGAGTTTCCGAATTGAGTCAGGCA
This sequence comes from Veillonella sp. VA141, assembly GCF_003992175.1. NCBI lineage: Bacteria > Bacillati > Bacillota > Negativicutes > Veillonellales > Veillonellaceae > Veillonella > Veillonella sp. VA141. The sequence goes on from NZ_RQVM01000002.1 coordinate 119,579, forward strand.
ATTTAGATTTTCCAGATTTAAATTTATTTAATTATTATCGCTTAGTAAGTGAAAAACTCTTATTATCTGTAAACAGAAATTTTGAACTTGATGAGTACACGATCAGAAAAAACCCTACAGATTTAACAATTGCTTTACGCGAAGCATTTGTCAATATGATAATCCATGCGGACTACTTTTTAAATACAACCGCTTTAATTGCGGAAATTCATGAACCTTTTTATATTTTTATTAATCCCGGAATTATGAAAATCCCTGTAAAAGAATTTTTCACTGGAGGCGGTAGATCCTTGGTCAGAAATCCTCTTCTCGTTAGCTTATTCACTAGAATGGGCGCCTCTGAACATGCTGGTAGCGGCAGTCAAAAAATAATTGATGTTGTAGTAAAAAATAGATTCAAAGTTCCTGAATTAAAAAGCGACTTAGAAAGAACGTACTTAAAATTATGGATAGCAGAACCTCTAGTAGACGTTTCTAATCTAAAAGAGGATGAGAAAAAAGTGTATACATTTATCTGCAATCCTCCAACTTCAAATAAATCATCTATTAAATTTACAAAAAAAGAAATTGCCAATGCTCACCCTGATATAACCTCTGCTCGCTTAACAAGAATACTTAACAAGTTATCTGAACAAAATTTAATTGTAAAGATGGGCGCATACAAAAACAGAACTTATGTTAAAGCAGTTTCTTCAGTAGAAGTGATTCATCATTGGGGAGAAACTTATGATATTATAAAACATCTATTTTATAAAGATAAATCTGATTCATAGCAGATATCTTCTTTTTTTACCCATATGCACTTTTTACTAAAACATTAAATTTCATTATAATCATCTTCTACTTATCATACGGTAGAACATAAAAGAAGGTCTTCTTTACAATAATTTCTATTCACTCATTGTAATAAAAGATGACCTTCTTTTTCTATTTTATTTCTCTCAATAATTTTATACTATTTTTACCTTCGTTCTTATGTGTCGATATTGCTATGCACTCGCTTCATGAAATCAGACATAATAGCTACGCCAGTGAAAGAATGTTGCAAACACGTTTGGTAATTGTGCTCGTGGATACCTCCCAAAGCAATACCTTGTACTTGTGGGTAATGTGTCCGAATTAGTTTCAACAGTTCCTTCCCCCGCTTAACGCCAATGCCAGGGTGTCCTGTTTTGCATTGTGTGGGAAAGATGGGACTGATTAAGACGTACTCCAAATTAGGGATTCCTAGGGATGCTAATAACTTGATGTCATCTTCGTTGTGAACGGTGCTCCACATAGTTATGTCCTGAAAATGTTGTTGCAAGATAATCCATAGTTCTTCTTGTTCGGATTGCCAATAGCGTATTAGATTAGTGGGTAGATGGATTCGTTTTGCTGTTGCCAAAACAATAGCTAATTGCTCTCGATTCGTAATAACTTTTCCATGGTGTACTACGGTATCCCCGATGGCATCGCAGAGTTGGAGATACTCCTCAAAGGGTAAATCAGTGTCACGGCACAGGGTGTACAGACTACTGTGATTTCTCATCCAGTTGTCTGGTTCAGCACTATCTGCCCTCGCATCAGGCAATTTAGTACTATGAAGATTCGCTTTTACTGTAGATCTATATGCTCTACGTATATTATACGTTAAACTGCTTTCTTCTGTATGATTAATACAATGCTTGCCATACTTTTGTATTCTTTCTATCCCTCTAGACAGTGCTACACCATATGTGGCTAAGCTAATGTCATCTTTCAGTAACTGGCGATTTGTAATCAACACTAAGGTGTCTATAGATTGGTTATTTTTCTTCATAGAGCACATCGATATAATCACTCATCACCACTTGCATTCCTAAGGCTTTCACATCTTCCATGGCTTCTGCTACAGTTCTACTGTCAGCAATTTCAAATTGTGCATCCCCTTCTTCTTGTTTCTTTTCTTCTGAGGAATGTTCACCAATACCTGTGCTGACACCTGCTGACAGTTTCGTCGCTGCTAATGGTAGGACCCCGTTGCGGAACCTGGCTGTTTCTCTAGTGGAAATCGTAATATTTGCATAAGGTAGGAATAAGCGATATGCCAAGATGACTTGCAATAATTGAGCTTCTCCTACGTCCCCTGCATTGATGGTATCATCATTGACGATAGGCCGCAGGCGTGGACAGGAAATACTAATTTCTCCATGAGGATACGCACGTTGTAGCATATGGGCATGCAAGGCTGTGGCAAAGGCATCTTTTCGAAAATCATCTAACCCCAATAAGGCTGCTAAACCTACTCCCCGCATACCCCCTCGCAAAGCTCGTTCTTGCGTTTCAAGTCGATAGGGAAATACGCTTTTATTTCCTAACAAATGCAATGTTTTATAATTTTCCCAATTATACGTTTCTTGGAATACGGTCACATAATCACAACCGCATTCTCGTAGGTACGCATAATCGTCTACATTGGCAGGATAAATTTCTACGCCCACTACCTTAAAATATTTTTTTGCTAATTCACAGGCACGCCCAATGTAAGAAATAGGACTATGGCGTTCACTTTCCCCAGTCAAAATTAAAATATCCTGTAATCCTGTTTTGGCAATATTTTTTAACTCTTCTTCAATACCTGCTTCATCTAACTTCGCCCGATGGATCTGATTTTTACAGTTGAAGCCACAATACACGCATAGGTTATCGCAATAGTTTGAAATATATAACGGTGTAAATAAATACACAGAATTGCCAAAGTATCGTGTTCGTACGGCCTTTGCTTTTTCCGCTAGTTCTTCCAAAAATGGTTCTGCTGCAGGAGATAATAAAATTTTCAGTCCTTCTACATCAATGGTATCTTCTTGCAACACACGGCGCACATCATCTGCTGTGTATCGATCGTACGTATATTGCTCACGTTCTCGCAATACCGTCTCTAAAATAGGACTTTCAATTTGATCCATGTGGGGGCGATACTTCCAACATGGATCATCTATATGGTATCTGGTGGTACTAGACATGGCTATTCCTTTCCTATTATCTCAAAAATCCAGTCAACGGAGATGAAGCGCTACCACCGGTTTCAAGAGTAGGCCCTAATTTTGACAAATATGCCAATCTTCCTGCTTGGATGGCTAAACCAAATGCTTTCGCCATACCTCGAATATGGCCCGCAGAAGCTACGGCTGTATTTGCCATGATTGCAGCTACGCCCATTTCCATTGCTTCTGCTGCTTGGGATGGAGCACCAATACCAGCATCTACAATGATAGGCAAATCAATTTCATTCACTAAAATTTTGATAAATTCCTTTGTCTGCAATCCACGATTAGATCCAATTGGCGCCGCTAACGGCATCACCGCAGCGGCTCCAGCATTCACCAAATCACGAGCCACTTCTAAGTCTGGATACATGTATGGCATAACGATGAATCCTTCTTTTGCTAATATTTCTGTAGCTTTAATGGTCTCCCCATTATGTGGCAATAAATATTTTGAATCTTTCATAATTTCTACTTTTACAAAATCTCCACAACCTGTAGCTCGGGATAATCTTGCTATACGCACCGCTTCTTCAGCATCTCTAGCGCCACTCGTATTAGGGATTAAGATAGTATCCTTTGGGATAGCATCTAGGATATTTTCCACTTCTCCACCTACCGCACGACGTAGGGCTAAGGTAATCATTTCTGCGCCCGCTTCTTCTAGGACAGCCTCGATTAAGTCGATAGAAAATTTTCCAGACCCCAAGATAAATCGAGAATGCAATGTATGTCCCCCTAAGGTCCATGTATCTTGTGTTTCCATATCTTTCACTGAAAGTGTCATAGGTTCCTCCTTAATCAATATCTTCTCCATGTAATAGTTGAATCACAGCATTTGCCATATGTCCGGCACAAACCATGACACGAGCGGCAGTAATTTTTCCGATAGAATCGATATCGCTCACACCATCACCGCATAAATACCAACGATGATGTCTTCGTTCACGGCGGATACCATTACTATCGCCCCAACCTGCCATACCGGAACAGCCTACCAATAAAGGCTCTGCTGGATGGGTCAAAATAACTTCTGTCATCCACGCTTTTGTGACAGCCTTGTCCACTGCTTCTACGACCATGTCATAGCCATCGATTAATTCAGATAATCTTTCTGGTGTGAGGCATTCATTATGAACAATGACTTCACAGTTTGGATTCATCCGATTGAGGTGACCTTTCATAGCCTCTACTTTTAAAACTCCTACATCATTCACGTCATAGTATTGACGGCCTAGATTACTCTCATCCACAACGTCGAAGTCTACGATTTCTAACTGACCAATTCCAGCACGGCACAATGCCACTGCCACATGGGAGCCAACACCACCCACACCGATAAGCAGAACTTTTTTATCTTGTAAAGATACCATTTAGCCACCTCCTACAAAGGTTACTACTTCCATTGTGTCTGCAGGACTCACACGAGTCGATTCCCAGTCTGCTTTAGAAAGAATCTTCCCATTATATTCCACTACGATGCGATCCATTCGAAACGCTAGGGCTGCCAGTACTTCTTGCACTGTTTGCCCCTCATAATGATAAGTTGCTCCATTTACTTTCATCATATCCTCCTAACTATAGCGTATGCTATATACCTATTTCAAACTAGTATCATACCAATTATCCGTCATGGCTCCTTCACCACATACTAGTATAAAAAAACAGCACGAAAAACCATACCCGCGGTGGTATGCCCCTTCATGCTGTAGCACTCTATCGTCTCACTATTCTTTTCCACTTGTACATCCATTTCGATGTACCTCTATTCTGTACCCATATAGGATAGACTATCCTATGAAAGACACAAAAAAAGGACATCCTGTTGGATGTCCTCAGTATGACGAATCAAACTTATCCTACGTTGGCATTATCCAAATCAGGTTATGGGTCAAAACTTTCGTTTACTCTCAGCCAGTAGGCTCCCCAAAGTTCTCTTTCAGTATACGCTGATACGACTCAATTTGCAAGCCTAAGTATCAACAATTTTTATCGTCTCCGTGCAGACACAGAGGCATAATTTTTAATTACAACGATAGGTGTCATTTGACTATCGTTGCCAAATGGATTATCGATTAAAATTTGCGCAATTTGCTGCGGTTTCAATCCGCGACTATGACCTAAGATAGCCGCTCGTTTTAAATCATTCACGTCCGCTACACAAGCCCCATAGGCTCCTGTTGCTTTCATAATAGCATCGGCTACTGCATGTGGTTGTTTTGGTCCATATACAATGCATTTATCAAATGGAGGCATAGTACCTGTCACATCATCTGTTAAGGATGCGGTCCGTGCCATTTGATAGAACACGCCAGATTTTTTAAACACTTTAGCTACGGCTCCACAGAGGAAGGCAAACATCATTTTCCATTCCCCTTCTTTATCCATAGCTGCTTGCATACCATACACAGATGCCATAGAACCATCCGGATGGATAAAGCGATTTAAAAATTTAGCTTGCCAAGATACTTTTAAATCTTCTGGTCGTGTAAACTCCCCTTGCGTGATAGCCACGACGGATTCTGCTACGCACACAATATCTTCTGGTCCAATATAAGGACCTGCAAATTCTACGATAGCCTCTACGATATCATCTTTGTTCGTTAAAATGCGCGTAGGGATTGGTAAAAGTTCTAATTCTGCCATGATGTACCTCCTATTTACGCATTGCTACTTCTAACTCTTCTGCAGTTAGAGTAATTCTAGTTTTTGAAATACGGTATGCCTCACGACCTACTACTTGATGGTAGATATCGATAGGCATGTCTGGGAATCCCACTAAGTCTTTACGAATATTGCCACTATTAGCCGTCATCACTAGACGCAAACGAATGGTACTGCCTTGTCGTTGTTTATAGACTAACGCTTCCCAATAGCCATCATGACGTTCTGCCTTTGCATCGGTTAACCACGATTGAATTCGCACATTGTCAAATTGTTCTTGTGGTAATAAATGACGAGGGAACATATCCATGATGGTTCCGTATTGTTTACCTCTGTTCACAAATGGAATATCCGTAGATAACACTACTTGATCAAAACTAATGTCTTCTACCACAAATGGAGTGCGACGTTTCACCATGATCACAATGTCTTCATTGCCTTGGCGCCATGCAAATATGCGGTAGGCAATATAAATGATAGCAATGATACAGGCTATCCACACTAGGGTATCTATTAATGTGTAAATATACATAGTTCCTCCTATAGAGTAATGAGCTTAGCTGTTAAGCTAGTATCCTTGAAAATATCTTGTACGATAGACGTTACTCGATCCGCATGGCTAGTAACACAAACTTGTATAGAACCTTTTCTACCTGATGTCTGCTCCAAATCTTCTCCGTACAAAATAGCTCCTACAGCATCAGATGTTTCCCACGCAGGGTCTACAAAGCAAATTTGTTCTTTAGCCAACTCACGCAGTATGGGTTCTACTAAGGGATAGTGGGTACATCCTAAAATGGCCACTTCCACATTTGCCTCTACCAAAGGCTGTACATATTCTTTTGCACAATGTCGTAAAACTGCATCATCTAAATGACCTTCTTCAATACAGGCCGCCAAATCTTTACAGCCTTGTTCTACTACTTTTACATGAGGCTTCAAGGTATGGACTGCATCCATATGTTTATGACTATTAATAGTCGCTACCGTAGCCATAATGCCTAAAGGTCCTTTACGTTTCTGTTTAACCTTAATACGCAGAGCATCATGAATCCCCTGTGCCATCCCCACAATAGGTACATCAAATTGTTTGGATAGTTTGTCCAAGGCTACCACAGAAAATGTATTGCAAGCGATGACTATTAGTTTCACTGGTTGGGCCACTAAAAACTCTGCAATTTTCGTAGCAATGCCTTCAATTTCCTCAATCGGCCTATTGCCTACTGGATTGTTTGCACTATCTCCAACATAAATAAAATCTTCTTCCGGAAATTCTTGTGCTAGCACAGATAATACAGACAATCCACCGATTCCAGAGTCGAATACTCCAATAGGTAATTCCTTCTGTATGGGCGTCATTCCCTACTCCTCCTCTGCTACGGCTTTCATGGGTTTAAAAAATACATCTGGCAAGCGAATAATTTTACCTGTTTCTTTAGCCGTAAATACATTTTGTGTTTCCCCTGTACAGATCAATGCATTATCACTGTCACGGATAATCCGATATGTGAAAGTACATTGAGCCCGCGACAAAGAGGCTACTGTTAATTCCACCCGCAATACATCATCAAAGCGTGCCACTTCCTTATACTCACAGCTCACTTTTGTAATAGGAAAGACGATGCCCTCTTGCATCATGTCCCATAGACTAATACCACAGCGGCGAAAATATTCAATTCTCCCCATTTCAAACCACCGTAAATGATTCGTATGATGGGCAATCTCCATCATATCCGTTTCATAAAATCGGACACGTAAAGATGTAGAAATCATCGTATACTACCTTTCCTATGCAATAAGAGGCTCCAAAGAGCCCCTTTACTGATTAATCAATTGATCCGATAGGCACAAATTTTTGTGCTTTTTCCTTATGGGAAGCCTTAATATAGCGATTAGCTACTTTCATAGCAATTGCTAATACTGCCACATCATCCACCCAGCCAAGACCTGGTACGCTATCTGGGATAAAATCAATAGGCAATATCAAGTATCCTAAAGCGCCTGCAATAACGGCCTTTACAAATGCTGGTGTATCTGTATCACGTAAACAATAATATAACATAACAGCTTTTCGTGCAAACATAATATTACGACCCATGCGATTCACAGTGGACATAAAGGCATCAGATGTAAAGGTTTTTCCATACTTAAGGATTTGTAAGATATTCATAGTTATAACCTCTCTGATTATTGTTTGAACTTGTCTTTTGCTTGTTCTGCTAAGTCGATGGCTTTTTCTTTTGTTTGTTCTGCCAATTCCACTGCTGTTTCCTTCACAACTTCCGCTTTTTCACGAATGTCTTGCACCGCTTCTTGTGCGTGGTCAATCGCTTTGGCTGTCAATTCAGAAGCTTTTTCTTCTACTTGCTGTAATGTCGGCTCTACCACCTCTTTTACCTGTTGAAGTTTTGGTTCTACCTTTTCTTTCACTTGTTGTAATTTTGGTTCTACCACTTCTTTTACATCTTGCATAACAGCTGTGGCTTTTTCCACCACTGGTTCTACTTTAGTTTGTAAGGAATCATTTAATGTTTGTCGCACCGTATCTGCTTTTTCATAAGCGGCTTTTGTATATACGCTTGCTTTAGATGCTGATGTACCTGCTACGGCACCCGTTAAAGATAATGCTTCAGTTGCTAAAATTTTAAGCAAAGAGCCTACTCCTTTTGCAGCATGACGAGCATTATCTAGTAATTCTTCATTACCACTTTTCTCTAATGTGTCTTTCACCGTAGCTGCCAAGATGGATACGGCTCCTACTGCTAGATCTTTTACAGCACTTACATTAGCCAACAAATCAGCTCCAACAAAAGAACCTGCAAAGCCTTTGGCACTTGCTAAGTAATCATTACCAGACACCTGTACATCATCTAAGAAATCTACAGTTTCATTACCCAACGGCTTATCCCGAAGTGGTGTATTCGCCAATGTGATAACTGTTTCTTTATTATGTTCATAAATATCTACTAAACGTTGACGATATTCTTCATAGTTCGGACATGCTGGCATACCATCTTCAATCCATTTTGCAGCCATTTTACCAACACCATAGGTAATAGCCGCTGCCACCGGAACGCGAAGAATCACTGTTGGTACGACTGTACATACTAACGCTGCTACAGCACTACCACCAAGACCGACTAAAAATCCAGTCACCCCTTCTTTAGCAGGGCATACACCATATACTTGAGCAATGCGTGATACCATGTACACATCATTAGCCAATAAACCTACATAATTAAATTTTGGTAATGCCGCGATACCAGCTGCACGAGCTGCTGCCCAACGGCAAATCATTTCTACTTCTTCTTGTACATTCGTTGCTTGAGGAAGTGTTGCATTATTGTATTCCAACTGCTCCATATTTGTCTCCTATACTGACCACAAAACATTAAGTGTAAATGTACTTATTACCCTTATTGTATCAAATTTCTCAATGAATTACCAACTTGTTAGTCCACCGTCTACAGTCCAAGCTGCACCCGTCACGAAAGATGCTTTCTCACTAATAAGAAAAGCAATGACTTCGCCTACTTCTCGCGGTTGAGCAATCCGTCCTAATGGATAGTGTAAAGCCATTTCTTCCTTAGCTTTCACAATATCACCCGATGGTTCATTGGCTAATTGTTTTGCCACTAATGAAGTGTCTACATCACCAGGACATACACAATTAACGCGAACACGATGAGGTGCCATTTCTAAGGACAGTGATTTCGTAAAACTCACTACAGCCCCTTTGGATGCTCCGTACACAGTGCACGCCACATTACCTTGTAGTCCTGCATCACTTGATATAGTCACAATACTACCATGCACTTGTTTCAAGTACGGTGCTGCGGCTTGGCATAAAAAGACAGTACCTTTTACATTCGTTCCAAACATCTCATCAAAGTTTTGCTCATCCACATCTTCCAATAGTCGTTCTTCATAATACCCAGCTGCCGTTACTAAGGCATTTAAATTGCCAAACAAACGAATCGTATCTTCCACAATACGACGGCAATTCATAACCTTACTTACATCTCCTTGCACAAATCGTACTTTCGAGGAAATACGGCGCAATTTTACAACCGCTTCTTGTCCATCCCATTCATTGCGGCCGTTAATCACCACACACCAGCCTTGCTTTAACAACAATTCTGCAGTAGCAAAGCCTATACCCGATGTGCCGCCGCTAATTAATGCTACTTGATTATCACTAAATTTTTGCATAGTTACTCCTACTATATAATCCCCTGTGAAAGTAAATAGTCATAGGACAATTTCATTAACATTGTCAGAGACATGGCGATAAACAAAAATCTCACTAGTCCTGCGCCTTTCACCATGGCTAACTTTGATCCCGCAGTAGCGCCAATAATTTGTCCCGCTGCAACTGCTAAACCATAGCCATAGTTCACTTGATCCATATAGATGAACACCATCAAGGACCCAAAGTTACTCACTGTATTTAGTACTTTGGCATTTCCTGATGCGCCTAAGAAATCATAACCCATAAACAAGAAATAGAATATTAAAAACACCCCTGTGCCAGGTCCAAGAAATCCATCATATAAGCCGATAACAATAGCCACTGCTACATAAGCAAGTAATTTCCATCCTGATTTACGTTCCACTTGTGCTATGGTACCCCAATCTTTTTTGGTAAGCACCACAATGAACACTGCCAACAATAATACAATAATAAGGGGTTTTAAAAATGTGCCTGGCACATAGACTGCTATATAGGCGCCTACCATAGAGATAAGCAGAGTGAATGGCATGATCCATTTCACGAATGTCCAATCTACCAATTTGTTTCTGGCGAAGTTAATCATTGCTGTGCCAGATCCAAAGACACTAGATAATTTATTGGTCCCTAAGCACATGGCCACCGGCATATTCGTCAACATCAAAGCGGGTAACGAAATCAACCCACCTCCACCTACAATGGAATCAATAAACCCCGCTAGGGCTCCTGCAAAAAATAGTATGATACCTATGAGTAAATCACCTTCCATAGTGTGAGCCCTCCTCTCTTATATACATCACGTTGATGTCCTATTGTATCTTCTAGTCCTCAATACGAGGCAAAATTTTATTATATCCATCGGCACCATAATTTAAGCACCGTTTCACACGACTTATGGTCGCCGTACTAGCTCCTGTTAATTCTACAATTTGCTCATACCCTGTACCTGCTTTTAACAATCGTGCCACTTCTAAGCGTTGAGAGATAGATTTTAATTCTCCAATGGTACAAATATCTTCAAAAAATTCATAACATTCTTCTAGTGTTTCCAACGACAAGACTGCCCGAAATAACTGGTCATGTATTGGATTCTTAAGTTTTTGATTCAACCTTCTACTCCTTCATAATTCTATTCAGAATGTACTTTACTTCACTACCATTATACCATAGGAAATATCATACATATATCATTAATTCATTGTTCTTGTACAAAAAAACAGAGGGCAGTTGATACTCATATATCAACTACCCTCTGTTGTATAATTGTTTGCTGATTCTTTTCACTTAGAACGCTGGGATAATAGATCCTTTGAATTCTTCTTGAATGAATTTACGTACTGGTTCAGATTGGTAAATGGACAATAATTTTTTATATGTTTCATTATTTACATCTTCTGTGCGAACAGCAATTACATTAGCATATGGAGAATCTGTGCTTTCCACTACAACAGCATCTTTTTGTGGGTTCAAACCTGCTGGAATTGCATAGTTTGTATTCACTGCTGCTACATCAACATCATTTAGGGACCGAGCAATTTGTGCCGCTTCTAATTCACGAATATCAATGTTTTTAGGATTGCTTGTAATATCTGCTACAGAAGATTTTACAGTGCCACCGTCTTTTAATGTAATCAAACCTGCTTGTTGTAATAATAACAAGGCACGACCACCATTGGTAGGATCGTTAGGAATCGCTACAGTAGCGCCATTTGGTACATCTTTCAAATCTTTATATTTGTTAGAGTAAATTGCCATTGGTAACAAAATAGTTTTGCCGATAGATTGAATTTTCAAACCTTTATCTTTTACTATGTTATCCAAGAATGGTTGATGTTGGAAAGAGTTCACATTCAATTCTTTTTGATCTAAGGCAATATTCGGTTGAATATAATCGCTGAACTCAACGATTTCGATATTCAATCCTTGTTTTGCTGCTTCACCTTTTACAAATTCCATAACTTTTGCATGAGGACCTGCTGTTACACCTACTTTAATTGGTGCATCTGCTGCTGGTTTTGCTTCTTCTTTACCGCATCCTGCTAATAGTAGCACTAAAGATGCAATGGCTAATAAACCGACTAAAATACGCTTCATAGTATCTCCTTTATTTTTTATTTACTTTACGGGATAAATAGTCACCTGCACTTTGGATGACTTGTACTAATACAATTAAGATGATGATAGTGGCTAACATCACATCTCCTTGGAAACGTTGGTATCCATAGCGAATCGCAATATCCCCAAGACCGCCACCACCGATAGCACCTGCCATAGCAGAATAGCTAATTAAGTTAACGATTAGGACTGTAATATTATCGATTAATGTTGGTAACGCTTCTGGCAACAACACTTTCCAAATAATCTGCAATGGTGTAGCCCCCATGGATTGAGCTGCCTCGATAACACCGCCATTCACTTCTTTGATCGCTGTTTCTACTAAACGAGCTAAGAATGGGATGGCCGCCAATGTCAGTGGCACACAAGCTGCGGTCGTACCAATGGATGTACCTGCTACTAATCGAGTAAATGGAATGATGGCTACCATTAAAATGATGAACGGAATGGAACGCGTGGCATTTACGATAGCACCTAGCACTTTATTCACCGCTTCATTTTGCATGATATGACCACGGCTGGTGATGACTAAAATTACGCCCAATGGAACCCCTAATAGAACGGCTACCACTGTGGAAATCACCGTCATTTGTACGGTTTCTAAGAAACCTTGCAGCAATAAATTAATGATTTGCTGTGACATAACCGATCACCTCGCTTCCAATTGGTAAATTATGTAAATAGTCGATAGCCGCTTCTGATTTAGCACGCTCCCCTTTTAATTCTACAATCAAATGACCAAAGCTCATATCTTGAATATAATCTACACCGCCAAACAAGATACTTACATCTGTATCAAATTTACGAATAATGCTTGCCACTACAGGTTCATCTGTTACATTGCCTTTGAAAGTCAATCGTACAATCGGATTGGCTCCTTCTACCCAAGTTTCATTCAATGTTAAATGAGCAATGGCATCTTCTGGCAAGTCATGACGGATGATGGCAGACACGAATTCTTTCGTTGTAGCTTGTTTTGGTTCTGTAAATACATCCACTACAGGACCTTCTTCAATAATCGTACCACCTTCAATAACAGCTACACGATCACAAATCTCTTTGATAACATTCATTTCATGAGTAATCAAGACAATGGTCAAGTTTAATCGACGATTGATGTCTTTCAATAATGCCAAAATAGATTTCGTAGTTTGTGGGTCGAGCGCTGATGTAGCTTCGTCGCATAACAACACTTTTGGATTGCTTGCCAAGGCACGAGCAATGCCTACCCGTTGTTTTTGTCCACCGGACAATTGGGATGGATAATTGTCCAATCGGTCCGATAATTTTACGATCTCTAAAATTGGTAAAATACGTTCTCTAATTTCTTCTTTTGACAAGCCTTGCAATTCCAATGGAAATGCTACATTGTCGTACACTGTGCGTGATGAAAGTAAATTAAAATGTTGGAAAATCATACCGATGTGTTTTCGTTCTTCACGAAGTTCGGCTGTGTTCAGCTTCGTCAAATCTACACCGTCCACAATAACGGATCCAGATGTAGGACGTTCCAACATATTGATACAACGAATCAAGGTAGATTTACCGGCCCCAGATTGACCAATAACGCCAAAAATTTCGCCTTCTTCTATAGTTACATTAATTTCTTTCAAGGCTTCCACGCGGACAGCACCTTCATAGACTTTTCGAATCTGTTTAAGTTCTATCATGAAATCCTCTCCTTTTCAAACTAAATAAAAAAGAGCCCTCAGTTACCTAAGAGCTCTCGGGTATGCATAAATTGTACAATGTGAGTAGACAGACTGTCAATAATTCCCACTATACTACTTGCCTATCGTCTTTTATAGCTTAAATCTATAACTCCATATTCAGAGGTGCTTACTCTTTATAACAAACGTGCTCCCGCCTAGGTAGGGGGTCCTATGTTAACTCACTATATACTTATTATATAATGATGAAAGATAGCATTTCCACTAAGTATATCCGTAATCTAAAGCACGTACTCTTACTTAGATTTTAATCACATACTAGCTATTTTGATTTCTGCAAATTAATGCCGCCGCGTTTCGCAATAAAAGCCGCCAAGAAAATACCGCAACTACCTGTAATCAGCTGTGGCCAGCCCATGCTGAACAAGATGCCTTTTTGCATCGCTTCAGGAATGCCCGGCATCAACTGGAATAAAGCCAAGAATAGTCCATAAAGAACTACACTCTTTACAATGGCCCCTGTAATTGCTGTCATCCATACACGTTTTGTTCCTAATACCTTTACAGTAATTGCATATGCCATGCTACCAATAGCCACCACAGGTACAAATAAAGGTATGGTCAACATACCTTGTAAAAATGCCATGAGAGGCGTTACACAAGCTACAACGAATCCACTCCACAAACCATAGCGCCAGGTAGCCAATGCCGTACAAGCACCTACGATGGAGCCTACTAAAAATTGCACTAAACCGTGCATAGGAATAATCATGCGAAGAAATCCTTGGCTTAGCAAAGCAATAGCTAAGAGCAAGGCACTTCCTGTTATCGTTTTGACTGACATTATGCTAACCCTTCTTCCATTAAATGTTGTAATTGTTCAGCTAATACTTTTGCAGCTTTACCTGGTTTACCATCACCTACAGGTTCACGATTCAAGGTGGTAATCGGAATAATGCCACCAATGGTATCGGTGAAGAAGATTTCGTCTGCATCTTTTAGGAAAGCTTCATCAAATTCACGCTCAATAATCGTAATCCCTGCTGTTGGTGCTACACGAGTTACCACTAACTGACGGGTGATACCCTTTAAAATATGATGGTTGGCTGGATGCGTATAACACACACCATCTTTCATCACAAATACATTAGATGTAGCCCCTTCTGTAACAATGCCATCACGCACTAAAATAGCTGTATAAGCACCTTTTTTCTCGGCTTTTGTTTGTGCCAAAATATTAGGAATTAAGTTTAGTGTTTTGATGTCTACACGAGCCCACCGTTCATCAGGCAAGGTAATGGCTTTTACACCTTCTTGCAAGGCCCCTAAATCCGTTGTAATCGGTTTAATAAACATATACATTTGCGGTTCTAATTTAGAACGCTCAAACGCATGATGACGTGGTGTTACCCCACGAGTAATCTGTAAGTAAATATATCCATCAGTAATTTCACTTTGTTCAATCATGATTTCGTGCAACTCTTGCAACTCATCAGGAGGCATGCGCACAGGAATGTCCATTTCACGCATCGAACGATACAAGCGATCTTGATGATAGGAAAAGGCAAAAGCGCGACCATTATACACCCGCACTACCTCGTATACACCATCACCAAAACAATATCCTCTATCATCAAGACTAACCACCTTGGCGCCAGACTCTACCATCTCGCCATTAAAATATGTTAATTCTTTCATAGTAACACCTCATAGTATACATACGAATCAAGTATTATCTTCATTATAGTACAGACAAGTATAAAATTCTATATTTATTTTATCCTAAATCTTTTCTAGAAGCACACATTTTATTCCAAAACAAACTAAATAAAGCACAACTTGTAGATAGCATCACCATATACTTCCATCCTCTGAGAAGCGCAGTTACGAGTAGCAGCCTTGTAGCGTTCCTCATCACCTAAATCATACAAACGCAAGAAGACCGTAACATACCCCTGAACAAACATAACCACTGTATAGTTTGAGAAGGGGTGTGTTACGGTCTTCCATTTACCTTATTTAATTACGAACGCCACAGGCTACATAGCAAAACAAGTGACGATACATTATGAAATACAGTTTGAAAAAGGTATGTCGTGCTCTTCCCTTTGCTTATTAAGTTACAAACGCCACAGGCTGCATAGTGTTACAAGAAATGACTTACTTGCCTAACACATAAGCCCGTACTTGTTTAGGCAATGTTTCTAATCCTTTTGTCACGCCAAAAGACAAGATGACTGCGCTCACATACATAAGCACGACTGTCGTTGTTGTATATCCTAATCCGCCGATTTGCAAAACTTTATCTAACAGAATCAACATAAATGGATGTACCAAATAAATCCCATAGGATGCATTTCCCAATTCTGTCCAAAAGGTTTCCACGATGTCACTCATGGATGACACGGTGAAAGCCCATACAAAAAAGATACATCCCATCCCTGTGTATACCAATCCTTGTGGACTTAGCTGATGCACTGTGTAGATAGCCTCTAATCGAGTATATCCCCACTCTGCCATTACATAGTAATAGGAGCCTAACATAGCCACTAAGGATAAAATAAATCCAACCGTGATGCCGAAACCATGGGAGTCAATCCATTCCAACATCGTATCAAAGCGTTCTGCTAATATTCCACCTAATAGGAAAATCCATATATAAAATCCTACAAAATAATTGAGACGCATGCTAAAGATATACTGCAACCATTCTTGCGAAAATTGTACAGAGCCTGCCATATAAGAGGACCAATAATTCACTGCCATTTGCACAAAAAACAATATAGTCATCAGCACTATGGGAGCTTTCAGTATAGACCGTAGGGCCCATCGCCAAAGTGGCATCAAAGCGTAAAACCAAAGAAGTATGACTAGAAAATACAGGTGATACATACCATTTCCAAAAAGTAGAGTCAACCCTAACACATGTGGCATCAGTCCCCATGCGTTATGAGCTAATACCGCATTGTAGGCCGTATATAGGATAGTCCACACAATATAGGGATAGAGCACCACCTGCGTGCGACGGCGCAAAAAGTCAGAATAAGAAAAATCATCCTCCACCGATGTATGATAGAACAACCCGAAGGCAGACAAGAAGAAAAAGGCAGGCACTGTAAAGCGAGATACAATTTCTAACAGTCCTAATAGATGTATATTAATCGTAGGGTTCGCTAATGCATAGGACCCTACATGGATACCGATCACACCTAACATACATAGTCCCCGCATATAGGTAATGGCCGGTATAGCTGGTTTTCTCATAATTCCTCCAAAAAAGAGGGGCTACGCCCCTCTCTCCTTGTATTGTATTACCTTATTGAGCCTTTTGTTTTGCTTTTGCAGCTGCTGCGTCTGCTTTTGCTTTATTAGCTCTTGCCTCTGCTTCCGCTTTTGCTTTTGCCTCAGCTTCTGCTTTAGCTCTTGCTTCTGCTTCACGGCGTAAACGCAACTCTTTTTGTAACGGAGCTACAGGTTCACGATACACGGTAATATCTGTTTCGAATAATCGTCCCCATGGGAATCGAGCGGATACAGTGCGTGGATCCAACTTTAAATAAGTCGCTGCAAAGTCTTGCACTCGCTCACCCATATAACTTTCCAAAGTTTCATTTAAGGTTCCTGTATATTTCACATTATCTGTACGAATGGAATCTTGCATACGATACACATCTTTACGAATATTTGCTTGGTATGCCCAATTATCCAAATATTGTTGTGTCAACATATTTCGATGACTTTGATCATCCATATGCACTCCTAAAATACCCTGTGCTATGGCATAGCCAATAGTATTACTTGCCGTATTCCATCCATTATAAGCACTAACTTTATACAGTAAATCCCGTTGATACAATCCATAGACCAATGTATTATCCGATCCATTGGAATAGGCAATATCTGCAATACTAACAGGTACTCCTTGATTCATAGCTGCTTGAATATGGTCTAAAAATTCATTGGTACTTCTAGAAATCATAGGGAAGTTTTCAAAAGCTTCTGACTCACCTGTCACTGTACCTAATGGCGTATTTACCGCTAGTAACACAGATGGTTTTCCTTTAGTTTTCATCGTGCCACCTACGGCCACTACATGTTCAGCAATTGTTTTTTCTACTTTTTGGTCCTCATAATGCGGTACTGTCTCACCACCACCACCTAATGGATAAATAACCTCAAATGTCGGCGTCAAGTGATTGCGATCCACATGGTCACGAGCGATTAATAACAATCCTAATTGATCTGCTCCTGGGAAACTACCATATTGCGTAGGGGAAAGTCCTTTACTATATTTTTGTAAATAACGACCTTCCATAGCCGATTGAGATAAACTACTAGTATCGTCATGACCTAATGCAAAATATTTAAATACACCTTTTTTAGTGATATCAATTAATTGACGATTAATTTCCATATTTTTTTGACGACGATGGAACCAGTCCTGTAAAAATTCCACTGGCACCGTAGCTTGCAACATGAACAACTCTTTTTGTTCATCTGCCGTCAATTTTTGACTGTCCAATTTATCTTGTAAAGCAGCAATACGGAAAATAGTCGGACCATATTGATCATAATAGGCTGGCTCCACACCGCCACCACTAGCACGAGGAGAGCGCATCACCGTACCAAATGCATACATTGGTATATTAGGATATTTTTTGTGCAAATCTTCAATATGATGCACTCGATATTCCAAGGTATGTAAATCTAAATTGTGTTTTCTAGAATCTACAAGGCCTCCATAGATTAAAGAGTCTGTACTTAACACAAGCACATCTGCTTTACTAATATTCTCATCAACCCACTTCCAAATGGCTTCTGCATTTCCTTGAAAGTTACGACCTGAAATATAATATTGAGGTGGTGTTAACACCGTATATCCTGCATCTTGAGCCGTAGCCACCGTATAGGCTAAACTCACGGGGCGGTCATCTTGTGGTACATAGAGTACTGTCGTAGCCTCTGCAGTGCTCGCATGGCTCAATACCGCAGTTGCCACCGCTGTAGCCATAATCGCAAACTTATGTCGCCATTGTTGTTTTCTCATGTTTTATATATCTCCTATTTTATAGTATTCTTTGCTTATTATCTTGATTAGTCATATGTAAATTATCGATGAATCCGATCAATACGCGGCAGATTCCAATGATACTCAATGGCTATCATGCGAATGATAAAAACGATAAGGAATGTCACATAGGATGCCACTATTTGATGTCCTATAGCATACACTACGAAGTAGGCAATCCCACCTAATAAAGCTGGCAAGGCATACACTTCTTCTTTCAACACACTCGGCGTGCGATGTGCTAAAATATCTCGGATAATACCGCCACCCACAGCTGTAATTCCACCTAACACAACGGTGAGCACCAAGTTAGTTGGATCTGTAGCTATCCCAATAGTCGCTCCTGTCACTGTAAACGAAGCCAAACCTAAGGCATCTGCTATCAGATACACTTTCGTCGCACCTTTACCTTCAATATAACGATTCCAGCCATAACGATACATGATAAACATGATCCCAACCGTAATTAACGTGATAGAAATATATAAGCCCGTTTGCAAAGATGTGGGCGGTATGCGCCCTACCATAACATCTCGCACAATCCCACCGCCAATAGCAGTTACCAGCGCCAAAATCAGTATACCAAAAATATCCATACGCCGTTGAATCCCCAAAAGTGCGCCAGAAATCGCAAAGGCAATTGTTCCAATAATGTCAAATAATAACCATAAAAAATCCATACAAAGCCTCCTCATACGGAATTATTGTACCATTCTTTTGAGTAAGATACTAGGTGTAAAACAAAGCAAAAAGGACGAATATCCGCATATATTCAAGTATAAAATGTGGTATACTTTATATAACCCTTTATTTAAAGAAAGGGGGGTGAGCCCTAAATGGGTGACTTTAACTTTTTATGTATTGGCGTCTTTCTCGCCCCTGTTCTTCAAGGTATCTTAATCCATATTATTTCATATATGGTGATTGAGTTCTTCAAGAACAGAAAATAAGAAAGCAAAAAGGACGGTTGCACCCGTCCTTTTTTGTTTACCCTATAATGGGGACTATAACTTTTGTTGAGTTAATTATATACCATCTTGCCACAAAATACAATAGATATAACAATAAAAGCGCCTATGCAATGCATAAACGCTTTTAAACCTTGGCGGAGAGAGAGGGATTTGAACCCTCGGTACGGTATCACCGCACACATGATTTCCAATCATGCTCCTTAAGCCGCTCGGACACCTCTCCAAGTGAATACTTAACTATTATAAACTACTAAATATATTCCGTCAAGCACTTTTTTCTCCCCCGTGAGCAACACCATGTCGCGTAGAACGTCCCGTGGCACTGTAATTACCTAAATAGCACAAACACTAGAAAAGCGCCGCATGTTCCAGAGCAAACCTAACCACTGTATCAGTTTGTGGAGGAATGCCATTAGGTGTAGTAGCCTTGTGGCATTTTTTACACCTAAATCACAAAAATGCAAGAAGAGCACGGTGTACCCCCATCCCGTGAGGAACGCCATGTCGCGTAGAACGTTCCGTGGCACTGTAATTACCTAAATAGCACAAACGCTAGAAAAGCGCCGCATGTTCCGGAACAAACCTAACCACTGTATCAGTTTGTGGAGGAATGTGCGGCGATTTTCCCTTACACTAACAATAAAGAGCCACGGACAGAATAGCAACACAAGAGACGATTTAGCGAGGCAAGTACCCCAAATGCTGCAGCAATATTTTCACTCCAATCAGGATCAATATAACGCCCCCAGCCATTTCCGCTCTTTCACGGAATGCTTTCATCATATGGTACCCACTAAATATGCCCACCAGACATACTAAGAAGGTAATCACACCAATGGTAACTGACGTAGTGAGTACATCCGCATGTAATAAGGCAATAGTGACTCCCACTGCCAATGCATCGATACTAGTGGCAATGGACAACGCTAACATTTCTTTCCAATCCACCTTTGTTTTATCTTCTTCCTCATCGTTGAGAGAGGCACGAATCATATTAATACCCAAATAGCCTAAGGTAATAAAAATAACCCAGTGGTCCCACTCATCAAAGTTCTGCGAAAACTGAGCTCCTACGGCTGCCCCTATAATAGGCATCATGCATTGAAAGGCGCCAAATAGAAATGCTAATAATACTTTCTTATAAGTAGGATCATCTTTCATTTGTGATGATTTACAAATAGAAACCGCAAAGGCATCCATAGCAAGACCTATCGATAAAATTAATATTTCAAGGTATGACACAAGTCCCTCCTGCAAATAACAACAAAAGTGCTTGGCAATCCCAAGCACTTTTTCTTAAAAACATTACATTTCATATAGAGAACTGTAATTGTTTTTAGTACTAATTTTATTATTATACATCACCTAAGGCTAATAGGGAATAGGCTTCTAATCCCATTGTGGTATCATTTTCAATCTGTATAGTTCTTTGCAACTCTGTACGTAACGACTCCAATACTTGTTTGGTAAAGAATTGCCCCACATCTGGATGCACCACAATGGATACATCCGTTTTTAATCGACCAAATCGATACAATTCCCGCAGACGTCGTAAGATTTGCAAATACACAGTTTCTCCTTTTAGTACATGTCCAGTACCACCACAACTGGAACAAGTATCAAAGAGGATAGATGGAATACTTTGGCGCTCCCGTTTCCGTGTCAACTCCAACAAACCTAAAGAAGTAATACCACATACCACGGTTTTAATAGGATCCTTTTTCACTAAGTGGTTCATCAACTGTACTAGTTCTTCCATATCCTGTTTAGGCATATCTATAAAATCGCATATGATGATTCCCCCAAGATTTCGCAATCGCAATTGTCTAGCAATCATATGGGCCGCTTCTTGATTCACTCGTTTTGCCACCTGTCCCACTTGTTCATTCTTACCACTGTAATGAGCAGAGTTTACATCAATCACAGTGAGAGCCTCTGTTTGATCAATCTGTAAGGATCCACCAGAGGGTAGATCAATGCGATGATTTAAAAGAGCATCAATTTGTTCTTCAATACCATGTGTTTTAAAAATATCTTCCTTCTGATTCCAAAAGCTGACTTCTACAGGCTTACCAAATCGTCCTGCTCCTAATAATTGTTGCAACTCTTCATAAGCAGCTACATCATCCACCATAATAGAACCTACCGTAGGTCCTACGTAGTCACGAATGACACGATACCATAGGTTGGCATCTCCATAGATTTCCGTTCCATTCTGTGCTACCTTGTAGCGCTTTTGCAAGTGTTCCCAAGTCTGATGTAAATAGGCCATATCACAAGCAATTTCTTCTTCACTAGCACCCATAGCTGCGGTGCGCAAAATAAATCCTACTCCCCGCTCTAAATAAGGTTGTGCCATATCTTTCAAAGACTGACGCAACTCTGGGTCTGTAATCTTTTTAGAAATATGAATCTGTTGATCTTGTGGCAATAATACCATGTAGTGACCAGCCAAACTAACATCAGTAGTAACACGAGCGCTTTTTCCCAGCATGGCGTCCTTCACAACTTGAACTAATAAGACTTCCCCTACATGTACTTTTTTCTGTTTCCCTTGTTCTTGTAGGTTTAGGTACACATTTTGACCGATGCCAATGTCGAGGAAAGCTGCACTCATGCCAGGTAGAACATTTTTCACTACCCCTTTATACATATGATTTACGCGATTCGATAGCTGTGGTCGTTCATATATAATTTGTTGTAAATCCCCTGTCTCATCCACAATGGCAAGACGGGTTTCCTCTTTCATCACATTGGCATATAATCGATTCATAGTCTCTCCTTATTCCACTTCTAGAGGCGTAATACAAGCCCCATCCGTTTCAATCAAAATCGCTTCACGGTGAATAGAATAACTATCTGTTACGGGCCAACCGTATTGCTCTTTGCCCAATTTCCACATATCCCCTGGCTTCATAGTCCCTTCTGGATATACGCCAATAGCCATACGAATTGTAACCATATCTCCGTCTACCGTTGCTACCAAGGGTTCTTTAATGAAATGTTTCACATCAATCATTCTTGTTTTCTTCGGTGTTACTTTTTCATATAATACTTCGTCTGCACTATTAAAAGGTTCCAGCAACTGTTCCCAATTTGCGCGTTCTACGGCCGGGCCTGTCACCTCATAGACAGCATAATTGCATATGGCCATCATTTTTTTCACTTTATCCGGCATGAATCGTCCATCCAACACTTCTAAGCCTTTTGGCGCTGATTGTGAAAGTCGGCTCATCAATTCTTCTAATGACCCTTCTTCTAACACATCCATATCACAATATTCAGCACTAGCCGTAATACCCAAGGCAAGGGCAGAGGAAAAACTAATCTTCATATGTGGATTAAATCCCTCAGAATAAGCCATTTTAATCCCACTACGACGAATCATACGCTCTATGGCGGAGGCATAATCTAAATGGGATAAAAAGCGAAGTTCTTCTCCCTTATGTAAGGCCAAACGTAACTTTCTCAACACGTCCACCCTCCTTATAATCAATAATTGGTGTGCCTAGCTCTGGACAAGCATTACAGCCATTACATGGCTTACGACGGCAATCCCACGTCAACATGCCTTCTACAGCACGCTCCCATTCACGTTGTAAAAAGGCTTTACTTACGGTGTCATCAATATGTTCCCAAGGCAATGCCTCTTCAAAGCTACGGTCACGGCGAGCATAATAATCTGGATCAATATTCGTATCTTTGAAAGCCTGCATCCAGGTATCGTATTTAAAATACTCTGTCCAGCCATCAAATTTACAGCCATGTTTCCATGCCTCTATGACGGATGGCGCTAATCGTCTATCTCCACGAGCAAAGATAGCCTCTAAATACCCTGTATGTCCATCATGATAATGATAGGAAATATTCCGATTGTTGATAAGAGATTTTAAATATCTCTGTTTACGATGAATCTCCTCTACATCTTGTTGACCATACCATTGGTAAGGGGAGTGTGTTTTCGGTACGAAGAAAGAACAACTCACTGTCACCTTGCCATTGCGTTTGCCTGTAATATCTCGGTGCAAATCTAATACTTTATAAGCTAAGTCAGCAATGCCTGCTACGTCTTCATCGGTTTCCGTCGGTAAGCCCATCATAAAGTATAATTTCACTGTGTTCCAACCAGATTTGAAAGCATTTTCACAAGCTGCCATCAAATCTTCTTCACTAACACCTTTGTTAATCACATCACGCATACGCTGAGAGCCTGCTTCTGGAGCAAAGGTTAAGCCACTTTTACGCACTTGCTGCACTTTTTTTGCAATATCAATAGAAAATGCGTCAATACGCAAAGATGGTAGACTAACACTGACTTGTTTATCTTTAAATTCTTCCATCAGCATATCTACTAATTCTGGCAATTTAGAATAATCTGCAGAACTTAGAGACATTAAAGAAATTTCATTATATCCGGTATTGGCAATAATATCCTTTGCCATTTGTAATAACCGTTCCGGCGTTCTTTCACGAACAGGACGATATAACATACCAGCTTGGCAGAAACGACAGCCTCGCAAACAACCACGGAATAATTCTAATACAGCCCGATCATGGACTACGTCTAAATATGGCACAATAGGTGCTGTCGGATAATAGGAGTGTTCCACATCTTCTACGATACGTTTTTTTACAACTGCCGGCGCTTCCTCTGCCAAAATTTTTAATCCTTTAAAATGACCGTCCTCTGTGTATTCTGGCTCATATAAAGCAGGTACATAGGTCCCTTCAATTAAGGCTGCTTTGCGCAAGAATGCCTCTTTACCGCCTGGAAAACCTTTCGCTTTTTCTGTTTTAAATAGTTCTACAAATTCCACAAGCCATTCTTCCGATTCACCGATAGACACGATGTCAAAAAAATCTGCAATAGGCTCAATATTATATACACAAGGTCCCCCTGCTAATAGCAATGGGAAAGACATATCTCGATCTTTGCTATAGAAAGGGATCTCTGCCATATCCAGCATATTCAAGATGTTGGTATAGCTCATTTCATATTGCAATGTAAATCCCAATAGATCAAATTCGCGAATTGGTGTTTTGGTTTCCAAAGAAAATAAAGGAATCTTACGGTCTCGCATTTCTTTTTCCATATCGTGCCAAGGCGCAAAGACACGCTCAGCCACCACATCTTGACGTTCATTTAACAAACCATATAAAATTTTTATTCCTAAATGGCTCATACTTACTTCATATACATCAGGAAATGCCAAGGCCATTGTCACATCCACTGTACTGTGGTCTTTTACAATGCTATTCCATTCCCCGCCGGTATAACGAGCCGGTTTTTCCACATGTTGTAACCATGATGGATCTAAGTGAATCATACAACCTCACTAGAGGCACAAGCCTCATTTCTAACAATTAAAACATGCGTTTTTTCTGACGCATTACTATATTCAATAATAAACCTATACTCAATAGATTGGTGGTCAAAGCACTAACACCATAACTGATGAAAGGCAATGGGATCCCTGTTACTGGCATAATCCCTGTCGTCATACCTACATTGACTAAGACTTCAAACAAAAACATAGACCCAATACCTGTAGCAATTAGCATACCAAAGGGATCTACTGATCGTTTGGCAATTAAAAAACTACGATATACAACCACTAACAATAATCCTAAGACCACACAACACCCAAGAAGACCCAATTCTTCTCCGACCACGGAGAAAATAAAATCTGTATGGTTTTCTGGTAAAAAGTTCAGCTGGCTTTGGGTTCCTTCAAAAAGGCCTTTTCCAAATAGCAAACCTGAACCGATTGCAATTTTAGATTGGATAATATGATATCCGGCTCCAAATGGGTCTACATTGGGATTTAAAAATACCATAATCCGTTGTTTTTGATACTCTTGCAAAACAAACCAACTTAGCGGAGCTAATGCCACCATGGTACCTACCATAATCTGCACTAATCGCATTCGAATACCACTAACAAAAAGCATGCCTGCCAAAATAGCCACATACACTAAGGATGTTCCTAAGTCAGGTTGCTTAAATACTAGTAGTGCCGGAATTCCTAAAAACAAGAATACTGGCAACAGTTCTTTAAAGGAATTTAATTTTTCTACCCGACTTTCCAACATATTGGCAAGGCTAATGATCATCATCAGTTTTGTAAACTCTGATGGTTGGATAGTAATCGGACCAATCTGAATCCAGCGCTGCGCACCCAGTGCTGATGTACCCACGATCATAACAGCCAATAACATGAGGATGGTAGCTGCATAAATCCATTTAGCATAGGGACGCAAACGCTCATAATCTAGCCATTGTAGACCTACAATGGCTATGATATTTAATCCAAAAAATAGTAATTGCTTTGATACCAGTCCCGTTAGTTGTAAACCTTCGCGATTCACATGCGTAGCACTACCAATCACAATGCATCCTATGATGATAAGGCTAATCGTGGACAGCACCAAAATCCAATCCCATTCTCGTATAATTCTCTGCCACATAGTATACTCCTAGTCTACTTTTTGCTCTTTTATAGAAGATGTGCCCGTTTTGGGATCACCTTTTTTCCCGTTCACTGGTGCAACAACTGGTTTAGGAATATGAAAATATTCTTCTAAAATAGGACGCACAATAGAGCCGGCTGAGCTAGCTCCAAAGCCACCTTGCTCCACAAGGGCTACTACAACAATACGGGGTTTGTCATAAGGGGCATAGGCAACGAACCAACCGTGGTCAGTACCAGTAGCATTCTCTGCAGTTCCTGTTTTACCAGCTACTGCTAGGGATAATCCTTTAAAAATTTCCCCTGCTGTACCACCTTCCAACGTTACGTCTCTAAGACCATTACGAACAATATCCATAACTGCTTTAGACACTTGTAAAACGCCTAGCTTCTTAGGTCCAAAGATTTCTTCTGGCGTTCCATCTGCATTATCAATGCGGCTCACCACATACGGTTGGTAACGAATCCCTCCATTAGCAATTTCAGACATAACCACTGCCATCTGTATAGGCGTGACTAAGGTAAAAGACTGACCTATAGCAGCATCAAAAGTTTCCCCTAAATACCAATCTTGATTAAATACTTTCCTCTTATATTCTGGACTAGCTAAGTTACCACGACCCTCATCATAGAGCTTAATACCTGTCTTTTCTCCTAATCCAAAGATTTTAGCATATTTATCAATATTTTCTATCCCTAAGCGATTACCCATTTCATAGAAATACACATTATCAGATTTGGCTAAGGCTTTATTAAAGTCAAGCCAGCCCAAGGCTTCTCCCTCTGCATTTCGCTTATCAATTAACCAGTGTTTACCACTATCGTAAATCATTTCATTAGGAGTTACTTTTTTTAATTCTAATGCGGCTGCGCCAGTAATAATTTTAAAAGGAGATCCTGGTGGATATTCACCAGTAACTACTTTATTTTCAAAAGGATGATTCGCATCAGTATTGAGTTGGTTCCATTGTTCTGTGGTAATCCCTTTGGCAAACCAATTCGGATTGAATCCTGGGGCACTAACCATCGCCAATACAGCTCCTGTGTTAGGATCTAGGGCCACAACGGCAGCACCCTTTGCAGGAATACCTTGCGATCTAAGAGTAGCTAATTGATCATACACAGCTTTTTCAGCCACTTTTTGCAAATTCAAGTCAATTGTCAAATGAATATTTCGCCCTGGTACTGTATGTTTACGGCCTACTTCTTCAACAGGTCGTCCGCTAGCATCTACCTCTACTTGACGACCACCATCAACACCACGCAAGACAGAGTCATACATTTTCTCAAGGCCCGATCTTCCTAAAATCGTACCCGCTCCAATAGGGCCTCCAGAATTTGTGCCTTCTAATTCTGCTTGCTTTACTTTTGCCAATTCTTCTTCGCTCACTTCTCCTACATAGCCCAATAGTTGAGATGCCATCGTATCATGAGGGTAATAGCGAAGTGGTTCTACATCTACTGTAATACCTGGTAATTCGTGACGATGTTCTTCAATTTTTGTGACCTTATCTAAGGTTACATCACTAGCTAATCTAATTGGTTCATAACCACCTTTATGAGCTTCTATTTTATCTGCTAAGGTTTTCACTGGCACTTGCAAATAAGCAGCCAATTGTTCTAACACTTTTGGATCTGCCTGTTTTCCAGTTGGCAACATAGATACCATATAAGCAGGTCGTGAGCCGACGATAATTTGACCATTTCGATCATACATCAACCCTCTAGTAGCCGTCATAGATAAAATACGTAACCGGTTCCCCTCTGCTTTTCCACGGTAATAATCACCTTCAATAGCTTGTAAGTAAAATACACGTCCTAATAAAACAGCAAAAACGAGGATGACTATAGTTAACAACACATCAAAGCGTGTAGTTTTTTTCTTTTTATATAGTGCTTTTAACATAGTCTCTCCTTTCTACCACATGTATTCATCTTTTTCTTCCCAGCGCCATACTAGTTTGTGCACTAAGATTCCCACTAAGGCATCAATACCTATCGAAGGAATGCCATGATTCCAAATATAGGTAGTCAATATGATAGGCTCCTGCACAATCCACAATAAGCCTATTTGCACTAGCATCACTAACGCCGCTCCTAGTCCAATCCACCCAGCACTGGCATACCATTGTTCTTCATAAATAGTCAAATGTATAGACCCTAAGGCATAACTCACTGCGGCATAGGATACCACATGTAATCCAAAATAATTACCAATCATCACATCCTGGACAATACCCCCTACAACTGCTAATAGCAGTCCAGAGGAACGCCCTTTCAGTATAGTAACGGCTAAGGCAATATCTAGCAACAAATGAGGTGCCCAAGAGTAGGGAAACCATCTAGGTACGACTAAAGATTGGATAATAATCACACCTACTAACATCAATGTCCAGGCAAATCGCTTCATTGTTGCACCGTCCCTTTAGCACCTTCTACTTGATCTCGTTGCGTGCGAGGAATCAATTTTGGCTCTAATTTTGGTGTTTCTGGTCGCGCCGTGAAGGATTTGGTAATGACGAATACTTCTTCTAAACTTTGAAAGTCTACCGTAGGCTCAATGATTGCATGTTTCACAAAACCTTCTTCATCAGTGACAATATCTTTCACATGACCTAATAATAATCCCTTTGGATACATACCTCCAAACCCTGAAGTTACAATTGTATCGCCTTTTAGCACATCACCATTTAAGGCAATGTTCACCATTTGTGGCTCCATAGGGCGATTCCCATTCCCTTTCAGTATAGATGCAATTCTAGATTCTGGTCGTTGCACGATAACACCAGTAGCAGATCTTGGATCTAATATGCTTTGTACCCGTGCAGAATGTTCATATACATCTGATACAAAGCCTACGACTCCACGGGGAGCAATGACTGCCATATTTGGCTCTACCCCATCTGCACGGCCTCTACTAATAGTGAATGTATCCGTCCAAGCCCCTCTATCACGAGTCACTACAGAGGCTGCTAATAAAGCAAATTGAGGTTGTTCTCCTTTAAATTGTAATAATTGGCGTAACCGAATATTCTCTGCTACCAATTCGTCATAGGCCACTTGCTTTTGCTCTAATTCTGCATTGCGTTCCTCTATATCAGACATATCTTTCACACGTAGAATACCATCATCAATAATCGCTATCCCCGTATGTATTCCTTCTAAGAAACGACTAGCTCCATAGGTAAATGGGGCCATCAAATTTTCTAGAGTTACTGTTACCACTGGAACTTGTGTTCTTTGTTTCCACACATATCCAAAAACACCTAGTACAGTACAAAGAATGACGATCATAGTCAACCATTTGCGTTCAGATTGTTGCATTAAGATCGCCCCTTTCGTAATTTACTTGCCACTAACAATCGTTCTAAACGTTGCACATCTGCGGCAGCTCTTCCTAAACCAAGTGCCACCGTATCGCCGGGCGTATCTGCAATGCGTACAGGAATGCCTAGTTCCTCTTGGATGTGGCGGTCTAACCCTTCAAGTAAGGACGTACCTCCCGTAAGGAGCATGCCACTTTCCATAATATCTGCCACTAATTCAGGTGGTGTTTTTTCCAAAATACTGCGTATAACAACCACCATATCTGCAATAGGTTGTCGCAAAATTTCATAGACTTCACTTTTACGAATGATACAGCGTTTGGTGAGTCCCGTTTCAGAGTGACGACCTACGATAGTGTATTCCCCTTCGATAGATGGAGCGATCGCACAACCAAGAGTTTGCTTAATGTCTTCCACTGTTTCATCGGATACCATAATAGAAAACTCATTACGTATATAATGATATATGGCTTCGTTTAATTCATTACCACCAATCCGTGATGTGCGGCTCGCTACTTTACCACCCATAGATAAAATAGCTACATCTGTAGTACTACCGCCAATATCTACAGCCATACTACCACGGGCCTCAAAGATAGGAAGCCCTGCACCAATCGCTGCTGCCACTGGACTTTCCAGCAAATGAGCTTCCCGAGCTCCTGCCTGAATAATAGCATCTGTCATCGCTCTTCGCTCTACATCGGTAATCCCACAAGGCACTGCCATGACGACACGAGATCTACGAACCGCCTTGGATGCTTTGTTCATAAAATACTTTAACATAGACAACACAATACGATAGTCCACAATAAAGCCCTCTTTCAGAGGACTCATAGGGGCTAATGTTTCTGGATTACGCAATAGCAAGCGATGTGCATCTTCCCCAACGGTGACGATATTCTCTTGCTTTGCATCCGTTGCCACGATGGATGGTTCTGATACAACCACCCCTCGACCTTCCACAAAAATATGCGTATGAAAGGTCCCAATATCTATTCCTAAATCTCTTCCTAATGAAGAAAATAATTTCATCGAATCTCTCCTTATAAAGAATTCCGTATTCTATTAATTGTAACATACTTTAAGGAGATTATAAATAAAAACCATAGTCTTACACCTTCATCCCCCCTAGAGCAATTATTGTATAATGCATTGGGTAATTATCGGATAATTATTAGGTAATTATTGGGTAATTTTCAGATATTTTTTGGGATAATTTTAGGACTTCTATAATAATAATTACACCTAATTATCCAATTATCTAGAACATAAAAATATATATCTACCAATGTTCTATTTAAAGACGAAATATTTTGGGTAACACAAAAAGATATGGCAACGTTGTTTTCTATCCAAGTACCTGCTATCAACAAACACTTAAAAAACATTTTCACTAAACAAGAACTATCAGAAGGTTCAGTTATTTCTAAAATGGAAATAACTGCTAGAGATGGATAAATCTATATTACTAATTTCTACAACTTCGACGCCATCATCGCTGTTGGTTATCGTGTAAACTCAAAAGAGGCTACCCAATTCCGTATTTGGGCTACAAAGGTATTACTCGAATATATTGTAAAATATTTTGCACTCAACGACGATATGTTAGAGAACGGCACGCTATTCGGTTAAAACTATTTTAAAGAACTATTGCATAAATACAAAAACAAAAAGAATAGCGATATCTATTTACATATCTACCGCTATTCTTTACATTATTTACTTTTATTCTCACACCAAAAATGTAACAGTATTATCGATTATATTCCCCTTTTTCTTCTGCAACTAATCGTACGTCATCCTCATAAGTGGCATAAGAAAAAACAACTGATTCAGTTTCAAAATCATAGTTGTCAGTCCACAATTCACACTGAGTCATAACAGTTTGTACTGCATCCTCCATACCTTCAGGTGGATATTTATGTTTTTTTAACAACTTTTTAATCAGCATACGCATTTTTGCTCTTGCCGATTCCCTTTTTTGCCAATCTACCGTTTTATTTTTACGTAGTGAATCTGCTAGTTCTTTCGTCAAAGCAATGAGCGCTTCGTTCGTATAAAAATCCTTAATTGCTTGAGGTTTTGTTAATGCATCATAGAAGGCCGCTTCATCGGGAGTCAACCCTAATTGGTCCCCTTCCTCATGAGCTGCTGCAATCTGTTTGGCTAACTTTAACATCTCTTCAATCACTTCTTCATTCGTGAGCATCCCATTCAGGTACGCATTAAGTGATCGGTGCATAATCTCACTAAACTTTTCCGATTTAACAACATTGGTTTTACGATACACCGAAACTTGCTCTGAAATCAATTTTTTTAATAGTTCTACTGCAAGATTTTTTTCTTTCATATTAGCAACATCCTGCAAGAACTTTGGATCAAATAAAGAAAACTCTTCTTTAATATCTGAGAATAAATGAATCACACCATCACTTTTTATACTTTGCTTCAACAATTCATTAATCCTTGCGTTCATTTCTGGCAAAGATATTTTTTTATCTCCACCAAGATTTGTTAACCTAAGAACTAATACCCTAACCGCTTCAAAAAATGCAGCTTCGAATCTATCATGTTCATTGACTAGGGATGAACAAAGTGATAAAGCTTGATGTAACATAAGTGCTTCTTTCACAAAAGAATCTTTATCATCAATATTCTCTCTATCAATAATAAAGTTGACAGCACCACTAATGGTCTTAGCACGTTCCAAATCTGTGCCATTCATAAATTTACTATAGTCATATCTGTGAAATTTATCTCGGCAAACAGAGAGTTTTTCCAAAAATTTAGGATATGCTACTTTTGCTACATCAGTATTGCCATAATTCTTTTTATCCCTCGACGTATAATCGTTCATAGCCTTTTTCAAAGCTGTAGCAATACCTACATAGTCAACAACAAGTCCACCCTCTTTATCTTGGAATACTCGATTGACACGAGCAATTGCCTGCATAAGATTATGCCCTGACATTGGTTTATACACATACATAGTAGCCAGAGAAGGGACATCGAATCCAGTCAACCACATATCTACTACAATAGCAATTTTCATAGAGCTATTATTATCCTTAAACTTTTTCGCCAATTCATCCTTATATTGTTTATTCCCAATAATCTGATGCCATTCCTCCGGATCATTATTTCCAGATGTCATAACAACGCCTACTTTTTCAGTCCACTCAGGACGCAATTCCAGTATTCGTTTGTAAATTTTCATAGCAATAGGTCTAGAATAGGCTACAATCATCGCCTTACCTGTAAGCAAATGCTCCCGATTGTTTTCATAGTGATCTAAAATGTCCTTTACAAGAGAGTTGATGGTATTTTCATTCCCTAAAATAGCTTCCATATGCCCCAAATCGCGTTTACTCTTTTCAATCACTTCTTGGTCTGCATACTGACTCATCATATCATATTCATCATCAATTGTTTTTAAAACTTCTTCATCAAGATTAAGCTTTATAACACGACTTTCATAATACACAGGACGAGTTGCACCATCCTCAACGGCTTGTGTCATATCGTAGATATCAATATACTCTCCGAATACCTCTCGAGTACTTCTATCTTTTACTGAAATAGGTGTTCCGGTAAATCCAATATATGTAGCATTAGGCAGGGAGTTACGAATAATCCTAGCTGTGCCAACAACTCGTTTAGCAACATCTTCCCCCGCTTCGTTGGTACTTAATATAATCTTCTCAGTAAGTCCATACTGGCCTCTATGCGCTTCATCTGCTATCACTATGATATTACGCCGTTCCGACAAAGGCTCATGAGATTCTTCAAATTTTTGTATAGTTGTAAAAATAATACCATTAGCCGTCCTACCTGCCAGCAATTTTTGCAAGTTTTCACGGCTTTCGGCTTGTATTGGTTCTTGACGCAAAAATTGTTTACACTTAGCAAATTGTCCATACAATTGATCATCAAGGTCATTCCTATCTGTAAGCACTACAATGGTCGGACAATCCAATGCCTCCTGCAATAAATGTGCATAAAACACCATTGAAAGAGACTTGCCACTTCCTTGCGTATGCCAGAATACGCCACCTTTTCCATCTGTCACAATCGCACGCTTCGTAGACTCGATTGCTTTTTTTACTGCAAAATATTGATGATATCCGCCGAGAATTTTGAAACTATGTAAGCCTTCATTAGAGAAACAAATAAAGTTCTTAATAATATCTAGTAATCTATCCCTCTGAAATATCCCTTCGAAGAAAGTATCAAACTGGGCATATTGTGTATTCTCGTAACTGCCATCCTTTGTCTTCCACTCCATAAAACGGTCTTCGCCTGATGTTATGGTACCTGCTTTAGAGGTTAGATGATCACTCATAACACAAATAGCATTATAGATAAACATAGATGGGATTTCTTGCATATAATTACGAATTTGACGATATGCTTCTGATGCATCAGTTTCTTCTCGTGATGGTGATTTCAATTCTATCAACACTATAGGCAAGCCATTCAAGAATACAATAACATCAGGTCTTTTGTTACTATTTTCAATGAAGGTCCATTGATTCGCCACAATGAAAGAGTTATTTTGAGGGGTTATATAGTCAACAATATAAACAATAGCAGAAACTTCCTCACCATCAACAAAATATCTTACAGGAATACCATTTTGTAAGTAATCCATAAACGTTGCATTCTTTTGAACTAGCTCACCATTGTCAAAATTTTTAAGCTTACATATAGCTTCTAGAATACCATCATTAGGTAATCCTGGATTTAATCTATATAACGAGTCAATCAAAACATCTTCATATATAGGAGAATAAAAATCTCTTTCAATATCAGGACCATATACATATTCATAGCCTAAATGATTTTGAAACAATTCAATAATTGAATTTTCATAATCAGCTTCATTATATAATGTTAACATTATCTCACATCCTCACACAAAGCATTTCTATTCTTCTCACAATATTCTTTGACAATATTAAACCACGATTGATACCAATACCAAGTCCCCGAAATACAAACTCCATAGTTATACTTTTGATTACGTGCATCTCTACTTTTCCATAGTTCTGTATGCTTATAAATAGAAAATTTTGTATATCCCAAACTATTCATTTCTGATACAATTTCACCTGGTCTATATTTTTTCTTCTCAGTTTCGGTTAATACTGCATAGCTTTTTTCAAGATTTTCAGCTAACGGAGAGTTACTGTCAACAAATTCAATTACTTTATCAGCCTGACCCTTACGCTTTGCATTAACAGGTACAAACAATACCCTATATGCATATCGAGAATTTTGAAGAGAATCCGGTGAAAGATTATCCTCATATTCAGAAATAAAGTTCTTTACATTTGTTACTATATGATTATTCCCTGTAACTTCTTCTCTTTGTTGTGGCTTTAAGGGTGAAAACTGTATTGTCAACGCTAATTCATCACTTAAAGTATACTTTTTCCCAAATAAAAACGATATATAATAGTCAAAGTTTATAGCACATGCATGTATCTTGGCACTTAAATATTCATCAATTTTATTTGTCATCTGATGTTCTATTTCATGTCTAATACCAATTAAAAACAATAAATTGTTTTTTGTATCCTTATCTAAGGGACACTGATCATCATTTATACATTTTTCTAGTTCCCAATATTTGTAAGCACCATGTTTTGTTTTATCATATCGTTTTACTTTTCCTAACTTCTTATAATACCTATAGTCTATCCTCTTCTTTCTATAATATGCATGAAATAAATAAGTCCACGAAATAATAGCAAGTGTAATAAAAGTTTCTGTCTTAAATACTATAGTAGGATTATTATAAGTTTGAACAGCCGCAATCATAGCTTCTCTAGATTTTCTTATAAGTTCATTTGTTATAGACCACCTATTTCTCTTACCCATATTTTAATCCTTTCATACTTTTATAAATAAAACAATAATTTAGTGGCTTAAATATCTATATTGGAAACATCTAGTTCTCCAGAGAGAAGTTTTGGTAGTAATATATCTCGCATTTGATTTAAACGATGTATTTCATTGTAATTATTACGAATAGTTAAATCCATAAAAGAGACTAATGTTTCAAATTCATCTATCTTTTCAGCTGGAGGAATTAAGATTGGAAAGTTGTTAAGGGCTTGTTTATTAATTGACCCAAAAACAGTGCCTTCACCATTAAAGCTATCCAATTTACGTTTAAGAAAACGTAATGTATAAAAAATAAATGATTGATGATTTAATTTAGACCGAATAGCTGCAAGGCCTCTACCTATACAACATTCTATATGTGCAACATTCAAATCTCCAACAGGAGCTCGAACGCTCATTAATATATCATTAATAGAAGCCATCCGTTTTGGTTCAGTTGTAAAAAGTCGAATATTAGGGAATCTAAAAGAAAAATCTGTTCTTCCTTGAAAGAAGAGTGTTCCATTTCCTTCTGTATTAAGACTAGTTCCTATAGGAGATTGTCCCATCGTAATGTCGGCAACATCACTTAACACCCCTTTTTTCCATTCTTGATTTACATCAGAATCAAAACATTGTTTGTATATTGTCATAGCTTGTTGCTCTAAATTATTGTTTATTTTATTGTTCAAAATTATCCTTTGTTCAATATTATTCATTAAATTTGCTATCTTTTTTTGTCTCAGTAAGCTTGGCACCTCAATATTTATTTCTTTTATAAGCTTTGGAGATGTATGCTTTACTGTTGACCCCGTTGCCGTAGCCGCAACCTTTTTTTGATAGATTTTACTCCTCATAACCCAATATAAATAATCTGGGTTTAGATCTTTGCTTTTTACTGTTACCAATCCAATTCGTTGATTATGTAAATACTGACAACCATCACTTGGAACTCGAGCTGCATATCCCAATATATCAGTCTCTTTGCTTAAATCTGTCATTGCAATAATTATATCATTAGGTTTTAATATATAGCCTTCTATAGATTCTCCTACATAATACTTATTTTTTTCATTCTTAAATCCACCACCCACATAAAAATTGCCTGGTGTTACCAAAATATTATCATTTTTTTCTCTTACTATATATTTCCCTTTATAGGCATATCCATGTTTAATATCAATTAATTCTCCTATTTTAGGCATATAAACTCTCCCTATCCTATATATTTCCTATGCGCAATTTTTACATTGCTTTGTTTAACCATTGCATACTGTAGTGTAGTATCAATCCGTTTATGCCCTAATAATTGTTGCAATTGTTCTATAGGCATCCCTTTATCTATAGCCATTGTCGCTAATGTACGGCGAAATTTATGAGGGTGTACTTTTGAAATTCCTAATACTTTCCCTAACTTTCGCAGTCGCGACTCGATGCCACTAATAGTAACTCGATGGTTAGGTTTATTTAGGGAAACGAATAATGAAGGATTGTCATCTTTTCTAGATGCTAAATATTTTTGCAAGTGAATCTTCGTTCGTGCATCAAAATAAACAATCCTCTCTTTATTTCCTTTTCCTAAAACGACACATTCACGTTCATTAAAATCAATATCAGAACGATTTAATAAAATCATTTCGCCAATACGCATGCCAGTTGAAGCAAGTAACTCAATAATCGCTAAATCTCGTATAGTGTTGCAATGATCACGCATAGCTTCAATCTCTTCATCTGTATACGTTTCTTTAACACTACTTCCTGTTTTTATCTTACGAATCCTCCTAACAGGACTTTTAATAATATAATCCTCATCTTCTAACCAAGTAAAAAAACTTGATAAAATACGACGTATATTATCTATCGTTACTTTGCTTGAACCTTTCTTATGATGATATTCAGTCAAATATCCTCGTATATCATCAGTGGAAATGTATCTAACACATTTGTCCAGTGAATCTAGCATAGCTAAAATTGTAGATTCGTAGTATTTTATAGTTTTCTCAGAACACCCTTCAATTCGTTTAGCAGAAATAAACATTTCTACATAATTAAGATTATCTTCAGTATCAGCACCTTCTGAGATTACCACATCATATGCTAGCAAAACCTTATCTAACACAACTTGTAATTGCTTGCTTTGACCTTGATTCAAATATGGCAGCATAGATTGAAGTATATCAATTGTCAACTGTTCTTTCATGATTTATTCTCCTTTTACTATCAAAAGAGAACTAGTGCAACGGTACCTCTTCTAAAAATCCTACCGTTGCCAGGATAAATCAGTCTACAACTCCTCTGCTTTATATAACGTATATCCTTCGTAATAATAGCTATGGTCTATCCCCTTCATATATACATGACTATCGTTTACTTTATCAGTCAAAGCCTGCTTTAATACATGCTTAATTTCTGTATCTCTAATCGGGCTTCGTTCCATAGCCAATAAGTAATCTTCTTTGTCCACAAGACTCCAATCAATGACAAGGCACAACTCTTGTTTTAATATTAAATCCAACCAAATTCGTGTACTCCTACCATTCCCTTCTCTAAAAGGATGCGCTACATTCATCTCAATATATTTTTCAATAATCTCATCAAATGTAGATTGCGGCATATTTTCGATATTACTTAGTGACGCATCTAAATACATAACTGGAGCAAACCTAAAATTACCTTTTGCTATATTTACAGTTCTAATTTCCCCCGCAAATTCATAGATATCACAAAATAAATATTCATGAATCGCTGCTAACTGTGCAAAGGAACCTACCGAGTATGTATCTAGTATCTTATTTTCAAATAGCTCTGCAGCTTTCTTTTTACTAATTTTTTCTTCTTTCTTTAAAAGCTCTAAGGAATCAACAATATTAAGTTTATTGGGTAAAACCATATAGCCCCTCCTTTCTATAGTTTGATGTATTGATTGAGGTGAGGTAAACAATAATTTAGAGCAACAAGCTATGGTAATTTTTGATTATTTTTTTCCTAATATTACTTACGGTGATAAAGTAATCGGAGATACTATAATACCTAAACGAGGAAAAAACTTATTATCAAAGAATGCTGTATTTGGTAAAGTCCCTGTTGTTGCAGGCGGACTTACTCCATTGACTTATCATAATATTTCTAATACTGTAGCACCAGTTCTTGCAATATCAGCATCAGGCGCTAATGCAGGATATGTTAGTTTATGGGATAAACCTATTTGGTCATCAGATTCATCTTATATTGATAGTTCAATGACCAAGGATGTTTATTTTTGGTATGTATTGTTAAAAAAAAGACAAACAGAGATATATGAATCACAAACAGGATCTGCACAACCTCATATTTATCCTAAACATATTGCTTCAATGCCAGTGTGTGATTTAAAATCTGAAGAAATATCTAACTTTACATTACTTGTGACACCTATTTTTAGCATGATTCACAACAATAAAGAAGAATCTATACAATTATCTATATTACGCGAGACTTTGTTGCCAAAACTTCTCTTCGGAGAACTAGATGTGTCCAATATAGACATTTAAACACTAAATTATTGTTTATTTCTTTATTAAGACTAATTTTATCATCTATTCCCTTTAAAATTTTAGCTATTACTTTTTGCTCTTTTATAGGGGGCATTTCAATATTTAAGCCTTGTACTACACTTGTTTGTACTCGTTGTCTTCCAGATGATCCTACCATTGATTTAATTGCTGGTTCTCTAATAATTGGACTACATACCAAGTAATAAAGATAATCTTCATCTACACCTTCTTTTGCACGAAACACAATATATTCTGTAGATCCAAATCCAATTTCTCCAGGCTTAAGAACATTAACTTGAGCAATTTTCCCGTTCTCTAAACAAGGAGTTATTCGTGCCATAATAGTATCACCATTACGAAATTTACACCCTCCTGAAAACCCTTCGTACTC
Source organism: Veillonella sp. VA141 (assembly GCF_003992175.1). NCBI lineage: Bacteria > Bacillati > Bacillota > Negativicutes > Veillonellales > Veillonellaceae > Veillonella > Veillonella sp. VA141. Next base: position 158,912 of record NZ_RQVM01000002.1, read on the forward strand.
ATAGGCTATAATATCTCTACAAAAAGGTTCTAGTTTATCTAATCCAATTTTTTTAGCAATAGTTCCTTTCTTTAACATCTCACGAGGGTTAATGTATGCGATTTCTTCCATTTTTTTTATTTGCCAATTACACTTCATACCCAATGGCCCCCAGATTTTTTCTAATTTCTTCTTCTAATTCACGTGACTGTTTAAACATATCAGAAAGTTCTGATGTTAATCTTGCCATTTTTTCTTCAAATGGTTCTCCATCATCTTCTTCCTCTTCTATGCCTACATATCGGCCTGGGGTTAATATATAATCTTGTTTTGCCATATCTTCTATAGTGGCAATGGCAGAGAACCCTTTTTTCTCCTCAAGCACACCATTTTGAAAGTCTTCAAATGTTTTTGCTAATAAGTCAATATCGCCAAGTGTCCCATCTTCTTGAATCCCTTCAGTAAAGTCTCTATGTTTCCGGTCCACCATATAGCCCATTTTTCTAGCATCAATAAACAGAGTTTTTCCCTTTTGTTTCTTATTTTTAGTAATGAACCACAAGGTTACAGGTATTGTTACACTGTAAAATAACTGTGTTGGTAAGGCAACGATGCCTTCCACTAGATCATCCTCAATAATCCGTTTCCGTATTTCCCCTTCTCCTGATGTCTGAGATGATAGGGCACCATTGGCAAGCACAAGACCTATTTTTCCATTCGGAGCTAAATGATGAATCATATGTTGTATCCACGCATAGTTTGCATTACCTGCTGGCGGCATACCATATTTCCATCTAACGTCCTCTTTTAATTTGTCCGCTCCCCAATTAGATAAGTTAAATGGTGGATTTGCCATAATAAAGTCAGATTTTAACGTTTGATGAATATCATTAAAGAACGTGTCACTATGGTATGCTCCAAAATTGGCATCGATTCCACGGATTGCCATATTCATTTTAGCCATTTTCCATGTATCTGCATTAGACTCTTGTCCATACACAGAAATACTTCCACGATTATCACTATGCGCTTGCACAAACTTTTCACTTTGCACAAACATACCACCACTGCCACAGCATGGGTCATATACTCGACAGTTATTAAATGGTTTAAGTATAGAAACGATCGTTTTTACAATACTTGGTGGCGTATAAAATTCCCCACCTTTAGTTCCTTCATACGCCGCAAATTGAGCAATGCAATATTCATACGTTCTCCCTAATAAATCCTTACTCGCCTCGGTGCCATCCATTTTGACTTCATTCGTAAATAAATCTACTACTTCACCTAACACTCGTTTATCTAAATCCGGATTCCCATAATTTTTAGGCAATACATTTTTCAAGCTTGCATTTTCTTTTTCAATTGCCCTCATTGCTTCATCAAGAACCGTTCCAATTTCTGGAGTATGTGCTGCAGAGGCAATCTTACTCCATCGAGCCTCTTCCGGCACAAAGAAAATATTTTCTTCTGCATAAGCATCTCTATCGTTTTCGAATCCATCTCCTTCTGCTACTAACTCATCATATCTTTTTTCAAAAGCGCTTGAGATATAACGAAGGAATATAAGACCAACTATTACTTTTCTATATTCAGCCGCTGGAATATGCCCCCAAAGAATACAAGCTGCATCCCATATTTGTTTTTCAAAACCTATATTCACATTTGTTTTTTTTGCCATTACTATACTCCGCTCCATTCAACCATACAGCTTCAATCTTATATAGGTGCATCTACTCAGAAATAATATACATCATATACTTCAATTACTATTCAAGTTTTTATTGTATTATATATTCTTTCTGCTAACCATCATATTACTTACTCTATATTATAATATGCTATCCAAGGATTTTCCAACTATTTCATCCCCCTAAACATGTCTACGTATTTGTTTACATTAAAATATCATATAAACCGACATTTTACCGACATTTTACCGACATTTTTATCAGTAATACTCTTTTAATTAAATAATACTAATATCCCCCACCAACTCTAATACAACACAAAAGCCAGCAGTTCCTAAGTTCTACTGGCTTTCAGTCTATTTACTTTATTCCCACTCAATGGTTGCTGGTGGTTTACTTGTAATATCGTACACGATACGGTTAATGTGGTTTACTTCGTTCACGATGCGGCGGGAGATAGTATCCAATACGTCATAAGGGATACGTGCCCAATCAGCTGTCATAAAGTCAGTTGTAGTTACACCGCGCAATGCCAATGTGTAATCATAGGTACGGAAGTCACCCATAACACCTACTGTGCGTGTGCTTGTTAACACTGCAAAGTATTGGTTAATGGAACGATCTAAACCAGCTTTTGCGATTTCATCACGGAAAATGTAATCCGCATCACGCAATACGTCCAGTTTATCTTTTGTCACTTCACCCATGACACGAATCGCAAGACCTGGTCCTGGGAATGGTTGACGCCATACTAGGTAATCTGCCAAACCAAGTTCAGCACCTAATTGACGAACTTCGTCTTTGAACAAGTTGCGAAGTGGTTCGATTAAACCTTTGAAATCCACTACTGCAGGCAATCCACCTACGTTGTGATGAGATTTAATGACTTCTGCTTCACCAGTACCAGATTCAATCACATCTGGATAAATTGTACCTTGTGCTAAGTAATCAACAGAACCAATTTTGCGACCTTCGTCTTCGAATACACGGATAAACTCTTCACCAATAGCTTTACGTTTCGCTTCTGGATCTTCAAGACCTGCTAATTTTATTAAGAAACGTTCTTCTGCATCCACACGAATGAAGTGCATACCAGAATCTTTAAACGCCGCTTCTACTTCGTCACCTTCGTTTTTACGCATCAAACCATGGTCAACAAAGATACAAGTCAATTGGTCGCCTACAGCTTTGGAGATTAACGCCGCTGCTACGGAGCTATCCACACCACCAGATAATGCCAATAATACTTTGCCATCACCTACTGCATTGCGAATCTCTTCAATAGCAGTTTTTGCATAGTTTGCCATCGTCCATTGGCCTGTGCATCCACATACTTCATACAAGAAGTTGTGCAACATTTCTTTACCATGTTCTGTATGTAATACTTCTGCATGGTATTGCATAGCATATAAACGACGCTCTTCGTTTTGCATGGCTGCTACAGGGCAATCTTTTGTATGTGCCACGATTTTGAAACCTTCTGGCACTTCTGCCACATAATCTACATGGCTCATCCATACGATTTCTTCTTCTGAAAGTCCTTTAAATAATGGTGAGGACACGTCCACATGAGTTGGAGTTTTACCAAATTCACGTGTTTCCGCAGACGTTACATGACCACCTAATGTATGTGCCATAAATTGCATACCATAGCACATACCCAATACTGGAATGCCAAGTTCAAATACTTCCGCTTCCATTTTAGGAGCATTGTCTTCGTATACGCTAGCAGGACCACCTGTGAAGATGATACCTTTTGGCTGTAATTCTTTAATTTTTTCTAATGCTTTATTGTACGGATATACCTCACAATACACATTATTTTCACGTACACGACGCGCGATCAGTTGGTTATATTGACCACCAAAGTCAACGACAACAACCATCTCTTTTTGTTCCATTCTGTCCTCCCACAATCTTCTGTTTATAACTTCAATATATAAACACTATATATTAAATATTATACCCTATGCACTAAATTTTGACTAGAATCGGAAGTCACGTTCTCCCTCTTCCATTTGCGCAATATAAGCTTTGGATTTTTCTTTCACTAGATCATTTTTAATGGAGTCTAATTGCACGTCGATAACAGCCGCACCAACAGCTTTTGTTTCCTCATCTGCATAGTCTAGTAAATATTCTTTCAATGTCATCAATGCATTCGGTTGACAACAGTTAGAAATTTGTCCACTCTTAGCCAGTGCCATAAAGCGGTCACCTGTACGTCCTTCACGGTAGCAAGCCGTACAGAAACTTGGTACATATCCTAATTGTAATAACCATTCCACAATTTCATCCAAGGAACGGCGGTCACTCGTATCAAATTGAGCAGAATTTTCTTCTTCTGGTTCTTCTTCTACATAGCCACCGACAGATGTACGAGACCCTCCAGAAATTTGCGAGATACCTAAGGCTAAACCACGCTCACGCATAGCTTGACTTTCACGAGTAGACATAATCATACCTGCATACGGTGCAGACACACGAATCAAAGCTACAATTTTTTCAAAAATATCGTCTGGTACAGCATTACTGAAATCATCTACATCGATATCATCAGCTGGACAAATTCGAGGCACACTGATCGTATGCGGGCCTACACCAAACTTCGCTTCTAAATGTTCTGCATGCATCAACAAGCCTACGAAGTCATATTTGTAGTGTTCCAATCCATAAAGGACGCCAATGCCCACGTCATCAATACCTGCCTCCATAGCGCGATCCATAGCCGTTGTATGGTATGCATAATCGCTCTTAGGGCCTGTTGGATGAAGGGTTTCATAGTTTTCTTTATTATATGTTTCTTGGAACAATGTGTACGTACCAATACCTGCCTCATGTAATTTTCGATAATCTTCCACTTCACAAGCCGCAATATTGACATTGACACGACGAATTTCTCCATTATCTTTTTTGATGGAGTAAATCGTATCAATACATTCCAAAATATATTCCAGTGGATTTTCTAATGGATGTTCACCAGATTCGATAACAATCCGTTTATGCCCCATGGCTTCTAAGGCCATCACTTCTTCACGCACTTGATCTTGGTTTAACTTTTTGCGAGTGATGGTTTTATTTTTTGCATGGTATGGGCAATAAACACAACCATTGATACAATAGTTTGATAAATACAAAGGAGCAAATAATACAATTCGATTGCCATAAATCGCTTGTTTAATCTCTTTTGCTAAAGCAAATAATTTTTCCTTATATTCTGGCAAGGGACATTCTAACAGTACCATCGCCTCACGGTGATTTAATCCTACACGAGTTTTTGCCTTTTCTAATATAGCATCCAATAAAGGACGGTTTTCCTTATTTTCTTCTGCATATTGTAAAGTGGCTAGAATCTCTTCGTGATTAATAAATTCTTCCGCCTTGGAAGAGTGTACATCATACATAGTAAACTCCTTTTCTACTGACTTAGTAGATCTATGATAGCCTACATCTTTCTAGGCTTTGTCCTAACATAAGCGCTATACCGATTTTATTAGATATAGCCTTTCTTTTATTATACTCCACTTATGAATTGATGTATATAAAATTAGTGTACATTATGAAAGCAAATATTAATACTATGTATGCATAAACAGAAATATACATCTATTCATTTGTTCATTTTGAAAGTTTCCTGCCCCATGCAAACAAAAAAGGCCACCAGATATTACTATCTAGTGACCTTTCATATGTGTTATGATTAAGCTTCTACAGGGTATACAGAAACTTTACGGTTATAACGACCAGCACGTTCAAATGCTACACGGCCAGGAACCAATGCAAACAAAGTATCATCTTTGCCGATACCTACGTTAGCGCCTGGATGGAAATGTGTACCACGTTGACGAACTAGGATGTTACCACTTTTTACAGTAGAACCGTCATGGCATTTAACTCCAAGACGTTTGGACTCGGAATCACGACCATTTTTTGTACTGGAAGCACCTTTTTTAGATGCGAATAGTTGTAATTGGATATTGAATAACATGTAGTTCACCTCCTATTGTTCACTCACTCTAACAAAATCACTATATTGATCCGCCACATTCTTGATACCAAGAAGCATCGTTTCTAATATAGTTTGTCCTCTTTCAGTAACGGGTTCTGAAAGTAGGATATGTAACTCACCGTCTTCTATTTTGTACTCCATGGATTGCTTAGCTACCTCATGAAGACCTAAGATCGATGTCTGTGAAAGCATGGATATAGCGGCACATACAATATCTTCTCCGTAAGGACCTGCTTCAGCATGTCCTCGAAAATGACATTCTATGATTTGCCCTAATCGATTGCGTTTCACATCAATGTGAGTCATGATACTTACGCCTCGATTTTTTCGATGCGAACTTTAGTGAATGGTTGGCGATGGCCTTGACGACGACGATAGTTGGATTTCGCTTTGTATTTGAAAACCAAGATCTTTTTCGCTTTACCATGTTCAAGTACTGTACCAGTAACTTTTGCACCGTCCACAAGTGGTGTACCAACTTTAACATCACCGTCTTTAACTACAGTTACAACTTCGTCAAAAGAAACAGTTCCTTCAGCTGCTACATCCAATTTTTCAATAGTGATTACATCGCCTTCGGAAACGCGATATTGTTTACCACCAGTTTTAATAATTGCGTACATTATGACACCTCCTTGTATTCGTACTCGCTGAATGCGGTTATCTAGCCGAAGCCAAATATTATTGACCTCTTCATGCGGCTTGCAATAGTTGGGCGTACCCAAACTATGACTCAATTATTATACATGACAAGCACTGTTTATGTCAACGAAAGAAACCTAATTTTTTCTATCTGTATAGACTCAATACTTGCCGCTTTCACTACCTTTACCCACAATACTTTGGCTATAGTAATACACCTATGCCCTAGGGCGAGCAAATCGATAATAGCAAAGAATTGCTGCCAAGGAACATATCACCATGGTGATTCCCATAGGAATTGCCGTATGTGACCCTCCGATCCCCACGATAGGTGACACAACACCCGCAGACATCATGGAGAAAAACCCTAATAAGGCAGATGCACTACCTGCTAGGTGACCGTAATTTGCCATAGCCATAGAAAAACTAGCCGCCCCGAATAGAGACACGGTCCCTACGGTAAAGAATAAAATTGTGGTCACCACTAAGAATGGTATATTCAGTGCCATAGCTCCTAAGAACAAAGTGGATCCTAGGAATAGCACACACAAACTACCGTACAACAATTGGTAATCCTTAATAACATTACTCAAACGAGAGCTAATTATACTAAACAAAATGATACCACAACTGTTGATGCCAAATATATAACTAAATTGTTGCGCATCCAACCCAAAAATATTTTGATACACAAAGGATGATCCACTAATGTAACAAAAGAAGGCTCCAAAAGCAAAGCATTGAATACCGCATTGTCCTAAAAAAGCTTTGTCTTTTAATAGCATCTTATAGTTTTTGAGCGCCTCTTGAATGCCCCCTGCTACACGCTGTTCTGTTGGTAAGCTTTCACGGAATAGAATGGACCCCACGAGAAGAAGAATCGCAAAGCCTGCTAAAACGACGAAAATGAATCTCCACGTTTCATATGCCAAAATTTGTCCTCCCACTAATGGAGCAATAACAGGCGCCAAGCCATTGACCATCATCAATGATGCCAACAACTTAATTAGAGCCGCCCCCGATGCATGGTCACGAGCGATAGCTTTAGAGATAACTACTCCAAAGGAACCAGTCACACCTTGCAAAAATCGACCCAACAAGAGTACTTCAATATTTGGTGCATAAGCGCAAACAATGGTAGCTACTACGCAAAGTAGGTTTCCCACAATGAGTAGTCTCTTGCGACCTAGCACATCGCTGATAGGTCCTGCAAAGAGTTGTCCCACTGCAATACCGATGGTCATAATGCCGATGGTCATTTGAATATTTGATGCCGATGTATCCAGTTCTCCAGGCATAATTGGCAAGGCTGGCAAATACATATCCGTCGCCAATGGCGTTACCGCTGTGAGCAATCCTAAGAATATAATTAAAAACAATGAAACAGACTTACTTTCCTTCATGCTTTTCCTTTCTAACAATCTCCGCATTGCGAAGCAACACTTTTTTTCCTCGCCAAGCCCATGCTTTGTGGCCGTACTTCGCTTTAAACTCCTTATTCGTCATTCCTTCTAATTCCTCCACCTCAATGTAGGATGTAACCTGTTGAAACTCTGGTATAGGCGTCATAGGAATATCTCGATTGTGGGGGCACACCTCCTGGCATACATCACACCCAAAAATGAGAGGTGTTTTACCAATAATTCGTTCTTCTTCCTCTGAAAGTTCCCCTTTACATTGGGTAAGATAACTTTTACAGGTTCGATAATCTAAATGATCTCCTTGTAAGGCCTTACCAGGGCAAGCACGCAAACAAGCACCACATTGCAGACAGCTCTGTGCAAGCGGTACAGAAGGAGACAATTCCAACGTCGTCATAATAGTGCCAATAACAGTATAGGAGCCCCACGTAGGGTTGATAAATGTTTGGTTCCACCCATAAAACCCCAAGCCTGCCAAGTATGCCATATACCGATCCGCTAAAGGTGACGTATCACAATGAATTTCGTATATTTCGTCAGGATAGCGCTCACGCAAAATATCCACCAGTCGTTCCAAATACTGTCGTACCACAACATGATAATCATCGCCCCAACAGTACCTAGCTAAATTCGTCACTCCTTCCCTAGGCATATAATAAGGAAACAAACAGACTATCGCGGACTTCGGTGAAGCAATAGTCGTGGACCCCTGCAATCGTTCTTCAATACTTCCATTCGTAAACGGACAAGGATAGGGCGTATCCAAATGTAACGACGCCTCCACCGGCAATGGCCAAGACGCCACCCCCACCGCAGGAATATTTAATTGTATCGCTAATTCTTCAAGTTCTAAATTTGTCATGCATTCATTATACTATACAATCCATAGGTTTTATATATAAACAGCCACTCATATATCATACCAATTCCGAACAAAGACTATGCATTTGGGGAAGCTTTATTTTAAATTATAGTTTTCTCTGGAAGTACTATCAAAAATTCAAAACCAATCCCGCTCCCTAAAGAATGCAGTTAAGCATAGCAGCCTTGCTGCGAGATTTACTGACCGAATCAAAAAACAAGAAGAGCACGGTGTGCTCCGAACAAACATTATGAAATACCGTTTGTGAGGAGTATACCGTGCTCTTCCCATTGCCCTATTCAATTAACACGCTGCAAGCTGCATAGATTAACAAGTGACGTATTGACTAAATGAACTCAAAAGTTTTATCCTATAACATATTACTAATTACTTTTATCATTCAACACAGGAGGAACAATATGTCTATAGAACTACGAAAAGTTGCCATTATCGGCACTGGTCATGTGGGCTCCCACGTGGCATTTTCCCTTGCCACACAAGGTGAGGTTGACCAATTATACATGGTAGACATCGACAAAGACAAAGCCATTGCTCAAGCCACCGATATTAATGATGCGGTAAGTTACTTACCACATCGTGTAGAAGCTATCCCTTGCGAACCTGAAGATATCGGAGACTGCGATATTCTCGTTATTTCTGCAGGTCCTCTACCATCCCCAGAACAAGATCGACTAGATACACTAGGGTCTACCATAGAAGTATTGCGTGAATTCCTTCCTCGTGTGAAAGCCTCGGGATTCAACGGTTTCATCGTTAGCATTTCCAATCCTGCTGATGTGGTAGCTGCCTATGTACAAGAATATCTAAACTACCCAAAACACAAAATCATCTCTTCTGGCACATCCTTAGACTCTGCTCGTTTGCAACGATTAGTAGCTGAACAAATCCACATACATCGTCGCTCTTTATCTTGCTATGCTATGGGTGAACACGGTGGTAGCGCTATGGTCCCTTGGTCTCACGTTACTGTATCTGGTAAACCATTGAAAGAACTTCAACAAGAGCTTCCTCACCGCTTCCCAACCTTTGATGAAAATGCCCTAGTAGAACAAATGAAATACGGCGGCTACCTCGTCCTCATCGGAAAAGGATCCACAGAGTTTGGTATCGCTGCATCCGTTACAGAAATCATCCGTGCTTACTTCCACGATGAACAAAAAGTATTACCTCTATCGTGCAAACTAGAAGGCGAATACGGCGAACACAACGTCTTTGCCTCCGTCCCTGCCATCATCGGCAAAAACGGCATCGAAGAAATCTTGGAATTGCACCTAACCGCTGACGAACAAAAAGCCTTCCACAACTCTTGCGAACGCATTCGGGAATATATTAAACTAGCACACACACTATAATTCCCTGAGGAACGCAGTCATGCGTAGTAGCCCTGTGGCGATCCTTACTAGCTAAATTATAAAAATACAGAAACGAGCAACATGTTCCTGAACAAACATTATGAAATACCGTTTGTGAAGGAATGTGTTGCTCGTTTCCCTTTGCCATATTTTCTTATAGCCGCCACAGAGTACATAGCATTACAAGAGTCGATACATTATGAAATACCGTTTGTGAGGAGTATACCGTGCTCTTCCACATCCCCCACCCCTGAGCAAGGCCCTTATGCGTAGTAGCCTGTGTGGTATTCCCTATGCCAAAATAAGACAAATGCTAGAAGAGCACGACATATTCCGGAGCAAACCTAACCACTGTATCAGTTCGGGTCGGAATATGTCGTGCTCTTCCACTCCCTGAGCGGCGCAGTTACGAGTAGTAGCCATTGTGGCCCCCTTTTTACTAACTCACACAAACGCAAGAAGACCGCAACATGTTCCTGAACAAACCTAACCACTGTATCAGTTTGAGAAGGAATATGTTGCGGTCTTCCATTTGCTAATAAACGCGCCACAGGCTACATAGCGGAATTACTTAGCGAACCATTTGGAGTAAATTTTATCATATGTTCCATCTTCACGCATTGCTTTCAAAGCTTCATTAACTTTATCACGTAATGCTGTGTTAGATTTATTGAACCCTAATACGAATGGAGGTGCATCTGTGCCTTCTCCTACCAATTTAAGATCTTTGTCTGCACCTTGTTTCAAGTAATACATAGCCACTGCTTGGTCAATGATAGCACCATCAATCGTACCTGCTTGTAATGCCATGAAGATATTGCTATTAGAATCCATTTCTTTTACATCTGTACCAGGGATTGCTTTTGCCATTTCCACAGGTACTGTACCAATTTGAACCCCTACACGTTTATTAGCAAGATCATCCATTTTTTTGATATCCGTATTATCTTTACGAACAATAGTGATGAAACCGCCTTCTTTGAAGTATGGCTCAGAGAATGCTAATGCTTTTTCACGTTCTGGAGTTGCATTAATACCAGCTGCAATCATATCAATATTGCCAGATTGTGTAGCAGGAATCAACGCATCGAATCCCATGCTGACAAACTCTAATTTTAAGCCTAACCGTTTGGCTACTTCTTCACTTAAATCTACATCAAAACCAATATATTTATTAGTATTTTCTTCTGCAAATTCAAATGGAGGGAATGTGGTTTCAGAACCAACTTTCAACACCCCTGCTGTTTGTGTTAACTGCGCTTCTTTTTTATCACTACCACAACCAGCTAGCAAACCTACACTAAGAACAGCTGTACATAGGATAAGACCTAGTTTTTTCATGCTAATCATAATTACCTCCCAGAATATATTCACTACTTATGATTATTTATACATAAATTATACCACACAATTATTAAATAGCAAGTATTTTTTATAAAGTTTCTCTTTATAAGTATATCACTATTTTTATTTTACTCTACAAAAGATATTTACTATAATACCATCAAATACATCAAAGGGAAGTTGAACAAAACATATCAACTTCCCCCTGGGTTCATTATTTTAATACGTAAGACTATAACAGCATAATTATTTCACAATTAGTTACAATCCCTACCTACAATACTAACTACTATTACTTAATATTAGGCATTATAAAAAGTCTTTAATTTTATCTCGTTTCCCACGATTCCGCAGTTTTGTTAAAGCTTTTCCTTCAATTTGACGAATCCGTTCCCGTGTCACATTAAAGAATTGACCAACTTCTTCCAATGTGCGTGGCTTCCCATCTTTTAAACCAAAGCGTAATTCTAACACTTGTTGTTCTCGATCTGTTAAGCAACTAAATACTTCAACAATTTGTTCTCGCAACAAAATAAAGCTAGCCGCATCATCTGGAGCTACCGCATCTTTATCTTCTAAGAAATCTCCTAAATGGGAATCTTCTTCTTCCCCAATTGGCGTTTCTAAAGAGACTGGCTCTTGAGAAATTTTTTGAATTTCTCGAACACGCTCCACTGTAATGCCCATGCCTTCAGCAATTTCTTCTGGACTTGGTTCACGGCCTAAGTCTTGTAATAATTGACGCTGAATACGTACTAATTTATTAATCGTTTCTACCATATGTACTGGAATACGAATGGTTCTAGCTTGGTCAGCAATCGCTCTTGTAATGGCTTGACGAATCCACCATGTGGCATAGGTAGAAAATTTATATCCCTTTGTATAGTCAAATTTATCTACTGCTTTAATAAGCCCCAAATTGCCTTCTTGAATTAAATCCAAGAACAACATACCACGGCCTACATAACGTTTTGCAATACTTACCACAAGACGCAAGTTAGCATCAATCAATTTCTGTTTCGCGCTACTACCTAAACGAACTTCTTTATAGGTAGCTCCTTCTTGATTACCTGCCTCAATTTGTTGTGCCAAAATGATTTCTTCATCACCAGATAGCAATGGAACACGTCCAATTTCTTTCAAATACATACGCACTGGATCATCAATATTCATCCCCTCAGGAATAGATAAATCAAGATTAATCTCTTTTTCTTCATCATCTTCTTCCGTAGCAATATCGATGTCACTAGTTAAATGTTCCACATCCACATCTACATCAACTTCGACTTCTATATCCTTATCTAATAATTCATCATGTAGATGCAAGTCACTTTCAGAAGCATGCTCATCATCAGGAATGACTTCAATATTTAAATTATTAAATATTGCATACATACTATCAAGCTGCTCTGCTGTTACTTCCATTTGTTCTGAAAGTGCATCAGAAATTTTCTTAGCTGTAATGACGCCTTCTCGTTTCGCATCTTCTAATAAAACCGCGATAATTTCTTGCACTTGCGATTCTTTTTTCTTCTTTGCCACTGTGCTCTTCCTTTCACTACATCAAGACCACTGTTTAATCAATTCTTGTAAATCCTGACACATTCGTAACTCTTCTATAAATCTAGGATCATTAGCTCTACTTAATTGGTCTGCCAATCGACTATGTTCCTTATATTGATTGCGAAGGGATTTTAATCGCACACTTCGAATTAAATTGTGCAATAATTCCTCATTCATTTCACGGTCAATTAAGACCGACCATTTGCCAAACATGTGCCAAGATTCTGCATCTAAAGCTCCTTCTAAAAGGATGTCCGACAATGTTTCACCTCTAGTTACCAAGTCACCAATCTTTTCATAATAGACGCGATACATAGGATGCGATATATCTTCTACTCCTATATATTGGCTCACTAAGGTATAAATAGTATTATCCTTACCTACCCAGTACAGCAATTCTTCTTCATCTGTGAAATGTTCCTTAGGCACATTAAGATCCTGCTGTTTTAATTCTATATTTCCTTGTCGAAGAAACTGCCTAAAGTAAGTAATGATAGTACTCACATCTAACCACAAAGGTAATGCCATAGCTTTTAAATATTCATCACGGCGCACTTGGCTTTCATGGCCCGCAATAAAGGGGAACATATCTCCCAAAACAGATCGTTTTCCTTCTACCGAATTAGTATCGTGACGACGTAAGCTTTCATTCAGTAAAAACTCAAAATCTCTTGGCGATGTATCCACCAATTCTTGCCATGCTTCAGGACCGTGATTTTTGATAAAATCATCTGGATCCTTTCCATCAGGCATAGATACTACCTTAACAGAAAATTCTGTATTTTGCAATAATTCGATAGCACGCTTAGCCGCTGTACGACCAGCTCCGTCCATATCATAGGCAAGAACAACTTCCTCTGCTTGACGCATTAATAACCTACCATGGTCTTTCGTATAGGCCGTACCCAACGATGCCACTACATTCGTAATGCCTACATTATGACAACTCAGTACATCCATATATCCCTCTACAAGGACTGCTTGTTTCTTTTCACGAATGCTACGGTAGGATTGATAAAAGGCAAATAATAAATGTCCTTTATTAAATATTTCCGTTTCTGGGGAGTTCAAATATTTCGGATTACTGTCATCAATAACACGACCACCGAAGCCTAACACACGCCCCTTTCCATCCATGATAGGAAACATCACACGTTTTCTAAAATAATCGTATATTTTACCTTGCTCATTTTTACGGCATAACCCTAACTCTAATAACAAATTAGGGTCCACTCCACGTCCAATAAAGGCACTGTATAACTTATCCCATCCATCTGGAGCAAAACCTAAGCGAAACTTTGTTATAGTCTCCATGGATAGACCTCGTTTTAGTAAATAGTCTAAACCCTGTTTTCCTAACTCTGTTTTTACTAAACAATTATGAAAGAAATTTGTAGCTAGTTCATTCACTTCATACATAGATTCCATACGGGCCATACGTTTTCGTTCTGCTGATGATACGGTCCGTTCTGGTAAAGCAATGTTAGCACGATTAGCTAATCTTTCTATCGCTTCTGGAAACGTTAAATTATCATATTTCATTAAAAAACTGATAACATTCCCCGATTCTCGACAACCAAAACAATAAAAAAAGCCCTTTTCAGGGGTCACACTAAAAGAAGGTGTCTTTTCATTATGAAATGGACAACAACCCCAATAGTTTTTCCCTTTCTTCTTTAATGGAATATGCTCAGAAATGACAGATACAATGTCATTGGCATCTTTGACTTGTTCAATTATATCATCATCGAAAAACTTGCTCATGTCATTCTCCTAAGCTATGCACTACAGTGTATTTACTAAAAAGTATAAATTATATATACGTTCTCTATCTATACTATTCTACACAAATAAAAAAACTCCTACTTACAGATACTTTCTTTTTCTTCACACTATATATGCAATTCATATATAGTGTGAAAAAAAAGAAGTTAGAGCAGCCAAAGGCTGCTCCAACCACTTATGTAGACTATTTTTTCGCGTAATCTACGACTCGTGTTTCACGAATAACCACAACTTTAATTTGTCCTGGATATTCTAATTCATTTTCGATTCGTTTAATGATGTCACGTACCAACAAGTTCGCTTCCACATCATCCACTTTATCTGGTTTTACCATAACGCGAATCTCTCGACCTGCTTGGATAGCAAAGCATTTTTCAACGCCTTCAAAAGATTCAGCGATTTCTTCCAACTTAGATAATCGTTTTAAATAATTTTCTAATGTTTCGCGTCTAGCTCCTGGTCGTGCTGCAGAAATAGCATCTGCTGCCGCTACCAATACAGCCTCTACAGATTTAAACTCTTCATCACCATGATGAGCGCCAATACAATTTTGTACCAATGCGCTTTCATGATATTTTTTAGCAAGATCTACGCCAATTTCCACGTGAGATCCTTCAATTTCATGTGTTAAGGCTTTGCCTAAATCATGTAATAAACCGCCTCGTTTAGCCAGTACTACATCGCAGCCTAATTCCGCTGCCATCATACCTGCTAAATGAGATACTTCTACAGAATGTTTTAGTACATTCTGTCCATAACTAGTACGATATTTTAGTCTACCTAAAATACGAATCACTTCTGGATGTAAGCCATGTACATCTGCTTCAAAAGTAGCTTGCTCGCCCGCTTCTTTTATAGTTGTTTCCACCTCACGGCGTGCTTTTTCAACCATTTCCTCGATACGAGCTGGATGGATACGTCCATCTACAATGAGTTTTTCTAAAGCAATTCGTGCTACTTCGCGACGAATTGGATCAAATCCGGATAAAATAACTGCTTCTGGTGTATCATCAATAATTAAGTCAATACCCGTCAACGTTTCTAAGGCGCGAATATTACGGCCTTCACGACCGATAATACGGCCTTTCATCTCATCATTTGGCAATGTCACCACAGACACTGTAGATTCTGCTACATGGTCAGCTGCACATCGTTGAATGGCCATAGAAATAATTTCTCTGGCATTCTTTTCCGCCTCTTCTTTTGCTTGTTGCTCAAGATCTTTAAGCATCACAGCAGTGTCGTGACGAATCTCTTGTTCTACTTTTGTCAATAAAATTTGTTTTGCTTCATCAAAGGTTAAGCTAGAAATTCGTTCTAACTCTTCCATTTGTTGTTGATGCAATACCTCAATTTTTTCTTCCGCTTTTTCTAGATTGCGTTCCTTGTGGTGCAAGGACTCCTCTTTGCGTTCAATACTGTCTAGTTTTTTGTCTAATTGCTCTTCTTTTTGTAAAATCCGTCGTTCAAGACGTTGTAATTCATTACGTCTATCCCGATTTTCTTTATCAACATCAGCACGCAATTTATGAATTTCTTCTTTTGCTTCCAGTAACGCTTCTTTTTTCTTAGACTCCGCTAAGCGCTCGCCATCAGCAACAATACGTGCAGCTTCTGTTTCCGCTTTGTTTAGCTTACCTTCTGCAATATTGCGGCGCAATAAATAGCCTACTCCAAGACCAATTAATACCATGACTACGGCAATAATGCTGTATTCTAAAATCGTGTTCACCTCCCACTTGCATAAAAAAAGGAGAAGTCGATACATCCGCTTCCCCGGTTTCTCGCCCATTTTGCTTTTAAATTTTATTTTGCTTATTATTAAGGCTATTTTAATTTTAGTTCATACACCGTGGAATGTCAAGACAAAGCCCCTACTCTAAGTAGGGGCCCCATTCATAACAGATAGATTGAATTGTACTCACAGCGAATCCACGATTCTTCAAAAAATAAATTATTTTTTTCTTGCTAAACTTATCTTCTTCACCCTCTTCGATGGCTGCTAACCGCTCCTCATCGGATATGTGAAATCGTTGCTCTAATAGCTTTACCGCTACCGACCATTCATCATAGTCATCTAATACATAAGATACAGCAAGACCTCGTTCGCGCATTTTTTCACGAATGTAATAGGTACTATGCTTTTCTGCCTCCATATAGGCACGCAACGCTTCTTCCGACAATTCTTCATCATCTAAGTACGATAAGGATAGAAGTTTTTCTTCTACATCCTGTATTAGCTCACTAGGCACAGACCGTTGAGACAATTTACGCCGTAGCTCTAAGGTGCTTAAGGACCGTGGCCCTAATAAGCGCAAAGCTTGCTCCATAGCTGATGCAAATGTCCATTCCTGCTCTTTCGATGTACGAAATGCCATTATTCCATATCCACAGTTTCAGTAGTTGCTACTTCATCCACTTCTTCATCATGACCAAGCACATTCAATGGTTCTGCTGCTAATGTATCACGAATAATAGCATCAATTTCTTGAGCAATTTGAGGGTTTTCTTTCAAGAATACTTTGGCAGCCTCTTTACCTTGACCCATACGCTCTCCATTATAGGAATACCAAGCACCAGATTTTTTGATCACTTCAATATTCGCACCGATGTCAATCAATGTACCTTCGTAGGAAACGCCTTCCCCAAACATCAAATCAAATTCTGCTACTTTGAATGGAGGAGCTACTTTATTTTTCACAACTTTTACTTTTGTACGATTACCGACATGTTCTTTAGCTGAAGTCAATGCTTCCCCTTTGCGTACATCTAAACGAATCGTAGAGTAGAATTTTAAAGCACGGCCACCCGTAGTTGTTTCTGGGTTACCAAACATAACGCCTACTTTTTCACGCAATTGGTTAATAAAGATAATAACCGTTCTAGTTTTACTGATGGAGCTTGTTAATTTACGTAATGCTTTACTCATCAAACGCGCATGTACCCCAACGTGAGCATCTGTCATTTCACCATCAATCTCTACTTTAGGTGTTAAGGCTGCTACGGAGTCCACAACGATTAAGTCTACTGCACCAGAGCGAACCAAAGCCTCTGTAATTTCTAAGCCTTGTTCACCATTATCCGGTTGGGAAATCAACAAGCTATTGATGTCTACGCCTAATTTTTTCGCATATACAGGGTCTAAGGCATGTTCCGCATCGATGAAGGCAACAACGCCACCATTACGTTGTGCTTCTGCTGCTGCATGTAAAGCCACCGTAGTTTTACCAGAAGATTCTGGTCCATAAATTTCAATAATACGGCCCCGTGGGAATCCACCTACACCAACTGCCAAATCCAAGGCCAATACACCTGTAGAAATGACTTCAATGTTCATTTTATCCGCCGCTTCGCCCATGCGCATGATCGCGCCTTGACCAAAGTCTTTTTCAATTTGTTTTAAAGCCCCTTCTAAGGCTCTCATACGATCTTCTTGAGATCCGCTTTTCATATCAATTGCTGCTTCTTTTGCTTTATCCTTTGCCATTGTTCTACCTTTCTATTAATTCTTTATATACATATTGAATCGCTCGTTCCGCTACACTCTTACGGATACTAGTACGATCCCCTATAAATATCTCTTTATGTACAGTAATACCTCGTGGTGTACCAATACCGATATACACAAGACCTACTGGCTTTTCTTGACTGCCACCACCTGGACCTGCTATCCCTGTGGTCGCAATGGCATAGTCTGTACGTAATACACGAAATACACCTTCAACCATTTCCTTAGCCGTTTCTTCACTGACAGCACCGTATGTTGCCAATGTCTCTGATGATACACCTAATACTTGTTCTTTCACCGCATTTGCATAGGAAATAATACCACCCTGATAATATCCACTGCTACCACCTAAGTCAGTCAAGATTTTTCCTACTAGGCCGCCTGTACAAGATTCAGTCGTCCCTATGGTAATGCCGGTTTCTAGCGCCACCTTGTGAAAGTCTTCCAACATCGATGTATCTAAACTACGGATATCTTCCAAGCGTTCTAATAGGATAGACCTCCATGGACCTAATTTCTCCTGACAGTCTGCTTTTGACTCGCCTTTGGCAGTTAAGCGAATTTCAATGTATCCTGGTTTGATCAATAGTGCTATAGTTGGGTTCTGCTGATTCTGAATCAAGTCTTGCAATAGAGTCTCTAGTTGCATTTCACGATATCCATACACAGCATACCGCTCAGAATAGATCATCCCTTGCTGTCCAAAACGTCGCTCTAAAAAGGGACTCACACTTTCTATAAAAGTTCCTTGTAATTCTGATGGAGGACCTGGTAACAATACATATACCGTATCATCCTGTTCCACTACCACTGCTGGTGCCACACCTACTGGATTATGTAGTACCTTTGCCCCTTCTGGCAAATACCGATCTCGGTCAGATTCGTAAGGTTTCACCCTACCTTGTTTCTCATAAAAAGAATCTACCTCACGACCTGCTTCTTCGTGAAATACCAAAGGTAATCCTAGCGCATCTGCCAAGGATTTTCGAGTTATGTCTCCTTGGGTAGCACCTAAGCCTCCAGAACTGATCACAATATCTGCTCGCTCCCCTGCTCGTTGAAATACCTCTTTCATACGCTCAGGATTATCCCCCACCGTCGTTTGATATGCCACAGAATAGCCACGATTGTTCAGTTCTTCGCTGAGCCATTTTACATTTGTATTGACAATATGTCCTAGTAATAATTCTGATCCTGTAGAGATTAATTCTACGATCATGCTATCACCATCCTATACAGTTTCTACTACCACGTCATAAGCGAAACCTTGTGATACTTTTACAGTCACAATATCGCCTTCAGAAAGTCCTGTTACATCTTCTACATACATATTACCATCTACATCTGGAGCCTGCATTTGCAAACGTCCACGAGCCAAAAATTTTCCCGGCTCTACTTCATCGATGGCTTCAATTAGGCCTTGATGAATCGTTCCCTCTAGATCACGATTATGTTCTTCTGAAACTTGTGCTTGAATAGCCATTAATGTATGGTATCGTTCTTCTTTTACTTCTTCAGGAATTTGGTCATCCATCAGACCTGCTGGTGTACCATCCTCTTGAGAGTACGTAAATACACCCATGTGGTCAAATCGAATATCTTTTACAAAGTCTGCCAATTCTTGGAATTGTTCTTCTGTTTCTCCAGGGAATCCAACGATAAGGGATGTGCGCAATGTAATATGCTCGCTGCGATTACGAATTTTATGTAACAAAGCTACAATATTTTCCCGCGTATCCTTACGGTTCATACGTTGTAACACAGTATTGTTAATATGCTGTAGCGGCATATCGATATACTTGCACACCTTTGGCTCTGTCATGATTGTTTCTAGCAATTCATCAGAGAAGTGTTTTGGATACAAGTACAACATGCGAATCCATTCGATACCTTCAATCTTCGCCAATCGTTTCAACAACTCTGAAAGCAGCGGTGTACCATTATTCAAATCTGCGCCATAGTAGGTAGTATCTTGAGCAATTAATACTACTTCTTTCACACCTGCTTCTGCAAGCTGCTGTACTTCTCGTTCAATAGACTCCATAGATCGACTGCGATAGGCCCCACGTACTTTCGGAATGATACAGAACGTACATCCATTATTACATCCTTCAGAAATTTTTACATATGCACTATAGTCCGGTGTTGTCATCATCCGTGGCATGCCTTCATCATACATATTTGTCATACTATCCATAATACAAATACGTTGACCTTGTTGAATGGCCTCCACAGCTTCCATGATACGATTCCAAGATCCTGTTCCAATGAGGGCATCAATTTCTGGAATTTCAGTAAACAATTCTTCTTGGTATTGCTGACTTAAACAGCCCGCCACGATAAGACCTTTACAGTCTCCATATTGTTTATATTGACCAGCCTCTAATATAGTATTGATCGATTCTTCTTTTGCTTTCTCGATAAATGTGCATGTGTTGATAATAATAATTTCTGCTTTTTCTAACTCTTCTGTAATTTCATAGCCATTATCTTGTAAAGCTCCTAACATCACCTCTGTATCCACCAAATTCTTGGCGCAACCTAAACTAATATAACCTAACAACTTACTCATGGTGTATCCTTTCTAAAACGCACTTGTCGTATCCATTCTTGTAATATCTTATCTTGCTCTTCTTTCACAATCCCTGCATTCCATAACACAAGATGATTGCCCTGTCGGTCTTTATGAGATTCCACCGTTTCTCTGGTTGGCAAATAATACCTATCCCCCTCTTTCAATACAGCTTGTACCCGTTCTGAAAGTAACCAACTCACAAACGCTTCACTTTCACCAACATTACTGGATCCTTTTAGAATCCCTACGCCCATCAAATCATAAGGAGTACCTTCCCTAGGATATAAAATCGTCAAAGGATATTTATGAACCTCATAGAATTTGGCATCCGAATAATGTCCTACACTGACCTGTACATCTCCAATAGCAGCCATGCGCACTGAAGATGGCAAGGCTTTTGCATACTGTACAATACGTGGCCGCAAACTATCAAAATAGGAGATAGCACCATCCAGTCCATAGATAGCACCAAAACTATTCAATAAAGTAGTAGACGATGCATCAGCTACAAAATCAGTGACCGCTATACGCCATGGGCCCGTATAAGCTAAGGAAAACCAAGTGTTTACATATTTTCCCTGACCGCTATAGAAGGTATCGTGTAAGGCTAAGACATAAGGATCATACCATATCCCTACCCATTGCTCATCCGGGCCGTGGAATACTGTATCTACCGAATACGTTAAAGTAATTGGCAATCTACGAAAGGCTCCATGCTCAACCCCTTCACTGAGATTGGATTTTGTAGAAATCACAAGATCCCCTTGTTGCTCTGCTTCTGGCAAAGCTAACCGTGTACCCATTTGATTCTGCGGTATGGGAATAACATGTACTCTTACTTGTGCCTCTCTTTCGTAGGCCTGTCCTATAGCCTTCAAGACGTCAGGGTCCCCATCTGTATAGATAGTAATTTCTGCTCTTGTAGAAATCACACGTTGATCCACTTGATCTTGTTTCATATCATTAAGCCACAAGCCTACACTAAACATACCTACTACTACTAGTACATACACCATAAGCAATCGTAACCGTTTCATAGATTCACCTCCTTTACCTATTAGAGATACCTAACCAAAATTCCTTTTTTTTCATACCTTTATTTTTTCGATTTCCTATACCAGTTTTAGAACCACTATTTGTACGTCCTTCCCCTTGCACAGATCTTTTTCCTCTACCTGTTGGTTTCACTCCACCCTTAACTGAAGTTCTAGTATTATCAGATTTTGGTGCATTCCGTTTTATACATCGCGGAGGAATTAAGCATAATGGTCCAAAACCGATTAAATCTCTGCGATTTGCTTTGATTAAGGCTTCTTTTACTAATTCATAATTATC
Source organism: Veillonella sp. VA141 (assembly GCF_003992175.1). Taxonomy (NCBI): domain Bacteria; kingdom Bacillati; phylum Bacillota; class Negativicutes; order Veillonellales; family Veillonellaceae; genus Veillonella; species Veillonella sp. VA141. The sequence goes on from NZ_RQVM01000002.1 coordinate 180,999, forward strand.
TTCTCGTTTATATTGCATCAAGGCTCGTTGCATAGCTTTATCTCTGCCTTTTTTAGCCACATATACAGGCTCACCTGTAAGGGGATTGATTCCTGTGTAATACATGGCGGTCGATAAGCTACCTGGAGTAGGAATAAAATCTTGCACCTGTTCTGGAGTCATATTTTGATCTCGCAAAAATTCTGCCAATTCAATAGCATCTTCTAATGTACAGCCTGGATGAGAACTCATAAAATAAGGCACCAAAAATTGTTGTTTACCTAATTTACGATTCGCCTCATCAAACCAAGATTTAAATTTTAAGAAGTAACTTTTATTGGCTTTCCCCATGATGGTCGTTACATGCTCGGATACATGTTCAGGGGCAACTTTTAATTGACCACTCACGTGATGTTCGCACAATTCTCGAACGAAGTCTTTGTTATTATCGTCCAATACATAGTCGTACCGTAACCCAGAGCGCACAAACACTTTTTTTACACCTTTTACATTACGTACTTTTCGCAAAATGCTCACATAGTCATCATGATTCGTATTTAACTGAGGACATGCTTTGGGCGCAGCACATGTTTTCCCCTTACAAGCGCCTACTTTCAACTGTTTATCGCAAGCAACATGACGGAAATTTGCCGTAGGACCTCCTACATCATGAATGTATCCTTTAAATCCATCCATAGTTGTCATACGATGAGCCTCATCTAAGATCGACTGATGACTACGATTTTGAATAATTCGTCCTTGATGGCTTGTAATAGCACAGAAAGAACAACTACCAAAACAACCACGATGGCTAGTAATACTAAACTGCACTTCTGCTAAGGCAGGTACTCCACCAGCCGCATCATACATAGGATGCCATTTTCTCGTATAGGGTAAACTATAAACATGATCCATTTCTTCCTGTGTTAATGGTAAGGCTGGACTATTCTGTACAATATACCGATTACCATGCCCTTGCGCCACTGTTTTCCCATAGTATGGATCTTGCTCATCAAATTGCATTTTAAAGGCTTTAGCAAAGATTTCTTTGTCTGCTGATATAGCTTCGTAAGATGGGCATTCAATAGCATTCTCTGGCACGGTGTTGGCAACATAACAAATCCCTTTGATGGCAGGTAATCGTTTTTGTAATTGGTCTTTATCTAAGGCTTCGGCGATTTCACGAATTTGCTTTTCTCCCATACCATAGATAAGGACATCTGCCTTACTATCCATCAAAATAGAGCGGCGCACTGTATCGGACCAATAATCATAATGGGCAAATCGTCGCAAACTAGCTTCAATGCCGCCAATAACAACAGGAACCCCTTTAAAAGCCTCTCGCATACGATTCGCATACACCACCGTAGCTCGGTCTGGGCGTCGCCCAGATTCACCACCTGGAGAATACCCATCATCACGGCGATGTTTCTTGGCTGCTGTAAATTTATTGAGCATACTGTCTAAATTACCTGCTGTCACTAAGGATGCCAATCGAGGCTTTCCCAAAACCTTAAAGGCATTCACATCGTTCCAGTCTGGCTGAGCTATGATACCGACTCGATATCCATAGGACTCTAATAATCTACCAATTACAGTAGGCGCGAAGGAAGGATGATCCACATAGGCATCTCCGCTGATAATGACAAAATCAAGTTCAGCCCACCCTCGTTCGTCCATTTCTGCTTTTGTAGTAATTAAATATTGTTCTTTCATAGTATTCCTTATACTGTATTACACGAAAAATAGCCAACCTAAAAACAGAATAATCAGCAGCAAAATACCACCTACTACAAATCGTTCTATCATCATCGTTTTTTGTCGTTTTGCCTTACGACTTTCATAGGTTAACCGTTGTTTCGGCGCCTCAATCAATTCCTGTTCTCGAAAGGCATCAGTCTTCTCTTGTTCTTTTGATACCATTCTGCGTTTGGGAATCGTCAAGGATTCACCCATTCTATTTTTAAAAGTATCCACCAATCGACGACTATCTAAGCCCAGTAGTTCACTATAATTTTTGATGAACCCTTTCGTGTACACACTACCTGGAATACGACTAAACTCATCATGCTCCAAGGCATGTAGGTAGGCTACTTTTATATGTAATACATCTTCAATTTGTTCTAATGTTAAACCGCGTCGTTGACGCTCACGTCTAAGTTCTTCGCCAATCGATGCCATAGAACCTCCTATACATATAGGTGCCATCTACATAACGCAAATGGCACACTACTCTAATCTACTGTAAAATTTGGGAAATATAGTTCTCTAATTTGGTCTTCTCCCATTAAAATATCGCGACCTTTACTACTATTCGTAGGAGGTCCAATAATTTTCATATCTTGCATAGTATCGATTAAACGACCGGCTCTAGAAAAACCAACTCGTAATCTACGTTGCAAAATAGAGGCTGACGCACTACGTTGTTCTAGTACAATTTGTACAGCTCGCTCCAACAATTCATCCTGTTCCTCATCACTGCTGACGGCATCAGAACTTTCAGCACCTTTATCTGTTTCTGCCATCATCACTTCATCATATTCTGGCTGACCTTGTCCTTTGACAAAAGCAATCAATTCTTCCACCTCTTCATCAGAAATGAATGCCCCTTGAATACGAATTGGTTTATTCGCTCCTATAGGATTAAATAACATATCGCCACGACCTAATAGACGTTCTGCTCCTGCTTGGTCCAAAATGGTGCGAGAATCAATTTGAGTAGCCACTGTGAAAGCAATACGACTCGGCACATTAGCTTTAATTTTGCCTGTAATCACATCCACCGATGGACGTTGCGTTGCCAATACCATATGAATCCCTGCGGCACGTGCTTTTGCGGCTAATCGGTCAATGGATTCTTCCACATCTGGATTGGTCATCATCAAATCAGCTAACTCATCGATAATAATTAAAATGAGAGGCATCGATTTGGTTGGATTTTGCTTATTATAGCTAGCCACATTACGCACGCCTGCTGTGGCTAATGTCATATAGCGGGCATCCATTTCACGAACTGCCCATCGTAATACAGCAGCTGCTTTATTCATATCTGTTACCACCGGCAACATCAAGTGCGGAATACCGTTATACACGGATAACTCTACCATTTTAGGGTCCACCAAAATCAGTTTCACTTCATCTGGCTTACGACTAAATAAGATGCTAGAGATCAATGTATTGACACAAACAGATTTACCAGACCCCGTGGATCCAGCCACCAATAGATGTGGCATTTTAGCCAAGTCCGTAATAACCGGCATGTCTGCAATATCTTTACCAAGTCCTACCGGAATACCACCACTCGCTTGTTGGAACTCTTCACAGTCCAATACATCTCGTAAATGAACAGCAGACACATTTTTATTAGGAATTTCAATGCCTACTGCAGACTTTCCTGGTATAGGTGCTTCCATACGAATATCAACGGCTGCCAAGCTCATTTTTAAATCATCTTGTAAACCCATAATTCGGCTTACTTTTGTCCCTTTCGCAGGTTCTAATTCATAACGTGTTACCGTTGGACCTTGGGTGGCATTCACCACTTTTGCTGTAATACCAAAATTATCTAATGTTTCTTCTAGTAAGACTGCATTATGAGCCACTTCTTCACTGGTCACAGGATTGGATTTTCCCTGTGAAAGCATCGTCAACGGAGGATATTGATAAGGCTTTTCTATCGTCCTAGGACGCGCCACACCATCCGTGTTCACAGCTACTGCTGCAGTATCTTCTTTCGTAGTTTCAATGGTTGGTACTTCTACCAAGGATCCTACATAATTAGTAGTTTGCAAAAATGATGGAGGTTTTATAGGTTCTAAATTTATAGACTCTTCTGGTACATAAGAGTCTTCGTCCACATCTGTGGTCTCCCTATCTTCCCATATATCCTGTAAAGAAGCATCGTCTGTGATAGGTTCCTCTGCTCGATCTACCACTGGAGAATCCTCTAGTGCCTGCACCATAGAAGTACTAGTCACTATCTCATCTTCAAGTAGTTCTGGCTCTGGAATATGGTTATGTGTAGTATCATCTTCTTCCATTTCAGTAAAATCTGCTTCCATCTGTGTATTGGAAGCGATTACTTCTTCCTCTGGTGTGGGGTTTACCGTTTCTTCTAGGTTTGATACCTGTGTTCTCTGAACTTCCTCAATCGCTTTTTCAGTAGATTCAGCACCAGTTTTTTCGGTAATTACATCAACATCAGATTCCAATTCTATATCAAACATATCCTCTTCTATTTTAGGATACCTAGTGTCTTTTTCACGATCATAGGCCTTACGACGTTCTTCACGCCATTCATGTACTTGTTCACGAATGGCACTAGCTGTTTCTGTTGCTTTTTCTTGCGCTATTTCGAGCCCCACACTAGCCTTATCCTTCGCTTTATGCAAGCCTTCACGGAGAGATAATTTTGTAATCCCCAATACACAAGCAAGGCCAAGAATGGATGTCACTAAAATGCCACCAATATTCCCTAATAAATTTCTTAAAAAAACTCCTAACAAACCACCTAGTACACCGCCATTATTTGCTAATGTTGTGGTTCCTAATTCATCTCCATTATCGACATTCCACAGTACCAGTTGCGCTAATACAACAAGTAATAACGCTGTATATAGCAATCCTTTTCTTGTAATTGATGCCAATGACCCTTTATAAAGCCAGCACCAACCATTGTATAGAACCCATATAGCTACAACCCAACCACCTAGGCCAAAACCATAAGAGAAAATACCACTGATAATACTTCCTAAGGCCCCCAGTTCAATACCGGCCATACCTACAAGTGCTAATATAGCAAAACACATGAGAAGTAAGCCTTTTACCTCAGTGCGAATCCCCTTAGGCTGCGATTTAGTTCCCCTAGTGCTACCTCGTTTATCTTCTTTAAGAGGCGTAGAACGTTTCGATTGTATCTTTTGTCCCCTTCTTGGGGCCTTACCTTTCTTTTCCTCTACCATCTTCCACTCCAAAACTCTGTTTCTATCATATACCTTAGCACTTTATTATACCATTTTCACCTATGAAAGTATATCGAATATTCTCAAAGCTGAGCCTTCTCACAAGAAAATAACCTTATCCTTTACGTGCTTTCCAAGCTTTCACAAGTTCCTCTTCACAACCACGTTCTAAAGGGGTATAGAATGTCTCACCTACTAAGGTGTCTGGTAAATACTGTTGCTCCACATAACCATTAGGATAATCCTGTGCATAGCGATAGCCAACTCCATGTCCTAATTGTTTAGCACCTCCATAATGAGCATCTCGTAAATGCTTCGGCACCTCACCTTGCTCTTTATGGCGCACCGCATGGATAGCTGCATCAATTCCTAGGTAGGCACTATTACTCTTAGGTGCTAAAGCTACATATACAGCAGCCTCTGATAATATAATGCGCGCCTCTGGTAGGCCCACCATATGGGATGCTTGGGCCGCTGCATTTGCCACTACCAAGGCTTGTGGATCTGCCAGTCCTACATCTTCTGCCGCACAAATAACGATGCGTCTAGCAATAAATACAGGATCCTCTCCTGCCTCAATCATACGAGCTAAATAATATAGCACCGCATCTGGATCAGAGCCACGCATACTTTTAATGAAAGCAGAAATTACATCATAGTGATTATTCCCCTTCTTATCATACCGATACACTCGTCGACCTAGTACTTTTTCTATAATTTCTACGGTAATTTCTCCACCAGATCGAACCATAGCCCCCACTTGCTCCAGAATATTTAAAGCCATACGGGCATCTCCATCTACAAAGCGGCCTATATCCTCTAATAGATCGTCTGTCACAATCAGCGCTTTCTTACCTAGACCATACTCTTCATCTGTTAAAGCACGACGTAAGATAGCCACTAATGCCGTAGCATCTAATCGCTCTAGAGTAAGCAAGCGCAATCGAGATAAAAGAGGTCGATTCACTTCAAAGAAAGGATTCTCTGTGGTAGCACCAATTAAAATGATTTGACCACTTTCCACTGAAGGCAACAATACATCTTGCTGACTTTTATTGAAGCGATGAATTTCATCTAAGAATAAAATTGTCCTCTGATGCAAAGATGTACGAATACGCATCGCTTCTTCAATAGTACTTCGAAGTTCACCAATCCCCACATTGGTCGCATTAAGCATAACAAAACGACTACTAGTTAGCTCCGAAATAATTTTGGCTAACGTAGTCTTACCTGTCCCAGATGGCCCATATAGCAATAAGGAGGGTACCTTATCTTCTTCAATCATAGAGCGAAGAAATGTTCCAGGCCCTACTACTTGTTCTTGTCCAAAGAAATGGTCCAATGAACGTGGTCGCATGCGGACCGCCAAGGGTTCAAATGGATCTACTGGTTCCATATTCTCAAACAAATTCATCCTTACACCTCCCTATATTTACCATCATATATTGATAACTACTACCGTGCATGCAGTAGTACATACATATATATATTTATACATAGTTGATGCCCGAGCTTCCTTCTTAGTAGCCTTATTGAACAATTCCTGTATAGTTTACAAAATCACGTTGAGCAACAAACTTGTAGAAACCTGATGTTACAACAAATATTATCTGTACATTATTATACATGCATCCAGTTATATAGTCTATATGTTCTTATTAATGCAAAAAAAATAAACCACCATAAGGCGGTTATAAAGGCCCCACTATGCCGTATCCATACCGTGTTTTGATCCTGCAAGGGCAGGTGGGTTTCCTCCTTGTAAGATTACAGTCCTCGTAGAGGCAGAGCGCCCTTACAAGAGTGAGAATCCCTAAGTTAAAATGTTGGCTCAAAACTGCGATATAACACGCACATAGCAGGAATTTCTTTACTCATAGTATAGCAGAAAGGAACGGTCATTTCAAGAAGAAATACACCGTCCCTTTCCTTAAAAGTATATCAATTTTCTATTGGACAAATTCGATTATACTAATTTTTCTTTTGCCACATCTGTTTTGATATGTAATTCACGCAATTGTTTTGGTGCTACCTCAGATGGAGCTTGGCTCATCAAATCAGATGCACTTTGTGTTTTAGGGAATGCAATCACGTCTCGGATGGATTGACGTTTCGCCATCAACATCACCAAACGGTCTAAACCGAAAGCACAACCACCATGTGGAGGAGCACCGTATTCAAAGGCATCTAACATAAAGCCAAATTTAGAACGACTTTCTTCTGTGCTTAAGCCGATCGCATTGAATACTTTTTCTTGTACATCAGATTGATAAATACGGATGGAACCACCACCGATTTCCACACCATTCAATACCATGTCGTAAGCGATGGCTTTTACAGCACCTGGATCTGTGGCTAACAAGTCCATATCCTCTTCACGTGGAGATGTGAACGGATGATGCATTGCCACAAAGCGTTTATCTTCCTCGTCGTATTCAAACATAGGGAAATCAGTTACCCATAAGAAGGCCAATTTGTTTTCATCAATTAATCCGCGGCGTTTACCCATTTCAAGACGTAATTCGCCAAGAGCTTTCGCAACCACAGCTGGTTTGTCCGCAATCATCAATACCAAGTCACCTGGGTCTGCGTTCATTTTTGCACCGATGTTACGAATAGTATCTTCACCTAAGAATTTCATGATTTGAGATTTGATTGTGCCATCTTCATTGAAACAAGCCCAAGCCAAACCTTTGGCACCATAGATACCTACGAAGTTTGTCAAATCATCTAATTCACGACGTGGAATACCTGCATAACCTTTTACAACGATACCTTTTACTTGACCGCCATTGTCGATAACGGAGCGGAATACTTTGAACTCTGTATCTTGCACACAGTCAGTTACATCTGTAAACTTCATATCAAAACGGATATCCGGTTTATCAGAACCATATTGATTCATCGCATCATCCCAAGTCATGCGAGGCATTGGTAATGGAATTTCCACATCTTGTGCCGCTTTAAATACATGGGCAATCATTTGCTCTTGCATGTTCAAGATTTGCTCTTGGTTCATGAAGCTCATTTCGATGTCCAATTGTGTAAATTCAGGTTGACGGTCTGCACGTAAATCTTCATCACGGAAACAACGAGCAATTTGGAAATATCTTTCATAGCCAGCAACCATCAAAATTTGTTTGAAAATTTGTGGAGATTGTGGCAATGCATAAAATGTACCAGGATTTACACGAGATGGAACTAAGTAGTCACGAGCTCCTTCTGGTGTACTTTTTGTCAACATTGGTGTTTCAATTTCCAAGAAACCATTGTTGTCAAAGAAATCGCGCATCGCTTTTGTCACTTTATGACGCAAGATCAAGTTTGCTTGCATTTCTGGACGGCGAAGATCTAAATAGCGATATTTTAAACGAATATTTTCATCTACATCGATATTGTCTTGAATATAGAATGGAGGTGTTTTCGCTGCATTCAATACACGTAACTCTTCACAGTACATTTCATATTTACCAGTTGGTAAATTAGGATTCACAGCCGCTGCATCACGTTCTGTAATTGTACCGCGTACGCACAATACATATTCATTACGTACATCTTCTGCTTTATGGAAGGACTCCATATTATGATCAGGAGATGCCACGATTTGCACAACCCCAGAGCGGTCACGTAAATCAATAAAAATCAATCCACCATGATCACGACGGCGCTCTACCCAACCGCAAAGAACCACTTCTGTTCCTACTTGTTCTGCACCGATAGTTCCACAATGATGTGTACGGTGTAAACCTTTCATAGTTTCCATTCTAATTTCCTTTCACTAACTCAGTTATACGGTTTGTAATCTCAGCTAAGGATACTGTTTCTTGTTCAGATGTATCCATATATTTTAAGATGACCTTACCTTCAGCTAATTCATTATCACCAATTATAATAACATATTTTGCGTTAATTTTGTTAGCATACTTCATTTGGCTCTTCATAGATTTACCAGAACCTTCCATTTCTGCTTTTACATAGGCATTACGCAGGGTATTTGTAATTCTGAAAGCCTCTTTTTGTGCCATTTCTCCTAATGCCACTACGAAGACGGAATCTTCTTGTGTTGGTTCTGGTAATAAGCCTTGTTTTTCTAGAGCCAACAATAACCGTTCCATACCCATCGCAAAGCCTACCGCAGGTGTATGTGGTCCATCTAGTTCTTCTACTAGACCATCATAACGACCACCACCAGCAACAGCACTTTGAGACCCCAATGGAGTGTACTGTACTTCAAAAGCAGTTTTCGTGTAATAGTCTAACCCGCGAACCAAGCGTGGATTTAAACTGAATTTCTCGCCAGCTGCTGTTAAGTATTCTTTCACATGATGGAAATGATCTTGACACTCTTCACATAAATTATCACTTAACTCCGGAACACCTACTGCCAATTGTTGGCACTTTTCTTCTTTACAATCAAGGATACGCAATGGATTCTTGTATAAGCGGCTTTGACACAGTTCACATAGTTCTTCTTTTTTTGGTTCAAAGAAAGCAATTAATTTCTCTCTATACGCAGGGCGACACGTTGGACAACCTACAGAGTTTACTTCTACATTCAAATCTTTTAAACCTAGGTCACGCAATAATTGCAACACCAAAGAGATACATTCCGCATCAGCACTTGGAGCTTGTGTACCCAATAATTCTACCCCAAATTGATGGAATTGACGATAGCGACCAGCTTGCGGCTTATCGTGACGGAACATAGGACCAATATAGAACCATTTTGTAATCGATTCTTGTCCATAAATTTTATTTTCTAAATAAGCCCGTACTGCAGATGCCGTTCCTTCTGGACGCAATGTATAGGATTGATCTTTTTTATCTCCTGTAGGAAAGGAATACATTTCTTTTTGTACGATATCTGTAGTTTCTCCAATACCGCGTAAAAATAAGCCTGTTTCTTCAAACATAGGCGTACGAACTTCTTCAAATCCATAGGTCTTACATAATCGACGAATGGTATTTTCAATATAGTACCAATTTCCAAGAACACTCGGCAATAAATCTTGTGTCCCTCTTGGTTTTTGAATAGCCACTAGCTGTCCCTCCAATGTTCATTACTTAGTAAATCGCGTTTCTCTAATAGTCGTTGTATATCTTGAATATACGTATCTACATCTTTCGGCATGTATTGTTTTTGTTGTCTAAAATCACTGCCACCTATCCATTTAGAGACACTACCTGGTCCTATAGAAAGTATGGACTGACGTTCTTCTATCATTTGTATATTATAAATGCTTTCATAGTTTGGCAAGGTGTAGCCAATGTTCTCCATTTGCCCCACCATGTATTGTTGACGATACATATAGTATGGTATATATCCTAATTGCAATAATGCTTCATGGGTTTCATTTAACATGGTTTGGACCATATCCTCAGAAGGAATCTCTTTGGCAAAGCTACTTCCATATAAAGGACTACCTTTTTTCAACGCTAAGGTATGGACAGTTACATTATGAGGACGTAACTGCTCAATGTATTGCACATTCTCTTCCATATTTTTTACTGTTTGACGTGGTAATCCTGCAATAAAATCCATATTGATAGAACAATTTGTGTGACTCGCCACATACTCATAGATAGATAAAAATTCTGCAACGCTGTGACCACGGCCAATGATACGCAACAAATCATCCTGCATCGTTTGGGGATTCAAGCTAACCCTAGTAACACCCGCATCTACAATAGATTGAACCTTGTTAGCATTCAATGAGTCAGGACGCCCGGCTTCTACAGTAAACTCACGGCCCTTTGGAATCACATCTCCCAATGCATGCACAATATGGTGAAAGTCTCCATCTTCTAAACTGGTTGGAGTTCCTCCACCCATGTATAACGATTGTACCTCTAAACCATGTGTTTTAACAAGTCTTTTCAAGTGTTCTATGTCACGATGATAGACATCCACAAAGTCCTGTATCTTTCCATAATTCTGAATAAGTCCATAGGGAAAGGAACAATAGGTACAATGAGTTTCACAGAAAGGAATACCACTATACAAACTAATCCCCTTAGGAGATTGTTGTACATGTGCTACATACGGGCGTTCCAGTACTGCCACTTGCTCTAATAATTTCCACTTCACATGACTAATACTATGGGTACTTTCCAGTTCTTGCCGAACCTTCTCTAAATCACCTAAAGAGTCCCATAGTTTATGAGTCAACTTTGTAGGGCGTACGCCTACTAAAGTGCCCCATAAACTAGTCCTCACACCCAATATACGTCTAAGCTTTGATAAGACTTCTCTTCCTATCAGTTTCCGACCTTCCACAGTGTCTTTTCCAGAAATAGACCATATATGAAGATAGTCTGCGTATAACTCTGATGGTCTCTGTATACCAGTCTCCAATAGCTCTTCTTGTACTCTAGTATGGCAGAACAACTGTACTACCAACTGTGTACCATCAGTATCTGCCTCTAGTTCACTGATAATATCCCCAAATTGTACTAACACACTCGGAGTAGACTCATTTTGCCTATACTCTATGGGAAATAGACCTTGTACATAAGGACTAGAGCCAGATTCCCTAATATCCGATACATATATAATAAAGTCAGGGTTGTCTTTCGATGAAAACAATCCCACTGCACCACATTGATGAGCTATGACAGAACCTAACTCCATAGGTCCTTCATAGCTATATGTATTATGCATGTTCTTTTTCAGATTCTGCTTGTTTTGCCTTTTCATGACATTCGCCACAGAAACCGTATACTTTTAATTGATGGTCTGTGGTATGGAAGTTCAATTTTTTAGCGATAATGGATTCTAATGTTTCCAACATATCATCTTCAAATTCTTTCACGCAGCCACACTTAACACAAATCAAATGATGATGGAAATGAGATAATTCATCGCTATTTAATTCATAGCGATTACGACCATCACCAAAATCCAAACGTTTCACTAAGTCTAACTCAGTGAATAAGTCCAATGTACGGTAAATCGTAGCTAAACCAATATCTGGATTGTTCTTTTTCACTAAAATATACACATCTTCTGCACTTAAGTGCTTTTCTTCTGCTTCAATGAACGTTTGTAAGATAATTTGACGTTGTGTTGTTAATTTATATTTTTTATCTTTAATACGCTCTTTTAATTTTTCCATTGTTGCTTGTACTTCCATTGCTTTATCCATGATGTTCCTCTTTCTGTAAACTATAATATTTATTAAAATACCACAACCGTTTTGCTATAATTTGTGCTACAGCTGTCAATGGCACGGCAGTCATCATACCGATCATACCAAAGAAATAGCCTCCCACAAAAATGGCTGTAATAATAACTAATGGGGGAAGATTAATAACATGCCCCATAATCTTGGGCATAATAATTTGTCCATCTAGCACTTGCAAGATCCCATATGTAATGGCAACTTTAACGGCTAGAGGACCACTAATAACAGCGGCTAAAATAATGGCTGGCGCTGCACTAATAAATGGTCCAATAATAGGAATCCACTCCGCGATACCCGCTAATACTGCTAATACAAGAGGATACGGCAAATCGTAGCAATAGCATACGATAAATGTAAGGCAAAACATATTACTTGCTAATAGTAATTGTCCCCGTAAATATCCTCCTAAAGTACGAATAATATCATTCACTACGTCTTCCAAATGAGCTGAAGTAGGGCTGGAAAAAATATTTAATATAGCCCGTTTAATACTACGTCCATCTTTCAGTAAATAAAATGTTAAAATCGGTACTAATAACAATTGTAATAAGGTACTAGCAAAGGACACGATAGCAAGCACACCACGTTGTGCTAAATCCACTCCATAATTACCAATCGTAACTAAAGTTGAATTAATCACACCTTCAAATTGATGTGGTATGATACTTTCACCATCGATACCTTGTAATCCTTTTACCACTTCTACAAATTGGTCTAATACATATGGTAAGTTAATTAATAATTTTGTTAATTCACTAATTACTGGTACCATCACATATCGAACCAACACGGTAGATACGAGTGCCACTACCACGAAAGATGGAATAATAGCTAACCATCGTGGGCATTGTTTCCAATACTTTCGAATATATTGTTGCGTCATATTTACCCAAGGCCATAAGAGCAAGGTTAAAATAATAGCAATCACTAAGGGAATCACTACCGGTAATGCAATCGTTAGACCTATACTCGCTAAAATCAGTAAAATACAGCGTAGCCAATATTGTATAGATTTATCTCCCATCCTATCACCTACCGTACAAATGGATTAAATTGCTTTTCATCGCCAATTGTTGTTTCTGGTCCATGTCCAGGATAGACCTTTGTATCTTCTGGCAATGTATATAGCTTTTCTTTAATCCCCTTACTTAATACGTCAAAATCTCCATTAGGAAAATCCGTCCTGCCTATTGACCCTTGGAACAAGGTATCCCCTGCCAGTAAAGTTCCCTCTGTGTAATAACATACTCCACCTGGTGTATGACCTGGTGTTTCAATCACAGTAAAGGTAGTGTCACCTAAGGAAATCGTATCGCCCTCTTTTACATAGCGTACATCATCTACTTCTGCTGTAATATAGCGACCAGAATGAGCACTCAAATTCACCGTTGGATTCGTCAAACATTCCGCATCGCCTTCGTGAATATATACTGGCACATGGTACGCATCCACCAACGTTTTTACAGCCCCAATATGATCACTGTGCCCATGAGTTAATAAAATACCTTGCACCTTAAATTCGTGACTATCTAGAATTTCTTTTAACTTTTCTCCTTCGTCACCTGGATCAGTTACAAGGCACGTATTATCTGCTTCATTATGCGCAATGTAACAATTCGTTCCATACGCCCCTAAGGGCATATAATATAACTTCATTTCTTAACTCCATTAAAACTCTTTACTACTCTCTAATAGAATCGTCACAGGTCCATCATTGACCAATGCTACTTGCATATGAGCTTGAAATTGACCTGTACTCACGATTAAGCCTTTTCCTTTGAAAGCCTCTACTAGCTCCAAATATAAGCGCTCTGCCATCTCTGGTGGAGCTGCTTTCATAAAATTCGGTCGACGCCCCTTACGCGCATCTCCGTAGAGAGTGAATTGCGAAACTACGCACACCTCACCACCTACATCTAATACGGATAGGTTCATCTTATCCTGTTCATCTTCAAAAATGCGTAAGTGGCTTACCTTTTCACAAATATATTGTACATCCTCTATTGTATCCGTATCTGTTACGCCTACTAGTACTAAAAGACCTTGCTTCGTACTACCAATAACAGACTCATCTACGGTAACCGAAGAAGAACTCACACGTTGTACAACGGCTCTCATGCTTTCCCTCCTCGATGGACTGAATATACATCTTTCACTCGACGTAACTTCGTCATCACATAATCGAGTTGTGACAAATCTTTAATATCTAACATTAAATGAATGGTTACATCTTTTGCATCGTCAGTTTTCGCATTAATATTGGAAATGTTAATTTTCATTTCTGACAAGACTGCCATCACTTCCATTAACAAACCACTGCGATCATAGGCATGCACGGACACACTTACTTGGAATTGATCCTGTGTAGCTCCTTCCCAATCGACTTCTATCATACGATTCAAATCATCTGGGGTATGACCAATATTGGTACAATCTGCACGATGTACAGAAACGCCTCGGCCTCTCGTAATATAGCCAATAATGTCGTCTCCTGGTACAGGATTACAGCAACGAGCCATACGAACCATCACACCAGCTTCACCTTTTACAAGAACACCACTGCTACTTTTCTTAGATTTTCCTTGATGTACTTTAAGACGGTCGATGACAGCCATCGTATCTTTTCGCTGCTCTTCCTTAGCGACTTCCTGCTTATGAATGTCCACTAATCTGAGCAATACTGTATTCACTGAAAGTCCACCAAATCCAACGGCAGAGTACAGCTCAGCTTCGCCGCCAGCATTCAAAGATTTTCCAATCTTTTCTAGGCGACCATTTTTTGTTAAGTCCTTCCAATCATAGCCTAAGCGTTTCGCTTCTTTTTCTAATAGTTCGCGACCTTTGACGATATTTTCTTCTTTATTTTCACGCTTAAACCAGTTTCGAATCTTTGTCTTACTTTCTGTAGAGCCGACAATATTTAACCAGTCTAACCGTGGTTTCCCATTTTTAGAAGTGACGATTTCAACGATGTCACCATTTTGCAATTCATAATCCAAAGGAACAATCTTGCCATTAATTTTGGCTCCTACACATTTATTCCCCACATCGGTATGAACACGATACGCAAAATCCAGTGGCACTGTGCCTTTCGGTAACTTCATAACGTCGCCTTTTGGGGTAAAGACGAATACTTCCCCTGTAAAGACATCCAGTTTCAAAGCGTTAAGCAATTCTTTCGGATCGCTTGCATCTTGCCACTCAAGAACATGACGAATCCAGCCTACCTTTGCATCAAAATCAGCTTCTGCTTTCCCTTTATTACCTTCCTTATATCGCCAATGGGCGGCTACACCATATTCAGATACACGATGCATATCCCAAGTACGAATTTGAATTTCTACAGGCTGACCTTTTGTACCGATAACTGTGGTATGCAAGGATTGATACATATTCGACTTCGGCATCGCAATATAATCTTTAAAGCGATACGGCAAAGGTTTCCACAAACTATGTACTGTACCTAGCACAGCATAACAATCTGGAATTGTATCTACGATGACTCGAACGGCATACAAATCATAAATTTGAGATAAATCTCGATTGTCCTTTTTCATTTTCTTATAAATACTATAAAAGTGTTTGGGACGACCTTTTACATCTGCTTTAATATGAGCATGTTCCAAAGCATCTTTCAAAGTATTCATAGTATCATTTACAATATCCTCACGAGCTTGTCGTTTTTCACTCATCTGTTGTACTAGGTCATAATATTTTTCTGGTTCTAAATAACGGAACGATAAGTCCTCTAGTTCCCATTTAATATTAAAAATACCTAAGCGATGTGCCAATGGCGCAAAAATTTCTAACGTTTCTTGGGCTATACGTTGTTGTTTATCGGGACGCATATGCTTTAAGGTACGCATATTGTGTAATCGGTCCCCTAGCTTGATGACCACTACACGCACATCTTTTGCCATGGCCAAAATCATCTTTCGATAATTTTCAATTTGCTGTTCTTCTTTTGTTTGATACTGAAATTGATTTAGTTTTGTAACCCCATCTACCAAGAATGCCACTTCTGGTCCAAATTGTTCTTCTATTTCCTCTAAGCTTATCTCTGTATCTTCCACTACATCATGTAATAAAGCAGATACCAAGGTAGATCGATCAATTTGTAGTTCGCTCAATATGGTGGCAACCCCTAAAGGGTGCAAGATATACGGTTCTCCAGAAGCCCGTTTTTGCGATGCATGCGCTTTATCTGCCAGTGCAAACGCACGCTCTATGACTGGCCAGTCTTCTTCTGGTAAATAGGACCGAACACGATCCATAAATTGTCCATATTCTCGTTCTTTATTAAATGTATGCTCCTGAGGGGTACTTATAGTACTTACCATTATGATCCCTCCTGACTATAAGTCATAAACGTCAACGATGTGTGAAGTTCCAACTTTTGTTGCACATTCACCCAACGATACACATGACGTCCATCATCCAATGCTTCCTCTTTTAGAATGCCTAAATCTTTAAATACATCTAAAGCAAGGATTGCTTCTCGCGAAGTCATTTCTTGTGGCTTACACTCTAATGCTTCTCGCTCCACTATATACTTTGGTGCTGTAGGAGACCGGAAAATATGTTTTACCACAGTATACATCTTGCGTAAGCTATCTACTTCTAGTCGTTCTCTTTGTTGTGAAAGTGGTTCCAAGTCTTGCACAATGAGTTGTGGTGTCACCACGCCTTGCCATTCATTTTTCTGCAAAGAAAACGCTACTTTTACAGGGTCATCTGCAAAGATTTCCTGCATATAATGCGCTCCTTGCCAAGCCACCGCATCAATGGGGCCCTGTTGACCTTGCAAGATAATTTTACAATGATTTTTTTGAAATCCCATAGGGTACAGATTCTGCACACGAATCTTAGGAAGTGCAAACACAGGCGTACTATTCCCCATACCATAAGGCTCTAAAGTAGCTATTTGATCAATTAACTCAATGCTAATATCATCGCTATGCATAGCACCATCAACGGTGACAATAGGAATATAATCTTCTTCTGTTAATTGTTTACGGCAAAACTCACTAGCTTTTTCACGTAAGGCATCAATATGCTCTGCTTGTACACTAAATCCTGCCGCCTGTGCATGTCCACCAAACTGTATTAATGTATCTCCCGCAAAGGTTAACATATCATACATATTACAATGATCAATACTACGACAGGAGCCTTTACCAATTCCATCATGAATACTAATCACCATAGTCGGTTTATAAAAGGCTTCTACCAAACGGGACGCAACGATACCGATAACTCCAGGATGCCAGCCTTCGCCTGCCACTACAATACATTGATCCGCCAAACTTCCTTGTGCTAATACCGATTGATACGCTTCTTCAAAAATAGCTCGTTCAATCTGTTGTCGCTCCGTATTTGTTTCTTGCAACTCTTCTGCAATTTCCATGGCCTCAACTAGGTCTGTGGTAATCAGTAATTCTACAGCTCGTGTCGCATGCGTCACCCGTCCTGCTGCATTTAATCTTGGCGCTAAGGTAAACCCAATATGGCCTGCAGATAGTACTTTTCCTTCTAAACCGGCCACTTGCACTAAGGCTTGAATCCCTACATTGGGAGACTCTGTCATCTTACGCAAACCTTCACGGACGATAATCCGATTTTCTCCCACTAAGGGAACTACATCAGCAACCGTGCCCAAGGCTACAATATCTAAGTCTTCTCGATATTCTTCACCAGTACGACGCTTCCATAAAGCTTGGCAGACTTTGAATGCCACACCTACGCCAGATAAGTTTTTATCTGTATAGGGACACTCTGGCTGTTTATGGTTAACCACCGCTGTAGCCCTTGGTATTTGCGGCGGTGATGTATGATGGTCTGTAATAATCATAGACACGCGATCTCTCACAGCTTCTACAATATCATAGGAACTAATACCGCAATCTACCGAAATAATTAAATCTGTTTTTTGAGCAATCAAATATTCCAAAGCTTCTAAGTTGAGACCATATCCTTCACTTTGTCGCTCTGGAATATAATAAGTTACATTCGCTCCTAATCGCGAAAAAAATCGGTACATTAGTGATGTAGCCGTAATACCATCTACATCATAATCTCCGTAAATGACAATGGACCCATTCATGGCTAAGACGCTTTCGATTTCTTCCACAGCCTGTGCCATTCCTTTTAACATAAAAGGATCTAATAAATCATCCATTGTGCTATATAAGAATGTTCGACCTTCTTCTACAGTGGTAATCCCACGGTTTACCAATAAATGAGAAACAATAGGATGCACTGCTAATCCAGAGGTCAATTGAGACTCTATTTCTTTTTGATGTTCGGCAATTTTCCAACGTTTGCCTTTTCGTTTATCTAGTTTCATACGTACCTCTTGGAGGGATATTTCTTTCATTATCATTATCATTATTATACATGAAAGTCCGAGCATTTTCAATAAGTATCATTATTAAAAATATAATAATTTACTTTTATTATTACATCTTATGACAAAAGTAGTGTTTATAATTAAATTTCTTCACTCTTCAATTATCAATTTCAAACTCTAAAACCCCACCATAACAAATGTGATGACTCCTCGTATATGAGCATCCCACACATTTAGCATAAAACAAAAAAAGGTTGTACCCAAATGCACGTACAGCATTTCAGTACAACCTAATCTAAAACCTATCCTAGGTCTAATTATATAGAATATGACATCCATCACTTCTATGAAGCCATATACTACCATCATTACAGAGAAATCATCTACTCATGCACTACGATGACTACACTGGAAGTATTTCCCTATCTACATCATCTTAGATGATTCCAAATAACTTCATGCTTAGGTTACCAAAGAAGAAATGGAAGATATAATTCAATACGGAAATATAAAATCCTACTTTCCACCAGGTCACTTGTGGCACGTAGTGACTGCCAAAGAAGATTGGTGTTACCCCAGAGCTATAATGTGTCAACGTACAGCCGGGGCTATTCATCAAGCCAAACATTAAAATTGCATAAGGAATTGGTGCTCCTAAGGCAATTAAGATAGACGCAAAGGCAGAAAATAAAGCTGTAATACGAGCGGTGCCGCTGGCGAAGAAATACTGCGAGTATACAAAGACTAACGAAATAATCAAGGCCGCCCACTCCCAAGACATACCACCTAACATAGTGCTGACGAATTTTGCAAAGACAGCTACAACGCCTAATTTACCAAGCAATCCAGCCATACCTACTAGAGTACCCATCCAGATTAAAATATCCCAACCTGTGGTTTCTTTCAAAATGTCATCCCATGTAAGGCATTCGCTAATGACACAGGCCAATACTGCCATAACCGCAATGACCGTCGCATGTAAACCTGTAATTGTCGTAGTAGACCACAATAGTATGGCCCCTACAAAGATAGCTGCTACCTTTTTCTCCATCGTCGTGATCGGACCTAGTTTATCTAACTCTTCACGAGCCATAGCTGGAGCTTCTGGTGTTTCTTTGATTTCAGGTGGGTAAATCTTATAAATAAACCAAGGCATGATAACCATACTGAGCAAACCAGGCAAGGCTCCTGCTAAAAACCACTCCCACCATGTCACAGTGTAGCCAAATAATTTTGCCCCTAAAGATGTAATCAACAAGTTACCACTACAAGCGGTCAAGAATACAGTCACTGTACAGGCATTTACTGTGTGAGCCGTAGTCATTAGGTAGGCTCCCATGCGACGTGCCGTTTCTCCTGGTCTCGAATCAAAGGCCATAGAAATATTTTGCACGATAGGATAGATAATACCACCTCCACGAGCTGTATTAGATGGAGTAGCGGGAGAAATAATTAAATCTGTCATCGCCAAGGCATAGGCTAAACGCAAGGTACTCGTACCGAACCAATGAATTAAGGTATACGCAATGCGTCGACCTAATCCAGAGTTAATGATCCCTCTAGAAAAGAAGATAGCGGATACGATAAGCCATACATTAGGCTCTGCATAGCCTAATAACGCTTCATTCATCTTAATCGAACTAGTAGCTACTGCCGCCGCAGATCCCATAAATGCCATTACCCCAGTGGGATATGGTCGTAGTATAAAGCCCACAATAGTAGCTGTAAAGATAGCTAATAAATGCCATCCTTGATCTGAAATTTCTGGCGTATGTGGCAAATACCATATGATCAGTGCCACAGCTACCACTCCCAATAGTCTTAGTAGTTTATCCATGTAGTATCATTCCTTTCTCTATTAACACAGATCCTCCAGAGGTAACAAAAAACCCAGCACCATAAGGGTACTGGGTTCTGTAATCGCCAAATTAACGTTTGGAGAATTGAGATGCTTTACGAGCTTTTTTAAGACCGTATTTTTTACGTTCTTTCATACGTGGGTCACGAGTTAAGAAGCCAGCCTTTTTAAGACCTTGACGAAGTTCGCCATCAACTTCTAATAATGCACGAGACACACCGTGACGAATTGCACCAGCTTGACCGGATGGACCACCACCAGCTACAGTTGCCACAACGTCGTATTGTTCTAAAGTGTTTGTTAATACCAATGGTTGTTTAACAATCAACTCAAGAGTTTGACGACCGAAATATTCATTTAATTCGCGTTTATTTACAGTGATTTTACCTGTACCCGGTACCAGACGAACTCTAGCAACGGAAGATTTTCTACGACCAGTGCCGTAGTATTGTGCTACTGCCATTATATGTTCCTCCTCCCGGTATTAACGGATATCTAATTCCAAAACTTCTGGTTTTTGAGCAGCATGTGGATGCTCTGCGCCAGCGTATACATTCAATTTACGGTATTGTTGTGCACCCAATTTATTTTTTGGAAGCATACCTTTAACTGCCATTTCGATTACACGTTCAGGATGTTTTTCCAACATCATAGCAAGTGTAGTGAAACGGGATCCGCCTGGATAACCAGAATGACGGAAATATTCTTTTTGTAATAATTTTTTACCTGTTACACGAACTTTTTCTGCGTTCACAACGATAACGTGGTCACCAGTGTCTGCATGTGGTGTAAAAGTTGGTTTATGTTTGCCCCGAAGAACTTTAGCAACTTCGGCAGCAAGACGTCCTAAAGTTTTACCTTCAGCGTCAACAACATACCATTTGCGTTCAATATTGTTCGCATTGGCCATAAATGTAGTTTTCATGCTGCTTTCCTCCTAATAACAAGAATGTATTAACAGAAGCAATTGCCACCTTCCGGGGCTAGTGGAAGTCCGTACAAATTGCTTACCGAAATATTATACTCAAAATACAATGGATATGTCAAGGATTATCGCAAAGATTTCTTCAACAACCAATCGATATCTGTCTTCTCTGGAGTCACAACAAATTGGTGTTCTCCAAATTTTTCAAATCCATAGCGTTTATAAAAATGTTGGGCTTTATAATTTTTCTCCCAAACGCCTAACCATGCCCAAGAAAAATTACCAGATTCAGCGATGCGCAAAGCTTTTTCAAACAAGGCTTTACCCACGCCTTGTCCATGGTACTCTTTGAGCACATATAGGCGCTGTACTTCAAAGGCATTCTCTAATTTACGCTCTGTTTGTGCGTCGCCCCAGTTTATTTTCAAATACCCCGCCAACACATCATCTACGTAAGCTAGATATGTTTCACTCTCGTCATGGTCCAACTCACGTTTCAATACATCATGGTTATAAGCCTCATCAAAGAAAGCCTGTAATTCCTCTTCCGTATTGTCATGACTGAAAGTTTCTCTAAATGTGTCTGCACACAAGTTAGACAATGCCGGAATATCTGTCTCTTGAGCTCTCACAACGGCGACAACAGAACCCATTGGTTCACGAGATTCCCCTAGAATGCGCACCTCTGGTTCCAACTGCACCCCATGAGCTGCATGAATCCGTTTTTGTACCTCATGAATTACACCTAGCACATCATTGGCTGTAGCGCCTCCACGATTGACCACAAATCCAGCATGCTTCATAGATACCTCTGCAGGCCCTACGGATAACCCTTTCAAACCTGTTTGGTCAATCAAAGTTCCTGCATAATATCCCGGTGGGCGCTTGAAGGTAGATCCTGCGCTGGCATGTTCCAATGGTTGTTTAGACTCTCGTTTTTCAGTAAGATCATCCATCCGTCCTTGGATATCCTCAGGATTTCCTTCCTGTAATTCCATAGTCACACGAACGATGATTTCATGGTTCTCATGAAAGCGGCTATGACGATAGGCAAACTGCAATTCTTCTCGGTTATAGTGGTGCAAGTGTCCCTGCATATCTACAGCATCTACACTGGTTACCACTTGATCCATCTCTCCATCATAGGCACCTGCATTCATGAATACAGCACCACCTAAACTACCAGGAATGCCGATGGCAAATTCTAAGCCGCTCAAACTTTCACATTGAGCATATTCAGATACTTCTTTCAAAGTATACCCTGCGCTCATAGTAATGGTTGTACCGTTGCGGTGTTGCTCCTCTTGCAATTCTTTCAAGCAAAGAACGACGCCACGCATACCACCATCTTGAATCAACACATTAGATCCTAGGCCTAGCACAAAAGGTTCTATGTTATGAGCATGTAATACACGCATGCAATCCTGCAATTCTTGTATAGAACGAGGTAGTACAAGTAGATCCGCAGGTCCTCCAATTTGAAAGGTCGTGAAAGGTGCTAACAGCGCATCCCTTTGAATGCGATCCAACGGAATCACCTGTTGCAATGCTTCCCATACAGCACTCATATTAGTTTGCCTTTTCTAAAATTTTCATACCTTCAGTGATTGGTTCGCTAATGATTCGATAAATATCATTCGCCACTTGTGTCCAACGTGCATGCGCTGTTAAGTACGCATTCGCACCGGAATTAGCTTGTACCATTGGCAATAAGCCTTCTAATTTTTTCAATAACTCTTCCGCTTCAGGAGCATCTGCAATTTTTGCATATTCCAGTTGCATTTGTAAAGACATAAATTCTTCTACCATGCCTTTTGCTGCTTGGTCGTCTTTAATTGCCTCTTGGGCTGCCATCATCTCTTTATGTTCTTCGCTGTCACGCATTGCTTTTTGTAATTCATATGCTAAATCGTAATTCATAATTCCTCCTCCATCCTATTAGGATTTCATTCTTATATTCTTTCATATACTGTGTATGCCATACAGTCTATATTATCTAAATCTTTGGTCATTCTGTGAAAGTCTATGATATTTCACTATATATAGGCTATACCATATGATTAGACTTACTATATTTAGTATTTTCTATAGACCAATACCTACTATCAAGAGGTTACACCTCGATAGATACACCTGGTCCAACGGCCTGCAAATCTGGGAAATCCAGTTGGCGCATAGCTTCATAGGCAATGATTGCCACCGCATTCGATAAATTCAAAGACCGCGCTTCATCAATCATCGGAATGCGAATGCATGTATCTGGATTGGCTGCCACAATTTCTTCTGGCAAACCTTTTGTTTCTTTACCAAACACGAGCATATCTCCAATTTCATATTGCACTTCTGCGTGGGTATGGGCAGCCTTTGTCGTAGCATACCAAAAACGCCGATCTTTATATTGTTCATACACTTCATCCAAGGACTTATGTATTTTTACATCTACTAGATGCCAATAATCAAGACCTGCTCGTTTTAAATATTTATCTTCAATGGAAAACCCCAAAGGTTCCACCAAATGTAGTGTCATATGATTTGCTGCACAAAGGCGTGCAATATTGCCTGTATTACCAGGAATTTCCGGTTCTACTAATACAATTTCCATGATTCACCTACTATCTTATCGTTTAAAATGTCCGCTTTTGCCACCTTGTTTTTCCACAAGATACACAGGACCTATGGTCATAGTTTTATCGACGGCTTTTACCATATCATAGACAGTTAACAATCCAACTTGAACTGCTGTTAACGCTTCCATTTCCACCCCTGTAGGACCTGTGGTTTTCACTGTACTACGAATACATACAGCACGTTGTTCTTCTACTAAAGAGCAGTCTACACTCACCTTCGTCAACGCCAATGGATGGCATAACGGAATGAGGTTAGACGTTTGTTTCGCTCCCATGATGGCTGCCAATTGTGCCACTGCTAACACATCACCTTTTTTGACATTCCCACTAGCCACAATACTAAAAGCTTCCTCACTGAGCGTAATAAACCCTTCTGCTACAGCCACGCGCTCTGTATGATCCTTTTGGGACACATCCACCATATGCGCATTACCGCCTTCATCAAAATGTGTTAATTTCATAGATACCTCCATGTGAATTTCATTATACCATAGAGAAGGGATTGACGTCAGTAATCTATGTTAGAGAAAAGAGTCTACGCAAAAAGGATTGCCACATTAGCATATGCTAGTGACAATCCTTTTATGTAGAAATATTTCATATTCTCTACTATCAAGATCCGTATCCCAATGATACATTTCTATCGCTTCTGTAATTTTTATTTGTTCAAGGAACCAAGGAACTATTTATTTTTCATATTCCTTATATTACAGCTCGATAGTTTGCCCTGGATCAACCACAAGTCCAGCTTGTTTATGCTTTGCTTCTAACAAAGCCACAAAGGTTGCTGGCTCTTTATCAATCACAGGCCATGTTTTGTAATGAATTGGGATGGTTGTATTTGCTTGAATCCAAGATGCTGCTGTCACCGCATCTTCCACACCCATCGTAAAGTTATCACCGATTGGTAGTAAAGCATAGTCAATTTCACCATGGCGACTGATTAATTTCATATCACTAAACAACGCCGTATCCCCAGCAAAATACACACGTTTACCAAAAAACTCAATGATCACACCTGCCGCATGACCACCTGGAACACCAGACCCATGAAAAGCTGGTGTTAAACGGATAGAACCAAATGGGAAATTAAACTTTCCACCTAAATGCATCGCATGGCTACGAGCCCCTGCTTCAGCGGCTTTTCGAGCTACCTCTGCAGTAGAGATTACAAGGGCATCATTCTTCTTGGCAATCATATCGGTATCACCATAATGATCATCATGACCATGGGACACAAAAATATATTGGCACTCTATATCCTCTGCCTTTGCCACATCCCATGTATTACCCGTAAAAAACGGATCACATACCAACGTTACATCACCATTGCTCAAAGCAAACGTAGCATGACCATAATACGTTAACGTTACATTGCTCATAAGAATACCTCCCTCAGATTATCTTAGTCCAACAATATTTGTTAAGTAAATTATATCATTCATAGAAAGCTGGTCGCAAGATAAAGAGCATGTATACATAAAAGTCAACATCCCTAGGCCGCCACCTAGGGATGTTTGCTATATATTCATGTTACAAAATCTAGCTATATAGTAGTTACGCTTCCGCCCACTCTGTATGGAATGTGCCTTCTTTGTCTGTACGTTCGTATGTATGAGCACCGAAGAAGTCACGTTGTCCTTGGATTAGATTTGCCGGCAATACACCACGACGATAAGAATCGAAGTAATCTAAGGATGCACTGAAAGCAGGTGTTGGGATACCGTAACGTTTCGCAGCAATGATCGCTTCACGCCATTTTGCTTGGTGTGTTTGCAATGCTTCTGCGAAGAATGGATCCAACATCAAGTTGTTCAACTCTGGGTTGTTTGTGAAGGCTTTTTTAATATCTTCTAAGAAGGCTGCACGGATAATGCAACCACCACGCCACAATAATGCCATGTCACCGAAGTTAATATTCCAGTTATATTCTTTTGCCGCTGCTTTAATCAATGCAAAGCCTTGTGCATAGGAGCAAATTTTAGACGCATATAAGGCAGAATGGATAGCATCTACTAAGGCTTCTTTATCACCTTCAAAAACTTCTGTAGGGCCTGCTAATACTGGTTCTGCCAACACACGTTCAGATTTATAAGCAGACATAGCACGCGCAAATACGGCTTCTGCGATAGTTGGAATTGGCACGCCAAGGTCTAAACCTTCTTGGCTAGTCCATTTACCAGTACCTTTTTGACCAGCTTTGTCCAAGATTTTTTCTACTAATGGAGTTCCATCAGTATCTTTGACTTTCATAATTTTAGCAGTGATTTCAATAAGGTAGGAATCTAATAATCCCGTGTTCCATTTTGCAAATACATCGCCAATTTCATCATCGCTCATGCGAAGTAATTCTTTCATCATGAAGTAGGCTTCGGAAATTAATTGCATATCGCCGTATTCGATACCATTGTGCACCATTTTTACATAGTGACCTGCACCGTCATCACCTACATATGTGCAGCAAGGACCGTCTGCCACTTGGGCTGCAATGGATGTAAAAATAGGCGCCAATTCATTGTAGGAAGCTTCGTTGCCACCTGGCATCAAGCTTGGACCATTTAAAGCCCCTTCTTCACCACCAGATACGCCAACTCCTAAGAAACGGAAACCTTTGGATTCTAAGTATTTTGTACGACGGATCGTATCTGGATAATGGGAATTACCGCCATCAATTAATGTATCGCCTTGGTCCAAGTATGGCAAGAATGCTTCGATCATGTCGTCCACAGGTTGACCTGCTTTCACCAAGAACATGATTTTACGAGGTTTTTCTAACATCGCTACAAACTCTTCTGGAGTATGTGCTCCGCCGATTGTTCCTTCGTGGCTATAGTTGGCTACAAAATCGTCTGTTTTTTGTGGTGTACGGTTGTACACTGCAATGCTGAATCCATGACGGGCAATGTTGCGGGCCAAGTTTTGTCCCATAACAGCCAAACCAACTAGACCAAATTGATATAATTTTTCACTCATCGTCATACCTCTTTCTTGATTGACTACCGTGTGTGAGCTTGTTCTTCTTTCAAACGAGCCAACATCACTGATGAACTAAACATAATAATACCTGCGATGACGGTGGCCAAGGCTAGGTTTTCTCCGAAGACGATAAATCCCCAGAAGGAGTTAAAGAACACCCCTACATATTGCATAAATTGTGCCACTACTGCATTGGTTGCCACAAACGCACCAGTTAGGAAGAATTGCGCCACTACGGAAATGGCTCCGATAATCCCTAAATACAATGCTTGTGTTGCATTAGGCCACACAAAATCTGGTATCATCACGATACCGCCTACTAGCATGGTGGTGACTAAAAAATAAAACATGATTTCATAGGAACTGTGACCACCCTTTAAGCTAATGGTGCGAATCGTTGTATAGGCCGCCGCCGATAAGGCTGCTCCTGCAATGGCAATAAAAGAATACCAATGCAATCCCGATAAATTCCAAGGTTGAATCATATACACAACGGCTAAGAAGATCAATCCTAACCATTTAGCAGATCCATCAGGCAATTTTTCTTTCAACACAAAGTTGCTAAAAATCAGGACGAATATACCTGATAATTGAAATAGTATGGATGCATCTGCCATCGTCATATAGACTAATGCAATGAAATTACTTAAATTTCCTAATCCACCGAAGATACCACGCAAGGTTAATAGTCCTCGATGTTCCGTGGAAAAGGAAATTCCTTTTTGTCGCATCACTATGAGTACGGCAATTGTTCCTATGAGCCCTCTGAAAAATGTCACCTCTGCCGCCGGCATACCATCGCCTAGAAGTTTCACAAATAAATTCATAATACTGAAGGCGAAGGATGACATGAGGGAAAAGAAAAATGCTTGTACCATAGGTCACCTATTGTTTGAAAGTATCCACAAAGGATAGAATTTC
The DNA here is from genome assembly GCF_003992175.1 of Veillonella sp. VA141. Classification (NCBI taxonomy): domain Bacteria; kingdom Bacillati; phylum Bacillota; class Negativicutes; order Veillonellales; family Veillonellaceae; genus Veillonella; species Veillonella sp. VA141. The sequence goes on from NZ_RQVM01000002.1 coordinate 208,779, forward strand.
TTCTTTCATAGCTTCTTTTGGAATCACCTTGGTGAAACGCAATGGCTTATGTTGCAACTCTGCCAATTGTTTCGGACAACCTACGCCTGTGACTGCCGAAATATTGTCTAAGCTTTCATAAGGAGTTGATCCTACTTTGATATCCAAGGCTTCACAAATCGGTGTTGGGAATTTGAAAGGATGCGCCGTGGAAGCAATCACCGTATGACGGTGACCATCTTCAGGATGAGCCTCTAGCTCTTTCATATAAGCTCCCATCGCCACCGCTGTGTGCGGATCCATTACATAGCCATAGGAATTGTACACTTGCTCGATGACAGCCTTTGTCATGTCATCGTCTACATAGGCGCCAGCAAACTCTTTTTGCACCGCTTGTAGTTCTTCTGGAGTGACAGAGAATTTGCCCTCTCCTTTCAGTGCTTTCATACGCTCAGCTGTCAATTCTGCATTTTCACCGCTCACATAATAAATAAACCGTTCAAAGTTAGAACTTTCCAAAATATCCATAGACGGAGAGATGGTTGTATAGAACGGACGGTTCATATCATAGGTACCAGTGCTGAAGAAATCTGCGAGCACATTGTTTTGATTGGATGCACAAATTAATTTACCAACCGGAATACCCATGCGTTTTGCATAGTAAGCGGCCAAAATATTGCCGAAGTTGCCTGTTGGCACCACCACATTAAACACTTCATCTTCGTGGATAGCCCCCGTATTTACCAATTCAGCATAGGCTGCCACATAGTACACCACTTGTGGCGCTAGACGGCCGATATTAATAGAGTTAGCAGAAGAGAACTTCACTCCTTTGTCTGCCACTTCCTTCGCCACATCAGCATCCACAAAGAGACGCTTCAAAAATTGTTGAGCATCATCAAAGTTACCTTCGATGGCTGTTACATTGACATTTGCACCTTCTTGCTTTTGCATTTGCTCTTGTTGCATAGGGCTAACGCCATCCGTTGGGAAGAACACTTGAATGTGTGTGCCTGGTACATCTTTGAATCCTTCTAAGGCTGCTTTTCCTGTATCACCAGAGGTAGCTGTCAATATCAACACTTCTTTTGTTTCTTTTTCCGCTTCCTTTGCTGCCACCAATAAGTATGGGAACAAAGATAAGGCCATATCTTTAAAAGCTTGGGTGCGACCGTGGAACAACTCCAACACGGATACTCGCTCTAACAAGGAATGCATAGGCGCCATATCTGGTGTATCGAAGTTCACCGTATTATAGGCACTACGAATCATCGTTTCTAATTCCGCTTCTGTGAAAGTCGTAAATAACTTACTCAACACAACCAGTGCAATTTCTTCATAACTCTTGTCTGCTACATCGCGGTAGGACAAACATTGTTCCGGAAACTCCGCCGGCACATATAAACCGCCATCACTTGCCAATCCATGGAGCAACGCAAAGGTTTCACTCACCGTTTCATGACTGCGCGTACTTGTATACTTCATCTCATCATCCTTTATATTACACAATATATTGTATTATCTTCATTCATTATAAATTAATGCTATCTATTTAGCAAGAAAAGGCGCACTTCAATCTCAATCATGACAATTAGTAATAAAAGTCACAATTATACCACTCTAATTATAAAATAGTCATACTTATTCATCTTGTTCTTGACATTGAAAAACTAAAAGAGTACAATACACACATACAATCAAACATTCGGGAATAGGTGCGAAAGCATAATAGAGAAGCCAGTTAAAGTCTGGCACGGTCCCGCCACTGTAAAGCAGAGCAAATCCAATTATGTCACTGGGAAACTGGGAAGGCTGGAGGCGCGTTGAAGCTGAGTCAGGAGAACTGCCTATTCATCATTCACCACTTGACCTACGAGAGATAGGGAGGAGAATCAAAGGCCTTTTTCTGATACTCCAAAATACAAGAAAAAGGATTTTTTATTACTACAATATGCGTTGTATGGGATACGTCACATATTGATGATCGCCTTATCATGGCCAAGTGAATTCACCATTATGGTATTAGCACTCAAAGTGTTGATATAGTTGTCATGATTTTGTATGGGCGTACATCATCATCCTAAAAAGAACCTGCCGGTGGGCAGGTTCTTTTTTTTGCGTCAATAGTAAATAGGGAGACCACTCACATACGAGTAGCCTCCCATATTTTTATCATAATTCTATTTTCTCTCTATCGTCATTGCCTTTCACATGGTACAATACAATTGCATAGGGGATTCCGGCCCCTTGTATCATACCCTCAAAGGCAATATGCGTGTCCAGCGCTAGCTTTAGAGGGTTTTTTCTTTGTCCATATACATGGCTTTGAAATCTTCATAGTCTTCCACCATGTAATCCGGCATTATGGATAAGGCTTTTTCTTGGATCCATTCTGGGATTCCATAATAGGCCCCCGCTACAGCACCGACAATGGCACCCAATGTATCACAGTCACCACCGATGTACATTACATTGCGAATAGCCGATTCATAGTCTTCACTTTCAAAGAAACATTGCATTCCTTCTGGCACTGTTTTTTGACAGCTTGGCTCAAACCTATAAGTCTTATGCAACTCTTCCACACTGTACTCACCAGGATAATAGGATCGTACCATTTCTTGAATTTCTTCTTTCGTCGCTCCATGAAGTGCTTTGAACACGGCTAAAGCCGTCACTTCTCCACCTTTTAATCCTTCCGGATCATTATGGGTGGTACCTGTTACAATTTGGCTCAACAACTTGACTTCCATTTCACTATTCCCTACGTAAGCCACAGGGCTAATACGCATCGCTGCTCCATTACCCCAACTACCATAGGGCTCAGTCACATCAGATAACCCCCATCGGAAAAATTTTGCACCAAATCCGCCCATCGGTAATGGATTGGAAAGAAAATATTCTTTCATACGATAGATAGTAGCTCGTTGTAAATGTGTCCCCCTTCCTTTTACATCAATTAAAGCTCGTGCAATAGCACATGTTAAAATCGAATCATCTGTAGGCTTACAAGCCTCTGACAAAAACTCGAAGTCTCTGCTTTTGATATTATTGAACTCATAGATTGAGCCCGCCATATCTCCAATGATTGCTCCTAACATAGAACTCCTTTCCGGTGTTTCCACCAAACTCATTGCGATAATTACATAGATGTATGCAAAAATTATATACATCTGTGATTTTTCCGCAATATACCTCATTACATCTATTGATATAACTGAATTGTTACCATTATACACCATGTCTTTTTAAGGGACAATACCCCTCAAGAGATATAGACATATAGTGTAGAAAGTGATAAAATTAAATGTTATTAACATTATTAATATCATAAGTAAGTTTGTTTTTGGGAGGCACTATGTCTTTATTTTCGATGATAAAACACTTTTGTTTAGTGGCTGCCCCCGTCACAGCAACACAAGTTTCATTAATTCTCGGCAGCTTCGTAGCTGTCACCTTAACGGGGCAGTATAGTACAGTGGATCTGGCCGGCATGGCTATGGGCTATAATTTATGGGTAGCAGCCTTTTTTGGTCTCACTGGAATTCTTCTAGGAGTCACTCCTATCGTATCTCACGCTTTAGGCGCTAAAAAAACAGAATCTATCGCTTCTATTATGTGGCAAAATGTCTATTTAGGGCTTATTTTTGCCACAGGTCTTATTGTAGCCACCCTGATGGGTCTTTCCCCCTTGCTAGATATACTCGGTATCGAACCCGCTGCCAAAACGGTATGCCTACAATATATGTACGCTATGTGCGTCGCCTTTCCTGCGATGATGATCATGTCCGCCTTTCGGTACATCGTCGACGCTCATGGCAATACACAATATTCTTTATATATCATTAGTAGTAGCGTATTAATTCAGTCCATCGGTAATGCTATCTTCATTCCAGGTCTTGGCCCTATTCCCGCCCTTGGCGGATTTGGTGCTGGCATCGCAACAGTCATCGCCTATTGGTATATGATGTTCTGCTACCTTGGAATGATTACGTATCACAAGAAGTTTAAACACTATCAGTTTTGGTCCTCTTTCACAGGGCCTAGTTGGGTACTCATTCGCGACCAATTATCTTTGGGTATCCCTATTGGATTGTCTATCTTTGCGGAAATCAGTATTTTCAGTGCCGCCGGTATCTCCATGGCCAACTTCGGTACTGACATCATTGCAGCCCACCAAGCTGCAGCTAGTTTTCTAGGAGTTACCTTCTCCTTTCCTCTTAGTTTGAGCATGGCTTCCACCATTGTTATCGCCTATGAATTAGGCGCCAAACGATACGAACAAGCCGTCACCTATACATGGATCACCCGTGGTGTAGCAATCTTTATCGCACTTTGCATTGGCACCTATTCCTTTACCCACATCGATTACTTAGCAGAACTTTTCACCAATGAGGAGCACATGATTCCTTTAATTGAAAGTTTCATCTCCTACGCAGTGTTCTTCACCATCATCGATGCTCTAGGCACTCCGTTACAAGGCGTGCTCCGTGCGTACCGGGATGTGACAAGTGTATCGATCATTGCTATCGGCACCTATTGGGGTGTTACCGTGCCTGTAGCTTACCTTTGTTACACATTTACAGACTTCGGTCCTTATTCCGTTTGGATTGGATTATTAACTAGTACCTCCACTGCTGCACTATGTTATATGTATCGACTACGGAGAGTACAAAGAAAACTATTAGAAATATAACTATATCTCTTACGGAGCTGTTCTTAGAACGGCTCCATTTTTTTGCTTTGACATATCTTTTTAAATACTATAGAATATAGAAATGCAATTTAAACTATATATAAATGTATCATTATTGATGTATAACAGAAGGAGCTCCTATGGCTACTATAAATCCAAATTATGAAAATCTACAAGGTTCTTATTTATTCGCAAATATTGCACGCAAAGTAGAAGCTTTCAAAGAAAGTCACCCTGAAGCAGACATTATTCGCCTTGGTATTGGCGATGTGACACGCCCTCTTGTGCCAGCTGTCATTGAAGCTATGCACGCTGCAGTAGAAGAAATGGGTTCTGCCGATACATTCCGAGGTTATGGCCCTGAGCAAGGCTACGATTTCTTGCGCAATGCCATCGTTGAAGGCGATTATGCCCCCCTAGGCATTACTATTCAAGCTGATGAAATCTTCGTATCTGACGGTGCTAAATCTGATGTGGGCAATATTCAGGAAATTTTCTCTGAAAATAATATCATCGCTATTACTGACCCTGTATACCCTGTATATTTAGATTCTAATGTGATGAGTGGTCGCACTGGTAAAGCTATCGACGGCATCTACGAAAAAGTGGTATATTTACCAACCAATGCGGAGAATCATTTCTCACCGGCATTCCCAAAAGAACGAGTAGATATCGTCTATCTTTGCTGCCCTAACAACCCAACTGGCACTGTATTAAGCCGTGCTCGTTTGGCGGAATGGGTACAGTGGTGTAAAGATAACGAAGCGATCTTAATGTTCGACTCCGCTTATGAAGCTTTCATCACATCCACAGACACCGTTCGTTCCATCTATGAAATTGACGGTGCTCGTAAAGTGGCTATCGAGTTCCGTTCTTTCTCTAAAACAGCCGGATTCACTGGTACTCGTTGCGCCTACACTGTAGTGCCTCACGAAGTAACTGCAAAGAACGCAGAAGGCAAACGTGTTCCTCTGAACCCAATGTGGAATCGTCGCCAGACCACAAAATTCAATGGTGTTCCTTACATCATTCAACGTGGTGCTGCTGCTGTTTACACACCAGAAGGTCGTGCACAAATTAAAGAACACATCGCTTACTACATGGAAAATGCTCGCATTATCCGTGAAGGCTTAGAAGCCATTGGTCTAACTGTATTTGGTGGTGTTGATGCTCCATACATTTGGATTCAAGCACCAAAAGGCATGACTAGCTGGGACTTATTCGATACCCTATTAGAAAAGGTACACATTGTAAGCACTCCTGGTTCTGGCTTTGGTCCAGAAGGCGAAGGCTATTTACGTCTCACTGCATTCGGCAGTCGAGAAAACACCATTCGTGCAGTCGATCGCATTAAAACATTACAATTTTAATATCCCCCCTTTTCTCTATGAGAATTTTTCGCTATAATGGTACATGCGAAAAATAGCGGATATAATCCTCCCTATTTTATTTCATCATATACTGTAATCTTACATTACAGTTCGTATAGCATTAATATTAATGAAAGTATCAACTTTCACGAAAGGAAGTAACAATGAGCAACATTCGTATTGGTATCGTTGGATACGGCAATCTTGGTCGCGGTGTAGAAGCGGCTGTAGCATTACAACCAGATATGGAATTAGTAGGCGTATTCTCTCGCCGTTCTGGTTTACAAACTGTTAGTGGCGTTCCTAGCTACACAATGGAAGAAGCAGAATCTTTCAAAGGCAAAATCGATGTCATGGTATTATGCGGCGGTAGTGCTACAGACCTAATCGACCAAACTCCTGCTTTAGCAGCGCATTTCAATGTGATCGACAGCTTTGACACACATGCTCGCATCCCTGAACATTTCGAAAATGTGCGCAAAGTAGCCCAAGAAGCTGGCACAGCAGCATTAATCTCTTGCGGTTGGGACCCTGGCATGTTTTCCTTGCAACGTGTGTACGCTGAAAGTATCTTACCACAAGGCGATTCCTACACGTTCTGGGGCCGTGGCGTATCCCAAGGTCATTCCGACGCGATCCGTCGTATCGAAGGCGTAGCAGATGCTCGTCAATACACAGTGCCTAAACAAGAAATTATCTCTGCTATCCGCAATGGTGAAACACCAGAAGTGACAGCTACTTCTTCTCATCTTCGTGAATGCTATGTAGTATTGGAAGAAGGCGCTGACGCAGCTCGCATTGAAAATGAAATCAAAACTATGCCTAACTACTTCGTTGGCTATGAGACAACTGTAACATTCATCTCCCAAGAAGAATTGGATACCAACCACAAAGGCATCCCACATGGTGGCCTTGTGATCCGCAGTGGCGAAACTACAACAGGTACAAAACACATCTACGAATTCGGTTTACAATTAGATTCTAACCCTGAATTTACTGGTGCTGTATTAGTAGCCTTCGCTCGTGGCGTACATCGCTTAGCAGCACATGGTGGTCGCGGTGCTTTCACAGTATTCGATATCGCACCAGCTTGGTTATCTCCAAAATCCGCTGAAGAATTACGTGCCCATTATCTATAAGATATACGTTTGATAATAGTATCTTCGTTCATGAGATACACGAGGCTGTAACAAAATAGCACCCAATAAAATAGAGGAACGTTGATCAAGAAGTATCAACATTCCTCTATTTTTATATTTTATATAAATCTATTGGCAGTCTATATGCAATTATGGTATACTATGACTGTAAAAAGAGAGCCCTCAACGTGCACTAGGCGTTAGGCTCATCTCGAATGATGGAACACGAAATGCCTAACGTGTTAAGGTCCACTAAACCTTATATCGTTAGGCATTTATATTACTTTAATAATTTATCGCAACCAACAAAGGAGTTACCCACACATGAGCACAAATTTAGAAGTAGGCATTGTAGGCCTTCCAAATGTCGGAAAAAGTACATTGTTTAATGCTATTACAAAGGCTGGCGCAGAAGCGGCAAACTACCCTTTCTGTACCATCGAACCAAATGTAGGCGTGGTAGACGTACCCGACGCTCGTTTAGCGGTGTTGGCTGAGATGTTCGGTTCTAAACGCATCTTACCTGCTGCTATGCGTTTTGTAGACATCGCCGGCCTTGTGGCTGGTGCATCCAAAGGGGAAGGTTTGGGCAACAAATTCTTAAGCCACATTCGCCAAGTCGATGCCATTGCACAAGTCATCCGTTGTTTCGATGACCCTAACATCACACATGTGGCTGGTTCTGTAGATCCTGTTCGCGATATTGAAATCATCAACACTGAACTTTGCTTAGCTGACCTTGAAAGCGTAGATAAACGCTTACAACGTATTGCTAAATTAGCAAAATCTGGTGACAAAGATGCTCGTGTGGAAGCACCTATTTTAGAAAAAGTATCTGCTGCATTAGGCGATGCTATCCCTGTTCGTGCCCAAGGTTTAACAGAAGATGAGCTAGAGATTTTAAAAGATTTAACCTTATTGACAGCAAAAAAATCTTTATACGTAGCCAATGTGGGAGAAGATGAAGTATCCGACTACTCTGGCAACGAATTTGTCAAACAAGTAGAAGAGTATGCAGCGAAAGAAGGCTCTGGTGTAGTTGTAGTATCTGCTCGTATCGAATCTGAAATCGCTGAATTATCCGACGAAGAAGCAACTGCTTTCTTAGCTGACCTTGGCTTAGAAGAAAGTGGCTTAACGAAATTAATCAAAGCTAGTTACTCCTTATTAGGTTTAATTAACTACTTCACAGCTGGTGAAATGGAAGCTCGTGCCTGGACTATCGTGGAAGGCACAAAAGCTCCACAAGCAGCTGGTAAAATCCACTCCGATATCGAAAAAGGCTTCATTCGTGCGGAAATCGTATCCTTTGACGATTTAGAAGCTTGCGGTAGCCAAAATGCGGCCAAGGAAAAAGGTCTTGTTCGCCTAGAAGGCAAAGACTATATTATGAAAGACGGCGATGTAACACATTTCCGCTTCAACGTATAATAACCTACTAACAATACAGGCATATACAGTGTACTTTTACTTAAAATATCACTGTATATGCCTCTTTTAGTTAGCAAGGTCTGCGTACATATTCAGTTGGTTCTTTTCCCTTTTCATAATAATACATATGCGAAGGGGTTATTTTTTCTACTTCAAAGATACGCAATACTTCTTCTATGTATTCTTCTTGCACACCAATAGAGAGCCCACAAGCGCTAGATAGCTCTGGTGGAACTGGCATTAACTGATGAGGCACTTTATATTGCCCTAACATTTTATCTGCTTTATCTGCAAAATAGTAAGAGCTAAATAGAACGAGTACTTTTTGTGGTACCTTATCTGTAGCTGTATCAGGTTTCTTACTATCTACTGCAAAAACGTTCATATGCGTCTACCTCATTCAATCTTTCCAGGTCTATCTACCAATGTTACCACGCATCTAATTACAATGTAACAAATGGTTCTTGCATCATACTTTCAGTAATAGCATATAGATTCGTAATAGTGCCTACTTGTACTTTATCTTTCACCTCGTAAAAGTCCAAGCAAATGCCACAGCCACTCACAGTTACCCCTGCTGCTTCTAAGGCTTTGAAGTTTTCAATATGTTCAGACCCTTCTACCAGCATTTTAACAGCACTATTAATGCAATAGATGGCTTTGGGTTTCACATCTGTTTCTGTCAATACATAGATGAACGTTTTCATCAAATTACGACCTAACTCTTCACTGCCTTCACCTAAATAGTCTTTTGTCAGCAATAAGACTTTGCCACCCATAGAAGGGGTTGGCACAGACGGTACCGTGGTTCCCATCAATTCAGGGGGAACTGTATCTTGACTAATCGGCGCACCCATTGCTGCTTTTTCTGCTTTTGTTTTTTCATAAGCTGCAATACTGCGCTCCAAGCTACCTGTACCATTTGTCATATAAAATGGGGCCTCTCCACCGGCAATCGTTGTATTCGTTACAATCTTTCCTAGGGGTGCAGCAAATTCATTTTCAAAAATATCTTCCAAATCCAGGTCCTCTAAATCATGCGAAGTTTGAATATTTACAGCACTAACCGCAGTCACTTCCGCTTTCACCGCTGTAGGAGGAATCAATACAACGATGTAATTTCCCTCTTGTTCTAATACATGGTTTTCATAGCCTCGGTATTCTCCTAATTTCACCACATTGTCACGGCTTACATCATTGTCGACAATGACTTTTACATACAGATTCGCATCAGAATCCATCGCTTTTTTTGCTTCAATCACAGGCGCTGGGCATACTTGGCCTCGCATATCTATCGTTACTTCTTTATTTGACATAGACTTGTTTCCTTCCTTCCTGAATGACACGGCCGATCTGTGCAGCCTGTAAACCCTTTGCTTGTAACTCTCTAAGCAGATGTTCCCCTTCACTTTCAGAACAAGCAAATAATAAACCACCTGATGTTTGCGGATCAAAACAAATATCGCTCCATACTGGGTCTAAATGGTCAGCAAACTCAGCTTGATCACCTAATGCTTTACGATTCCCATACGTAGATGCTGGGACTAAGCCCATACTAGCAGCCTCTAATACATCCGTAAAGAGAGGAATTTGCTCCGCATAGAGTTCCACAGATGTTCCACTAGCTTTTGCCATTTCAGATACATGACCAATCAAGCTGAATCCCGTAACATCCGTACAACCATGAATGATAAACTGCGCCGCCACATCTCGAGATCCTTTATTAATCGTTCCCATACTGTGCACAGCTTCCTGCACACCTTCAGGGAATACGCCACCTTTTGCAGCCGTGTTCATAATGCCCGTTCCAATCGGTTTAGATAGAATTAAGACATCACCCACTTGAGCATCTCCATTCGTCCAAATATGACGTGGATTAATGAGACCGGTCACAGCCATTCCAAAAATAGGCACTTCATTTTCGATACTGTGACCACCAAGAAGAGCTACTCCCGTCTCCAGTAAGACCTCATTGGCACCTTCTAAGACCTCACGAAGGACACCTTCTTTCACTAAAGACACAGGAAATCCTACAATATTCAATGCTGATATAGGCGTGCCCCCCATGGCATATATATCACTTAAACTATTGCAAGCCGCTACTCTACCAAAGAATCTCGGATCTGCCACTGGAGGTGTAAAAAAATCCACCGTCTGTACAATAGCTTGACTTTCATTAATTTGATACACTCCAGCATCTTCCATACCAGATGCATCGGTCAATACAGCTGGATGTGTAGGCATCTTCATATGTTGCAACACATCCTCTAAAATGTGCGGCCCAATCTTGCAAGCACAACCGCCCTTAGCTGCATATTTCGTTAAATCAACCATAGGTATCCCTTTCCTAGAAAATTATTATGATTTACGAATCATATTTTATTCTTCTGTTGCTTCTTTTCTGGATACTATCTTTTTTACATTCTTTTCAAACTTAGATCGTGGTATCATCACTTGATGCCCACAGCCTTCACAGACTGTTACGAAATCAACGCCAGTTCGTTTAATCTCCCAATTCTGACTACCACAAGGATGGGGTTTCTTCATTTGTACCACATCACCTACTTGGTATTTTATAAATCCCATAGGCACCTCCTATTTCCATGATTATGTTTATAGTATATCATCTAACTTTATATTTCTCTATAGGGCCGTATGGGTATTACTAAAAGTTTGCACTAAGTCTGTCAACCCTCTCATCAGTACTGATGACTGCTATCACTTGTTAGCAACTGACAACTCCCCTTTTCTGTTTCATAACTAAGAAACCCTATAAATAGAGGGATTTCTATGTATTATCATTACAGCTTTATCTCTTGAGTTCGATTCTCAATTTCTTTTCTGTGTAATCCCTTTATTTTTATAGGGAATTAAATAGCTATAAATGCGATACTATAGCCGATTGAGAGGCTTTATCATTTACAAAAAATTTTAAATTTTTCTAAAAAAAGACTTGCATTTCTCATTTTCATAGTCTATAATGTAATCAACAATGATTATTCGTTAAGTAACGAAATCAATAGGGACTTGTTCAAGTGAACAAGCCCACTATACAAATAAGTATTTATTTTATTACAACAATGTAAAGTACATGGAGGAACAAAATGCCAGAATTAAAAGGTACTCAAACAGAAAAAAATCTTCAAGCAGCATTCGCTGGTGAATCTCAAGCTAACCGTAAATATACATACTATGCAAGTGCAGCTCGTAAAGCTGGTATGAACAAAATCGCTGATTACTTCGAAGAAACAGCAATCAACGAATCCGCTCATGCTAAAGTATGGTTCAAATTGTTACACGGTGGCGATGTAAACGCTGACGTAGCAATCAACTTAAAAGATGCTGCTGCTGGCGAACACTACGAACACACTGTAATGTACCCAGAATTTGCTAAAGTTGCAAAAGAAGAAGGTTTCGCTAAAATCGCTTACTTATTCGAACAAGTTGGTGTTATCGAAGCTCGTCACGAAGAACGTTACCTTGACCTTGTAACTGCTGTTGAAGGCGGTAAAGTGTTCAAACGTGAACAACCAGTTGCTTGGATCTGTGCTAACTGTGGTTATATCCACATCGGTGAAGAAGCTCCAAAACTTTGCCCAGTATGTGCTCATCCACAAGCATTCTTCTCTCAACACGGAGAAACTCTTATCTAATCAGTAAGCCGAGTGGTTTCTTAGATAAGTACTATAAGATTGTATCAAGTGATACAAAACAACCTACATAGAGAACTAAGTAGTTCTAAGGGTAAGTACCCCATACAAATTATATACTAAGTAGTAATGATATATACCCAAGTGGGTCAAATTACATATACCTTATCCCAAGTGGGTTAGAACTAGTATAGGTATACTAAAGCGACTGTGAAAACAGTCGCTTTTTTGTACCCTAACTCATAAGTATATAGGTTCATAGGTATCCTCCATATAGTAGCTATACATATCTTTCACCATGTATCATCGTATCTTCATATTACTAGGATATACTTTAACTACAAGGTCCACTTCTCAAGATGGATACTAGTATGTAACAAACCCTTACACGCAGTTGTTTTCAAAATATACCTGCGGTGATAAACACTACTAGGTACTGAACTATATTTTACAAATGTAATGATGAAAAGGAGACACTTATGAAACGTGCACTACTCTTGACAACACTAGCCATGACTATTGGTTCTTCCGCTTTTGCTTCATCCATCAACTACCCTAGTTTTCAAAGCGACCATACACCTATGTCTTTTAAAATGGTATCTACTGAGGATATGAAAGCATACACGAAAGATTTGGAAACTTACTTAGCAGATACAGATGCAGTGATTCAAATGTTGATTACTAAAAAACGTGCTGCTATCGATGCTTACAATGCGGGTGTACGTGAATATAACAAGGATGATTTTTTTCATAAAGATCGTGTAGAACCTTACTCCTATGATGAAAGTTACTCCCAAACTAAACGTGTAGGTGGTCATACATACCATACCTTTGGTGATACTGTGATTATCACATCACCTAACTCTATTCCTGTAGTTGAAGAAACAAAATCACAAAAAAAGGAAGAGGATGACGCCTTCGCACGCATGATGCGTCGTATGGAACGCCACCTAGGCATTGATCGCTGGTAAGGTTTCCTATATATACCCTTAAATACCCTTAAATAGCCTTACCTATATTCTTTTATATTCCCTTCCCTATATCAATATATACCCCATACAAATAAGGGCCTCTGTCGCACGATAGAGGTCCTTATTTTACATCTGTCATGGCACATTCAAGGAATAGAATATCCTATTTTCTTCAACTCCATGATAGAAAAAAGCTGCAACCTACGCGATATCAATAGGTTGCAGCTGTATATCTTTTAGTACTTTCATCATAGATACATGATGCATCTAATACATTACTTATACCTTATCGAATTGTTTTTGTGTCGTTAAAGGCTTCTTGGTCAAAAGTTCCTTGCAAACGATCTACTACAATAGCATTTGTCATAGAACCACTTACATTTAACATTGTACGTCCCATATCTACAATAGGGTCTACTGCTAAAATTGGAGAAATGGAGCCGAAGAATGCTCCCATACCAGTACCAGATAAGGATACGGATGCTGCCATAGTTGCTGTACCTGGAACTCCTGCAATCCCTAAGGAGCCTAATGCAATTACGATAACGCTCATCACATACATTGTAAAGTCTAATGGCACTCCAGATACGCGAGCGATATAAACGATACATAAGGCTGGGAAGATACCTGCACAGCCTTGCATGCCTGCTGTCGTACCAAAACTTGCTACTGTATTCGCAGTAGCAGGATTAACACCTAATTTTTTAGTTAATGTTTCTACCGTCAATGGTAATACACCCATACTAGAACGAGATGTGAAAGCCAAGATTAAGGCTTCTTTTGCTTTACGGAAATACATGATTGGACTAACGCCAAACATAGTTAATAATACAGCTTGTACTACTAACATGATTGCAACACCTACATAGATTAAGATAATAAACAAGCCCATGTCAGCAATAGCGCCAAACCCTTTTTGCGCCAATGTTGTGGCCAACAACGCCACAACACCATATGGCATTAAGCCGATCACAAAATCTGCTACCCAGAAGATAACTGTGTGCACTTCATCAAATAATTTTGTGACTACTTCTAAATCACTGGCACCATGTTGTTTCACAAGTCTAGCAACACCACCAATAATAACGCCAAATACAACAACAGCAATAACATTAGTTTGCGCCATTGCATTAATAGGATTTGCTGGTATCAAGGCACGCAATGTATCTACAACAGGTTTTACCTCTCGCATTTTAGAATCACCAGCCACTGCTAAAGTACCTTCCCCTAATCCTGTTACAGTACCTAGCACTAAACCTACAATAGCAGCAATACCTACCATGATTAAAGCTACTACACCTGTGGAGGATACAAGGCGTTTTAAATTCGCATTCGTATCCATATGCAAAATAACATGAACAATGGAAATAAATACCACAGGAATGACAAGCATTCGGATTAAATCAATGAATCCTCCCCCAATAAGAGAGAACCACTTCGTGCTTTCCTTAATAAACACCACGTCCATTGGGTTTTTAGGGAATCCTGCAATCAATTGCACCGCAACCCCTAACACAGCACCTACTACAGTGGCAATCATCACCAATGTGCCGAATTGAATATTTCTTTTTTGAAGAAAATACACGTATCCCAACGCAATAAGGAATAACACAAGTATTCCTACTGTCATGGGATCGCTAATCATGAGAAATTGTGTAAAAAATGGCATATCCATACAAATTCCCCTTCCTTTCCAGACCTAACTATAGTCCAATTACTTCTTGATTCCCTGCACTGTACAGGCAACAATATGACCCAATTATATCATTCTCAATATAGCACGTCAATATTCCTACTTTTTATATAGGTTTATATCCATGAGTTATAATCATAAACTAAACCATAATTAACAGCATTAGTTAACAAATATAGGAGACGAATTATAAAATTTATAGTACAATAGAATAGTAAAGGTTAACAATAAGAGATCTATTGTACGATGATGTGCGCCCATGAATAGAAACGAACTAACATGACATCTGACTACGTATGTTTAGGAGGATACCATGGATACATCTTACTATTATAATTTTATCATCTTAGTACAAACGGGGAATATGACGCAAGCAGCAGAGATACTGCACATTACGCAACCAGCTTTAAGTAAGCAACTCAAGTACTTAGAAGCAGAATTTGGTACCCCCCTATTAGTTATCAAACGTGGCCAACGTGGAGCTAGCTTTCACCTCACCGAAGCCGGTCGCATTTTCTATGAAAAAGCACAACAATTGTGTTCCATTGAGGAGTCTACCTACGCTGATGTAAAGCGTCTTAGTTCTGAGGTAGAAGGCACTCTTCGTATCGCCTCCTCTGCCTCTAGGTCTACCGCCTTAATTCAGCAATATTTGCATTTCTTTTCCCGCCAATACCCTGTGGTGCGTTATGAAATCTATGAAGGATTAATGACAGATGTTACAGAATCCTTATTAAATGGTAGCGCTGAAATTGGTCTATGCAACGAGCAAATGGTAGATACCAACAAATTTGATGTTCTCTATACGCAAACGGAGGACTTATATGCTCTGTTCCGAAAAGATTTATTTTGGACAGACCGTGACCTAGAAAGTATTTCTTGGAATGATATTGCCAAATGTCCTCTTAGCTTGTCTGGTGGTTCTGTACGTATGTTGATGCAAGCTCATCACAATGACTTCTCTTCTCTCAATGTTATTTCTGTAACTACCACAAAGAGTTCTGCCATTGAATGGGCTCAATCTGGACGTACCATAGCCATTATTCCTATGGATGGACAGGAAACTGTATCTCATCCAGATATGACTCGCATTAAGTTAACAGAACTGACCAACACATTCTATAAAGCGTTTATCACTATCAAAGGACAACCTTTGTCTATGGTGGCACAACAGTTTTTAGAATTCTACAAAGCGCATTCAGGAGAATAGTAGCTACGAGGCTATGCATTTTATATCCATGTGAATAAAAACACTACAACACTTTACAGTGCATAGAGGAACATTGATCATTGCGTATCAATGTTCCTCTATTTATTTTATATTCATATATTCCGCACTATTGATGCCTTTATCTAAGTATTTTATAGTACAGGGTATCTACAACAATCCGACTAATACACAATACAAAAAAGGGTCCCTAAGGACCCTTTCAATATGTAAATTACATGGTATATCAATTTCCTTACACAAGCTACGCCATTTGAGAGCAAAATTAACTCTTTACATATTACTTAGCAGCGGCTACAAAATCTTCAAAAATTACTTTATTTAACTCTGTATGACGCATCATTTCTGGATGGAATTGATACGTACGTAGGTATGGATAGTCAGTGCCTTCCATTGCTTCTACTACAGTATCTTTCGCACGTCCTACCACACGCAAGCCTTCCCCAACTTCTTTCACGACTTGGTGATGATGGGAATTCACCATCACTTCTTCTGCACCTACCATAGCAAATAATTGGGAGTCCTTTTCAATCACCATGAAATGAGTTGGTAATCCTGCTGTTTGGCTTTGGGCATGCTTAATCGTAGCAAAGGCAGGTAAATCTTGATACAAAGAACCTTTGTGAGCTACATTGATGATTTGATGACCACGACAAATACCCATAATAGGAATGTTTCGCTCTTTCGCAAAGGCTAATAGACGCATATCAAAAATATCGCGTTCTGGCCAAATTTCACCTAATCCACGTTCTGGTTCTTCGCCATAGAATTGTGGAGCAATATCATGACCGCCAGATAAAAGTAACCCATCAATGCGCTCCACCAAAGCTTTCAACACAGCTTCATCTTCTTGGAATGGAATAATCACAGGAATACCACCTGCTTCTAATACGGATTGCACATAATCATCATTTACATAGGATCGTTTATACCCTGGGAATGGACCTCCTTGGTCAATCATATGAGAACCTGAAATGCCGATTAATGGTTGTTTCATGTATATTACCTCTCCTTACTTATATACTATAATATATAGCTATATAATAAAGGAATTTATCCTTCATTACAAGGTGTACATATATCTATTCACAAAAATAGATGTATTTTTTGATTCCCACCATACTATAAAAATAGATATAGAGGAAAGTCCATACTATAGATGGGCTTTTCTCCGTATATCATGGTATATCTCTTACAATAACTTGTTTCTACTAGTATTTACCTACCTTAACATAGGCAATGCCATCCATAATAGGTCTAGCCGTTCTTGCTACACCAGCTTTGGTAACATATAGACTCTCTGTATCTATATCAATAGTAAATGTAAAAGTCCCACTTGGATGACCCAAAGTAACGGTTTTTGTACGCTTAGCTTCTTCACTGACTACATCATTGACGATTGTCCCTGGAATGAGCGCTGCTGTTGCAGTAGCAATACCTCCCGTCACTGCATAGGCCTTATGAATCACTTGTAATGCTTTTGTTCGTGCTACTATATCTATCGATGTACCTTCAATAACACGGCCCTGTATATCTGTATACGTACAAGCCGTTCCCACCATACATACTTTTGGAATGGCTGGACTAGCACTATCTTTTGATGTAGCTAATCCCATTCTGACAGCGGCAGTCCTACGAATATCTTCTAATATAGCCAATAGCCCCTCTTCATCTGTTTCAATGTCACTTGGCAGTTCTGTTCCTGTATATCCTAAATCTTCTGCTTTCACAAATACACTCGGTGTGGCAGAGTCCACAAAACTTACGTCTATCCTATGATTGTTCTTCGCTGTATGCGCATTGCCCACTTCCAAAGTGATGGTATCTCGCACATTGCCTGTAGGCAGTAATTTCCCAGTTTTAGACCCACTAGGGGATTGAAAATAAAGCATAATTTGTGCCCCTGTACCAGGAACTCCATCGATGGCAAAGTCTCCTGTTACCACTGGTAATCCACCTTGTACAGGTATATGAGCTTCTATGATTTTATGGGTATTCGTATTATGTATACGAACTACAGTTATTGGCTCTACTGGTTCTACCAAACCACGTAACATAGCAAAAATACCAACTCCAGATGAAATATTACCACAATTACCTTCATAATCGACAACTGCCCTATCGATACCTACGTAAGCAAATGTATAATCTACATCACATCCTTCTACCGAAGCAGGTCCCACAATAGCCAGTTTACTCGTTAAAGGGTCTGCTCCTCCAATCCCATCAATTTGACGTACATCTGGACTCCCATAGAGGGATAGAATCATTGCATCTCGTTCTGTTGGATCTGTTGGCAAGTCTGGAGCATATAAATAAGCTCCTTTACTAGTTCCGCCACGCATGTATAATACGGGTAATTTCATATAATCTTTCATCATACACCTCGAATATAGAGGATGACACAGTCTGCACTGTGCCATCTCCTACTGCATATATTAACTATTATTACTAATTATTGTCCACCATTACGCAAGAAGTTCAATTTACCTCCTGCTCGAACAATTTCTAGTTGTCGTTCATTTAATGGTGTTCTTAATGTATAAATAGTAGATTTTGTTTTATTCTCTACGGTAAATACACCAGCTGCAAAGGAAGCATCATCACAATGATAGAATAATTCATCACCTTCTTGAATACTCTCATAATCTGCATCATTTTCAAATAATAAAGGCAAAATACCAAAGTTAACAAGATTATCCATATGAATCCGTTCAATAGATTTTGCAATCACTGCTTTTACTCCTAAATACATTGGGCAAAGTGCGGCATGTTCACGAGAAGATCCTTGTCCATAACTTTCACGAGCTACAATCACATTATAGTATCCATGCTCAACATTTTCTTTACATTGCTCAGCAAAATCTGCTTTTACAGGACTAAATACATATTGACTATATTTAGGTACATTCGATCTAAATTTCAAATATGGTCCAGCTGGCATAATATGATCTGTAGTAATTTTATCCTCTACTTTTATAGCCACTTTAGCAGAAATCGTTTCTGGTAAGGCACTATTACTTGGAGGTTCACCAATATTAGGGCCACGTAAAATAGATTGGTTCACATCACAGCTTGGAGCAACAATCAAGGAATCATCAATTTCATACACCTCAGGGAGCTCAATTGTTGGTACTTCTATCCCTATTTCACGAGGATCTGTAATCGTTCCCGTTAAAGCAGAGGCTACCGCTGTTTCTACTGAAACTAAATGCACTAAGGCATCTTTAGTCCCACTACGACCCTCATAGTTACGGTTATTCGTACGTAAAGAAATAGATTTTGTTCGTGGTGCTTGCCCACAACCTACACAGAATCCACAAGCACTTTCAAACAGACGTGCTCCGGAAGCAATTATATCTGCTAACGCTCCATTTTTTGTAATCATTGCTAATGCTTGCTTGGATCCAGGAGCTACCCCAAAACTCACATCTGGATGAATTTTACGTCCTTTCAACATTGCTGCTACGATCATTAAGTCTCGATAACTGGAATTGGTACAGCTTCCCACTAACACTTGATCTACGGCAACATCTTTTAATTCTGCTACTGTTTTTACATTATCTGGAGAGTGTGGACATGCAATCATAGGCACTAATGCATTTAGATCAATTTCAATGACTTCATCATACTGTGCATCTTTATCTGCCTGTAATTCCACCCATACATCTTCACGACCTTGAGCGCGCAAAAACTCTTTTGTTTTTATATCACTTGGAAAAATGGATGTAGTAATCCCCATTTCTGCACCCATATTCGTGATTGTTGCTCTCTCTGGTACTGTTAAAGATGCCACACCTTCACCTGTATACTCGATGGCTGTTCCTACATTTCCTTTAGTGGTTAAAATACTTAATACTTTTAACACGATATCTTTTGCTGCACACCAAGGTTGTAAACGCCCATTTAATTTAATATTCGTAACTTTAGGACAAGTTAAATGGAATGGCTTTCCTGCCATAGATGCCGCCACATCCATACCCCCAACACCGATAGCAAACATCCCTAAACCTCCAGCAGTTGGAGTATGACTATCTGCACCTACTAAGGTTTGACCTGGTCTAGCAAATCGTTCCAAATGTACTTGATGGCAAATCCCATTACCTGCTTTTGAGTAATAAATACCATATTTACTTGCTACATCTTGTAAATATTTATGATCATCTGCATTTTCAAATCCATCTTGTAATGTATTATGATCTACATAGGATACGGATAGGGTTTTTACTGTATCTAAACCTAGTGATTCAAACTCTAAGTACGCCATAGTCCCTGTGGCATCCTGTGTTAACGTTTGGTCTATGGCAACAGCAATATCTTCACCTGCAACCAATCTTCCCTCTACTAAATGAGATTCTAATATTTTATAGATTAAACTTTTTCCTGCCATCTTAGTCCTCCTACTTATGACTAACTACGGTTTTACCTTACTTGAAGGCCTTTATAGTTTAAGTATATATGTTGTAAGTAAATAAATAAAATAGATTACATTTATCTTATGTGATAAAATATTTTTATTAAAGGAGGGCTACCATGGAAACTATGGAAAAAGATTGGCATTTTTTTATTGCTATTGCAGAAGAGGGAAATATGACGAAGGCAGCCAATCGCTTATATATCTCTCAGCCTGCGTTATCTTATCGTCTACAGCAACTAGAAAAGCAGTTCAATAAACCTTTATTTATACGTACATCTCGTGGCGTTACCTTAACAGAAACAGGGGAATTATATTATCACTATGCCTTAGATATGCTACATAGAAAGCGTGAATTTGAAAACATTCTATCCAATTATAGTAAAGAAATAACAGGAACATTACGGCTTGGCGTCTCGAGCATCTATGCCAATTATATGTTACCTGATATTTTATCAGGGTTTACGCAAGCCTATCCAAAGGTAAAGTTAGAAGTTTATACTGGCATTAGCTCTAAAATAGCTCAATTATTTCAGTCTAATGAGGTAGAGGTTGCTATTATTCGCGGTCCTCAATCCATTGACGGTGAATCATTGTTAATTCATACAGATCGCATCGGTTTAGTAACCAATACGTCTTTACCTTCTAAACCTATGCCCAGAGAAGACATCTTGACTTTGCCATTTATACGATATGCAACAGCCCATGATTTATATACTATCATCGATAAATGGTGGAAACAGCATTACCAAGTCCCTCCCAACGATAGTATAAAAGTTGATACCATGGCTACATGTCGACAATTCATCAGAAAAAATTTAGGATGGTCTGTTCTCCCAGAAACAGGATTGGGAAGGTTCTCTGATGAATTTACCTTTGAACCATTACTATGGGAAGATGGTACACCTCTATTGCGAGAAACAAAGCTTTATTATCAAGCAAATGCCCTACAACGTAGAGCTGTTCATACCTTTATTACCTATATAAAAAGCACTATATAATAGTCTATTGCATATACATATACTAGATATACAAAAAGGATTGAACTCGTTGAGTTCAATCCTTTTGTATTTGATAGTATGTAATTATAGTAATGGTTTACGTACTACGTCGATGATAGATCCATCACGATATTCGATGATGGCTACCACATCTTTAGGATCTTGAGATACTTCAATACCTTCTGGTTTACCAACCATGTCGTACGCCATTTGTTGTAACTCTTCAATTGTGTAAATTGGCAAGTTAGAATCTTTGAAACGTTCAATCAAATCTTGACGATTTGGATTGATCGCGATACCACGTTCTGTTACCAAAACGTCGATACTTTCACCTGGAGTGATAACTGTTTCCACGCGTTCACGAATCATAGGCAAGCGACCACGAATCAATGGACATGTAATAACAGTTACTTTTGCGCCTGCTGCTGTATCAGAGTGACCACCGGATGCACCCATCAAGATACCGTTGGAGTCAGTCATACAGTTTACATTGAAATCTGTATCGATTTCTGTAGCGCCCAAGAATACTACATCTAAGTAGTTTGTCATGCAGTCTGTTGTAGGGTCTGCGTACATGGATGCGCTCATTTCGATATGATTTGAATTTGTATCCAAAGATGCCGCTGCTGTAGTATCGAAAGTTTGTGTATCGTAGATGGCTTTAATGTGACCTTTTTCAAGCATGCTGACTAGTACGCCTGTAGCACCGCCAACACCGAATCCACCAACAACGCCTTTTTTCTCTAATTTTTCACCGATGAATTTAGCTACTGCTAATGGAGCTCCGCCAGCGCCCAATTGGAAAGAGAAACCTTCTTGGATAATACCAGCTTCATCAAGGAATTCTGCGGCCATTTCCGCAATTTTAATTTGTACAGGATTTTTTGTGATTCCCACAGCACCAGATGCGATACCTTCTGGATCACCGATAGCCTCTACTTCTACGATGTAATCTACATCTGTTTGAGGGATGGAGATTGGGTATACATTGTCGATTAAGTTATCTGTTAATAATACAGTTTGGTCTGCATAGTGAGAGTCAACCATAGCATAACCCAACGCACCGCAAGCGGATTTACCTTTACGGCCTGTAGCATTACCACGACGATCACAAGCAGGTACGCCCATGAAAGCTACGTCAATATGAGCTTCCCCAGTGCAAACGGCACGAGCACGTCCACCATGGGAACGAATTACTACTGGGCGTTTTAATACGCCTGGGTTCAAGCTTAAGAATTTGCCCAATGCATCACGAAGACCAGATGTTTCGATGGCTGTTACTGTACCATCTTTAATCATATCGATTAAGAATTCATGGCAAGGTGCTAAGGAAGAATTAAGGATTGTAATATCTTTGATTCCTTTTGCTTGTATACGATCCATCACAAGTTGCATTACATAGTCACCATTACGTAAATGATGGTGGAAGGAAATAGACATGCCATCTTTCAGACCTACTTTTTCAATAGCTTCATCGATAGAGCCTAGCAATTTATCTTCACCTGGAGTGTGAAGTTTCACTGGTTTACCTGCACGAACTGCAGTTTCTGTCATTGCAAATTGTCCTTCATAGAGACGACGTCCTTGAAGGCATTCTAATTCCATAGGAATATCGCGACCAATTTTATTTAACATCGATTTCTGCTCCTTCCTCAAGTTCTACTTTGATACCTGCTGCACGGGCTTTATCTACCACGCGTTGTGCACGTACTACGATAGGACCGTCGATCATTTTACCATCTACGGCGATAACGCCTTTATTGTTGCGAAGTGCTTCTGCATAGGAGTTCAACACTTTTACAGAATGAGCAATTTCTTTTTCATCTGGAGTGAACACTTCATGGATAATTTTAATTTGGCTTGGGTGAATACAAGATTTTCCATCATAACCAAGAGCTTTAATGAATTCTACTTCTTCACGGAAGCCTTGTGGATCTTTCACATCGGAGAATACTGTATCAAGCACACGGATACCTGCTTCACGAGCTGCATGAAGGATGGTTTGACGAGCAAATAACAATTCATGAGCTGGTTTATGTTTGCCTGTACGAAGGTCAGCACGGTAATCTTCCGCACCAAGAGCAATCGCTACTACACGAGGACCTTGTGCAATTTCACGCACATTGTATAGACCTTTAACGGATTCAATAGCAACGATAATATTGATAGTACCTTCTTCCCAACCGTTCGCTTTTTCTACTTCTTCAATTTTCTTAGCAACGATTTCTACTTCAGATACATCTTCTGTTTTTGGAAGACGAATCAAGTCAGGTTTTGCTGGTACAATCACATCAAGGTCAGCATAACCATATGGAGTTTGTGTAGGATGGTTGATACGAACCACTGTTTCGCCTTTGAATTTTAAAGTTTTCAAAGCTTCTGCTGTCAATAAACGAGCTGTATCTTTTTCAGTGACTGCTACAGAGTCTTCAATATCAAACATGATGGAGTCTGCACCGTGGATATCAGCACTGTTAATCATTTTAGGCGTGTTACCTGGTACGAACATCATGGAACGAGATAAACGTTTTTTTGCTAATTCAGTTAATTGGCTCATTATGCTTCGCTCCCTCTTTCTAATGCACCCAATACACGGGCTTTAATAGTATAATCCCAAGCTGCTTTATCGATAGCTGTTACTTTCACGCCATCGAAGCCTGCTTCTTTTACAGTGGCTTCAATGAAAGCACGAATATGCTTACCATAAGCACGCTCAACTTTTGATTTTAATTCTACTTCGATACCAGATGCAATTGGTTCAACCGTTACCAATACATCATTTTTTTCATCAAAGCCAGCCATAGCTGCTTTCACTAGATGTTTCATAGCAAATCCTTTCTATTACATCAAAATATAGCATAAAAGTCAGGTTCTACAGAGGTATTTCCCCTGTAGACTCTGACTATACAAATTACCTTGTCCTATAGGATGCCTAGCATACCCCACCATGGATAGCCTACTACGAATGTAAGGGTTAAGCACAATACAGCGATAATACCGCCAGTAATCCACCAATCTTTTACATCATTGTAACCTGCGCCAAATACGATTGGTGCTGCTGCTCCGCCGTAGTGTGTTAATGCACCACCATAAGAGTTAGATGCACAAAGCACTAATGCTAATGCCATAGGATTTACACCTGCTGCTGGGCCTACTGCCAAGAATACAGGTAGCATTGCTACTACATAAGCAGATCCAGATGCAAATAAGTAACGAATTGCTACGGAAATAATACCGATAATAACAAGTGCTACAAATCCATTATCTCCGAAGTGAAGATGTGTTTGCATTACATCTGCTAACCATTCGAAGAATTTTGCTTTAGATAACGCATCAGATAAACCGATGATACCACCGAACCACATCAATGTGTTCCAGCCACCTTTATTGGCAACCATATCATCCCATTTAATCGCGCCTAAGCAGAAGCTAGCAACCATAGCTACAATAGCTACTGCAGTAGCATCAATTTTAAATTTAATACCAAATGCTGCTAAGATAGAAGGCAATGCCCAGCCTACTAATGCAAAGATGAAAATACCAACTAATGTTTTTTCAGCACTAGTCATAGGTCCTAATTCTGCTAAGCCTTCTGCTGCAATTTTCTTATTGTCAACTGTAGTCAACGTTGGTTTGTTTAATAAGTATGTTACATATGGAACTACTAATAACATTACTATGCCTGGTACTGACATAGCCAATGCCCATAAGCCCCAATCTAAATGTACACCTAACATTTTTGCCATGAAGTCACCTGCTAGTGCATTTGGTGCCATCGCTGTTAGGAACATTAAGGATGTAACTTTTGTTACCATGTACGTATTAACCATTAAGAAACGACCAGCTTTGTTCGCTGTTTCACCAGGTTCAGAGCCCAAGGATTTCGCTACGGAGTTCATGATTGGGAATACGATACCACCACAACGAGCAGTGTTAGATGGTGTAGCTGGGGAAATGATTCCGTCTAATAAAGCCGTTACATAGCCTAAACGAAGTACTGTACCACCAAATGCATTGATTAGATGATACGCAATACGACGGCCTAAACCAGTCTTTACAAATGCTACAGATAAAGCAAATGCAGAGAATACCAACCATGCTGTTGTTGTAGCATAACCAGAAAGAACTGCTTTTGTGTTACCTAAAAATAATGCAGAACCTGCGATAGCGGATAATACTACTACAGGAGCTGGAAATGGCTTCAAAATTAAGCCTACGATAGCTGCTAAATAGAAACCAAATAGTTTCCAAGCACCATCTGCTAATCCTTCTGGAGCTGGGCTATACCAGATCACGATTGGGATTAACAACATAATCAAAGCATTGATTACTTTTTTGTTCATCTTGTGTCTCCTTACTACATAAGATATAAATACATTGCCTATGTTGCTTGCACTCATACTTTCTATAAACGTGAAACTTAATATATATATAAATGAATGTATATAAGGGCGGTTCACCACTTACTAGAATACTAGAACGTGCAAATGTCTAGGTCTTTTTACGCTCTCATTATATCCAATCATTTCAGAAGGTAAAAATAAAAATCCTTTATAAGGCTTATAAAAATTTTATTATCATCAAAAAGCCTTCATGTATGCATTTAGAGAATACATTATAAACATAGGTATCATGCGGTTTTTATGTTATTCCTACTAAATTGTTCCTATTTTCATGATATATATCTATAATAATTGCTACTTTCATATACATTAACAGTCTGTTAATAGTATTCTAAACTAATCAAATATTAGCATTAGCAAAATCTATACATTGTAAAAGCTCAAGCATAGTAATATACAAAAGTACCAACTACAATGAAAACCACATACAAAAAGAACGCAACTCAATTAGCTGCGCTCTTTATATGTAATACTTTATACGCTTTATCAACTATGAGGCCTTGTTCGGCCAGACATGTAACCCTATCTATATACGTAGTCAGGGACGTATTTTTTGCTGACCAAATATATACAAATCCCTTTAGGTTGTATACTTATATCTATGGACAAAAATACCTGACAGTTGTAAATCCTTACCACACGCACATCAGCCTCTTAGCTTGTATATCCCGGTAATGTAACGATTTGATGATTTTCGTAATACTCTGTTACATAATCAATGAAAGTTTTCACTGCAATGAGCTTTGTACTTACTTCATCATGGAACAAATAGGTAGAACGTACCAATGGACGATTATCTTTCATCCGCAAAGGTTCTACATAAATACCATGTTCACGGCAACTACCAAGTCCTAAATATGGTAAAATAGCCCAACCTAATCCTTCTCGCACAAAGTGACGACAAGTCACCATAGAATCCAGTTCCATGGCTGGTCTCACATCCCCTACGCTATGTTCTTTCTTCCAATTTTCTACCACTGTCGCAATGGATCCATCCGTGCGATAGTTAAGCATCGGAATATCTCGTAATTCCTTGTAATCTACAGGATGTTTATAGACTAAACAATAGGGTTCATCAAAAAGACGCACACCATTCGGCACATGATTATATTCACCACGGGCAAAGGCAATCATCACCTCTCCAGAATTAAACATTTTATTCACATGGGAGCTATACCCTGTCTTTACCTCAATACGAATCTTAGGATACTGTTTTGTGAAATTATTGAGTAAATGAGGCAACTCATAGTCCGCAAAATTAATGGATGCAGCAATTTTTAAGGTACCTTGTATTTTTCCCGTCACCTTTCCAATATTTTGTCGCAATTCCTCCCGGGATCGAATCATACGTCGGCAATAATCGTAATACAACTCGCCTTCTGCAGTTAACGCAATGCCATCATTAGCACGAATTAATAAGGGCCGCCCTAAAATATCTTCTACTTGCTTTAATCGATAGCTTAATGCAGGTTGTGAAAGAAATAATTTTTCTGCTGCTTTCGTAATATTGCCTTCTTCCACCACTGTGACGAAGGTTTGCCATTCTTTTGCTTCCATATACAACCTCCTTACTTGTGTTAATCTATTATATATTATCTCATATATCGAAAGATTTGCATACTAAAAGGGAGAGCTTATAGCTCCCCCTTTTATAAATGTGCTCTCACAAATTAACGATACGTTACCGACGACCGAAAACGCGAAGTAAGTTGATGAAAATATTGATAAAATCTAGATATAAACCTAAAGCACCAATCAATTCAACTCGTTCCAGAACACTTTCATCTTCATAAGCTACTTCCATTATGGTCCGTTTAATGCGATATACATCATACATGGTAAATAAGGAAAAAATCCCTACGGCTATATAGCTGTATACTAATAATCCAAAGTCACTAGCACCGAAGAACATCATAATCAAACTAGCAATGAGTAGCGCAATCACTGCACCCATTAAAAATGTGCCTAATCCAGACAAATCTTTTTTTACCACTACTCCTAAAAAGGCAAAACTGCCAAATACTGCTACAGCCCCTGTTAAAGCATATACTACCACCTCAAAGGAATAGTGTAACGCGATAGCGGTCAAGGTCAATCCATTCATAATGGAATAGAGGAAAAACATGGCTTTCAAAAATGTGTTAGACGCCGTGTATTGACGGAAGGAAAATAAAAACACTACCCCCACTTCGGCTAACAAAATGATATTAAAGTTGGAATGGGCAAAGCGTAACCAACTGGGGTTCGTCAACGCCATAAATCCGATGATGGCTGTAGTCAATAAGCCCCACACCATCCAAAGCATAGAATTGCGCAATTTACGATTTACAATTTCTTCTACTACCACTGTATCTGCTTGTGTAGGAATATGATACTCCATAGTTACCTCCTATCTTGCGTTTGCAATACCTTCATAGACATTACCACGAATACCATCGACTGTTACTACTTGACCATTTGTCAATTGCGATTGCTCATGAGCACCTAAAATAACAGGAATACCAAATTGAATGCCTGCAATAGCTGCTGTCGATGTGTATCCTTCTTCTGCGGTAATAATAGCGCCAGCTCGTTTTGCTAGTTCCATATATTCTGGTTCTAAATCACGAACTACTAGAATACTTCCATCTGTCATAGGCTCTGTAGAATCAGCGTGATGGATTGGTCCCGTTACAGATAGTTTACCAACTCCACGACCTTTGATCAATACATTACCAGTGACATGAACACGAATCATATTAGTTGTACCAGATAAGCCAGATGGCACACCAGCAGTAACAACTACTAAATCACCAGATTGAATCAATCCTTCTCCTAAGGCGGCACTCATAGCGCAGTGTACCATTTCATCTGAATTGGAGTGGGATGGTCCTTGAATCGGTGTCACCCCCCAGTATAACTGCATACGACGTACAGCGTGTTCATGTGGTGTTACTGCAATAATTTGACAGTTTGGACGATGACGAGAAATACTCATGGCTGTAATACCCGATTCAGTACAAGTAATGATCGCACTAGCTCCCAAAGAACGTCCTACTTCAACAGTAGCAGAACAAATAGCATCTGTCGTTTTTGCTTCTTCTAACGGTACTGTATGATTACTATTCACATATAAATCAGATGTTTCTGTTACTTTTGCAATACGAGCCATAGTTGTGACCGCTTCCAATGGGTAGTCCCCCCCTGCAGTTTCCCCAGATAACATGACCGCATCAGTACCATCTAATATGGCATTCGCAACGTCACTAGCTTCTGCTCTTGTAGGTCTTGGATTGGTTACCATGGACTCTAACATCTGGGTCGCTGTAATAACAGGCTTGGAGGCGGCATTACATTTTTGAATCATCATTTTTTGCAATACAGGCACTTCTTCGGCTGGAATCTCTACACCCAAGTCACCACGAGCCACCATTAATCCATCAGACACTTCTAAAATATCATCTAAATTATTAAGACCTTCTTCATTTTCGATTTTAGAAATGATGCGAATATCTGCCCCTTTGGATTCCAAAATACGACGAATGGCCACTACATCGCTAGCCCGTTGCATGAAAGAAGCTGCTACATAGTCCACACCCATTTCACAACCAAATACCAAATCTTTTTCATCTTGTTCCGACACTGGCGGCAAGGATAAGGATACTCCTGGTACAGCCACTCGTTTGCGATTGCTCATCATACCCGTGTTCATAACAGTCGTATGAATCTCCGTGCCCTCGATAGAATCAATACGCAATGTCACTAATCCATCAGATAAGAGAATTTGTTTTGCCTCTTTCACATCTTCTGGCAATCCCGCATGATTCACGGAGCAAATCTCCTTCGTTCCTTCCACATCTCTTGTAGTCAACGTAAAAGCTTGTCCTTCTTCTAAACACACTTTGCCTTCTTTGAATAAGCCAAGGCGAATTTCAGGGCCTTTTGTATCTAGCATTAATGCCACTGGAATACCTGTTCTAGTAGAGGCTAAGCGAACGAGCTCCATACGCTTTGCTTGCTCTTCATGAGAACCATGAGAGAAGTTAAAACGTGCCACATTCATACCTGCTCGCAATAAGGATTCTACCATTTCTAAACTATCTGTACTAGGTCCCATGGTACAAACAATCTTTGTTTTTTTATTCATTTCTATCTCCTTATAGTAACTCTACTGCATTGGCCCCTAGTAAGGCTTGCACACGCCCAATAGATTCTTTTGATGGGGTGAAATAAAAACTACGGTTCACCGCTAAGCTGCGTTTTTGACGTTGCAAGAATAGAGTAACTGGTGTATCTCCTTGTAATTCTTGTAACAGCTTTTGTAATTGTTGACTCACTTGCGGTGTATCATGAGCTGTATCAATATGAATACGTATCTGTCGTACTTTATCATATTCTACTTTCAATAACTGTATGGAACTAGCAATGCATTGCACACCTTTTTCATCCGCATCAATGCGTCCCTCGATAGCTACCACACCATCTCGTTGCAATAGCATATGACTTTTTTGATACCCTTGTGGGAATACTACTACTTGTACGGTGCCTGTGAAATCTTCCAAGGTTAAGGTGCACATTTTTTCCTGTCTTGCCTTCGTTAATCGATCCACTTTTTCCGTAATCAATCCACCAATGGTAACAGTTTTTCCATCAAAATCCTCTGGATTTTCTGCTAATCTCCCTAATTGAAATAGTCCTTCCAATTCATCACGATAGGCATCTAAAGGATGCCCCGTAATATAAAAGCCTGTATATTCCTTTTCATCTTTCAGCTTTAGTTCTTTAGGCAAGTCTGGCAAGTCTGGAACATGGATACTCTCCATTTCCTCAACCTCCGCAAAGAGGCTCACCGCTCCTAAAGCATTATTTTTTTGCCCTTTAGAACCAATCCCTTGGGCTTGTTCATAAATCTGTAACAGCTGATTTCGATTTTCTTTGAAAGAATCCATAGCCCCACATCGGATTAAACTTTCCAACAAACGCTTATTGACCACGCGGTATGGTATACGTTCGCAGAAATCAACAATGGATGTAAATTGCCCATTTGTCTTACGTTCTGCTAGTAATTCTTCGATGGCATTATCACCTACATTTTTGATACCACCTAAACCAAAACGAATTTGTCCATTTTGTACGGTAAACATACGCTCTGAATGGTTGATATCTGGTCCTAATACAGCCACCTGTTTCGCTTTACACACATTGATATAATTCGTCATTTTATCCATATTACCCATAAAGCTTGTCATAGTAGCAGCCATAAACTCTGGGAAATAATGGGCTTTCAGATACGCCGTTTGATATGCAATGTAGGCATAAGCGGCAGAGTGGGATTTATTGAATCCATAACCTGCGAAATATAGCAAGAGATCAAATACTTCATTGGCTAGCTTCTCATCGATACCATTGTTCACAGAACCAGATACAAAGGAATCTCGTTGTGCTTTTAGTACAGATTCCTTTTTCTTACCCATGGCACGGCGCATTAAGTCCGCCTGCCCCAAGGAGAATCCCCCCATAGCAGAGGCAATCTGCATAACTTGTTCTTGGTATAGGATAACCCCAAATGTATCCTCTAAAATAGGCTCTAATATAGGATGTAAATAGGTCACTTCTTTTTCTTTATGACGACGCTTGATAAAATCTTCTACCATGCCCGATCCCAACGGTCCTGGACGATAGAGGGCCACTAAAGGAATTAAATCTTCAAAATGTTCTGGCTTCAAATCCATTACTAATTTTGTAATCCCTTCCGATTCTAACTGGAAGACCCCTGCTGTT
The DNA here is from genome assembly GCF_003992175.1 of Veillonella sp. VA141. Taxonomy (NCBI): domain Bacteria; kingdom Bacillati; phylum Bacillota; class Negativicutes; order Veillonellales; family Veillonellaceae; genus Veillonella; species Veillonella sp. VA141. The sequence continues at coordinate 240,511 of NZ_RQVM01000002.1, forward strand.
TCCCCTTTACATAAGATTTCACAAGATGCCTTGTCATCTAACGGGATGGCATCCAAGTCTAGCTCAACACCATGATTTTCCTTAATGAGGCGTAGTGCCTCACCCATCACTGTCAACGTACGAAGTCCCAAAAAGTCCATCTTCAATAGGCCTAGTTCTTCGATATTATCTTTATCATATTGCGTGACAAATCCATCTTCATTGGAGTTTTGCACCGGCACATACTCATCTAATGGTGCTGCTGAAATTACGACCCCCGCCGCATGAGTAGAAGAATTACGAGCAATCCCTTCCAATCGTAAACAAAGGTCAAATAGTTCTTTTACCGATGCATCACTTTCATATAGATCTTTGAGTTCTTTTACCTCTAAAGATTTTTTCAAAGTGATACCTAGCTCATTGGGAATCATTTTTGCTAACCGATTCACCTCTGGTAAAGGCATATCTAGCACGCGACCTACATCACGAATAACAGCACGAGCCGCTTCAGTACCAAAGGTAATGATTTGCGCTACTCGTTCTTGTCCATATTTTTCTGTCACATATTCGATGACCTTATTGCGAGTTTCATAGCAGAAGTCGATATCGATATCGGGCATGCTCACCCGCTCTGGATTTAAGAACCGTTCAAAGAGCAAATCATATTTAATAGGATCTAAACCTGTAATCCCTAATAAGTAGGCTACCACTGACCCTGCGGCACTACCACGACCCGGGCCTACTAGTACCCCATGTTCACGAGCATATTTAACATAGTCCCAAACGATGAGGAAATAATCTTCAAAACCCATGCGACTAATAACACCTAACTCATAATCTAGCCGCTCTTGTAATACCGGTGTTACCTCTGGATAGAATTGAGGAATATAGGACTCACACACTTTACGCAAGTAAGAATGTGCTGTTTCCCCTTCTGGTACATCAAATTTTGGCAAATGGTGGGCATCAAAATTGAACTCTACATGGCAACGTTCCGCAATCTTCAACGTATTATCCAAAGCTTCTGGAATATGACCAAAGAGTTCTTCCATTTCATCGCCGCTTTTCATATAAAACTCATTACTGAAAAACTTCATGCGATCTACATCATTCCGCCTTGCACCCGTAGAAATACATACCTTAATATCATGAGCTTCCGCATCGTCTGCATAGACATAGTGAAAGTCATTAGAACATACAAGTCCCACACCATATTGCTCCGCCATATCTACCAATACATCTTGAACCCGTAATTCCTTAGGGTCTCCATGGTTCTGAATCTCTAAGAAAAAGTTCTCTTTTCCATAGGTCTCAAGATACCATTCTAAAGCACGATGAGCGCCCTCAATGTTGTCCTGTAATATTAGTTGCGGAATTTCTCCTGCAATACAAGCACTCAAAGCAATAATTCCTTTATTGTAGGTAGATAGCAAATCTCGATCAGCACGCGGCTTGCGGTAGAACCCTTCTGTAGAGGATTTAGATACAATTTTTACAATATTTTCGTATCCTTCCATGGTTTCTGCTAAGAGAATTAAATGCTTTAATCGTTCATAGGTCTTACCTTCAGGGCGGTCAAAACGACTGCCTTCGGTCACATACACTTCGCATCCTAAGATGGGTTTGATACCTTGTGCTATGGCCTCTTTATAAAAATATATGGCTCCATACATATTACCATGGTCCGTTAACGCTAGGGCAGACATATTGAGTTCTTTCGCACGACTCACCATTTGTGGCAATCGGCTAATGCCATCAATGAGGCTATATTCACTATGACTATGCAGATGTACAAATGGTCTCATGGGCCCTCCTTACTAACGTAACGCGATATGCTTTCATTCCCTTTATTATATCATAATTTGCATATTTCAGTGTACCGTGAAAGCGTTTGTCATCTATCAATCCATGGATGCTTACAAAATAAAAATGCCTATGTAATCTGTATAACAAACTACATAGGCTTTGCATTATTTAATAAACTTTACTTCTTGGTAGATAGATTCTAATACTTCTTCTTTTTTCGCATTATACTCTACTTTTTTCTGTTCAAACCAGTTATTACCTTCTGTATCAATGGATACAATTAAAGGACCAAACTCTTTCACACGACATGTCCAAAGCGTTTCTGGCATACCTAGCTCTCGCCAGTTAGCGCTTTCAATTTCTTCCACTTCTGTAGCCGCTAGTACAGCATTGCCCGCAGGAAATACTAGATGCAAGGCTCCAAATTCTTTACAAGCACGTTCTGTATTCGGTCCCATACCACCTTTACCAACAATAAGGCGTACACCTGTCTCTTTCACAAAATCGTACTCAAACTTTTCCATACGCATACTTGTGGTAGGTCCTACAGACACCATTTCAAATGTGTCATCTCCTAGATCTCGGACGATAGGACCCGCATGCAAAATGGCGCCATCCCGTACATCCACAGGCAATTCACGGCCTAATTCAATCAACCGACGATGCGCTACGTCACGACAGGTCGTAATATGACCTGTTAAATAAATGATGTCCCCTGCTTTAATACCTTCTAAATCTTTCCGCTGAATCGGCGTTGTTAATACTTTCTTTTCCATTAATATGTCACCCCACTATGCGATAGAATTGTACATTGTCCATCTTTATCAAATACCATATGGCCTCTGCGGTGATTCCAACATCCCACATTAACTGCAACAGAAATAACCGATGGATGACGAGCCCCATGCTCAATATTGACGCCTAGCAAGCACTTATCTCCACCCATACCTTGTGGGCCAATATGCAAGGAATTAATCCCATCTTCTAGCAATTGTTCCATTTTTGCTGCTCGTTCATTAGGTGCCACGGAACTCACGGGTCTCATTAACGCTTTTTTTGAAAGTAACGCCGCTGTATCAATAGACGTAGCCACACCTACACCAATTAACAATGGTGGACACGCATTTAATCCGTAGGATGTCATCAAATCTAAGACAAACTTTGCTACTCCTTCATAGCCTTCTCCAGGCATCAATGTTTTACCGCTACCTGGCAAGGAACAACCACCACCTGCCATGTAAGGGAAAATTTCAACATCATCTCGATCTGGCACGATATCCCATAAAATATAAGGTGCTAAAGTACCAATGTTTTTTCCAGTATTATATTCATCAAATGTTTCTACACAATTATGTCGAAGCGGAGTTTCCTGTGTTGCTTGATACGTTGCATTTCTCAAGATACTTTCCAATTCACCAAGCAATGGATAATTAGCACCTACTTTCACCCAATATTGCAATACTCCTGTATCTTGGCAGGATGGGCGACTTAACTCTTTTGCTAACTTCATGTTTTCTTTCATAGTTGCATAAATTGTTTTCGCTAGCGGATTTCGTTCATCATTCGCTAATTCTGTAATTTTTTCTTGTACATCGTCAGGTAATACTTTAGCAACATGGCCTACAAAATCACTAACGATCTTTGTCATTCGTAACACTTGTTCTTCTTTATTCATACAAACCTCCTATATTATGGGTAAAAGGGAAAGAATATTGGCAAAATAATTAATGACACGATTGTCACTATCACAATGAGAGGAACCCCTACTTTCACGTAGTCCATAAAACTATATCCTCCAATGTTGTACACCATGGTATTGGCAGGCATACCAATTGGTGTTGCATATGCACAAGATGCACCGATAACAGTAGCCATCAATACCGCTTTGGGATCTGCTCCCATAGACTGTGCTAATTGCAAACCGATAGGCACCAACAGTGCTGTAGCTGCCGTATTAGACATAAAGTTTGTTAATACAGCGGATAAGATAAAAATCACTGCCATCACAATATATGGACTTGGATTGCTACCTAATAATCCCATAATCGTATTTGCTACTACAGAACCCGCACCTGTTTTCACAAGAGCTGTAGCAATAGATAAGGAACCAACGAACAAAAATATTGTTTTCATATCAATGGATTTTACCGCCTCTGTTTCAGTCACCACATTCGTAGCCACTGAAATAAGTGCCCCAATCCATGCAGATACATACAGTTTAACACCAATTTGAGTTTCAAAAATCATTGCTAAGATAGTACCTACCAATACCAATGTCGCCATCCATTGTTTCCATTTTGGTACATGGCTATAATCTTCCACTGTATCATAGGTAGAGTCTACAGCACGACTTGGTGTGTCTGGCAGTAATTTATATCCCAATAACAAGAAGTAAATAATACCTACTAACAAAATTGGTCCACCAATTAAAGCATAATCAAAGAATCCAAAGGATAAGCCAATTTTTTCTAATCCTGCTTGTGCGATCATATTTCCTGGGGCCCCAATTAAACTAAGATTACCACCCATAGCCGATGCCAATACTAAGGGGATTAAAAATTTTGATTGGTTAAATCCTGATTTTTGTGCAATTCCAATTGCAACAGGAATCAATACCGCTGCGGTTCCCGTATTAGACAAGAAGCCAGATAATAATCCTGTAATTAGCATGACTGCAACAATGAGCATTTTTTCAGTGCTAGCCATTTTTGTAACTACACTACCTACCACTTGTGCCACACCAGTTTCAAAGAATGCTGCACCCACGATAAACATAGCCATAAATAAAAGAACATTACCATCTACAAAGCCTGCAAAGGCCTCTTTAGGAGATAAAACTCCAGATAAGACTAGACCAACTGATACTAACATCGCCGTAATCGATAAAGGTATCTTCTCCCATACAAACATAACTATGGCAAACACTAAATAACATAACGTAATACTAACTGCATCCATTCCATTCCTCCTGAATCTCTAGTACCGTATTAATATATGCCCTCATTATAGCTATTTATACATCCTCCCTTCTATCCAATATTCATCATGATACTTTTCTATAAAATAGGCATATTTATCTATATTTTTGCAATTTTAAGTCCAATATATATAAAAAAATGCTATGTTATTACATGTAATAACATAGCATTTACCAGTATTAATTAAATTCAGCCTTATTTTATTATATAAAAATATATCCATATACTTAATATTATATATATGCAAGTAAAGTATACCTAGCTTATTCTAGGGTCTGCAATAGCTGCTGTAATTCTTCTTTAACCCGTTGAACCTTACTAACAAGGCTTTGTTTCGTATATTCATTTTCCTCATACTTCACATTTTCTCTAGTCAGGTAACTTCCATACATTGTTAATATCCCCTTAATTTCTGTATCATCAGAGCTAATATATTCTTTCCAATCTTCTAACACTGTATGACGCTCAATTCTCTTTGCCCGTTCACGATAGGCAGAAGGAGTTAGTTTAAAATGTTTTTTAAACGCACTATTAAAAGCTTTTACGTCAGGGAACCCACAATAACTTGCAATATGAATAACCATATCATCCGTATTTACTAATCGTATCGCTGCCTCACGCAATCGCATACGTGACACATATTCTAAAAAAGTAATCCCCAGCTGCCGTTTAAATAGTTGAGAGGTGTAGCTTTCAGTATATCCGCCTACATCAGCAATCGTTGCTAACTCAAGACGGTCGCGAAAATGTTCATCGATAAAATGAACCATCCGTTCAAAATTTTCTTCTTGATGCAATATCTTAGTGGATAATTGATTCTCGTATCGACTAGCCAGTATAATCTCATACACATCTGACAACACTGTATATATAACACCATCTACCTTCATGGTTTCTAGCGCACTAATGCTTATTTCTGCAGTATGATGATTCATAATATACGCTAACGATTGGCGAAGCTCTTTATACCTTTCAGCAATATTTATATCTTGTGTGGAGACTGACACAAATCGATACTTCATAAAATCCTGATCATACTGCAAAAACCATTGTGGTTCTACATGAAAGACGAGAGCAATCGTATCCTCTTCTAATGCCAATGTAGCATGCCCACATTGTGATGAATATAAAATCATGTCATCTCGTTGTAATGTATAGGCCTGCCCCTCTACACACACTTCTAAAGCTCCTTTTAATACCCATAATAACTCAATATGATTATGCCAATTATAATGATAGGTGGAAATACGATATATGTGACTTTTAACTTGTAATAACCCTCTATCAATAGTGTATCTAAAATATTTCATAGGAACCTCTTAATCTCTATAATTGTACATTACCTAACCCTGCTTATGTATAATATTCCTTCATCTCCGCTTTCACTTGCTCCCAATTTGGCAACACATCGCTCATAACCTTATAAAAGCGTGACGAATGGTTCGGCTCTATAAAATGGGCAAATTCATGGACCATCACATAGTGAGCAAACTCCGTAGGCCCTAATAGCAATCGAGTATTCATAGTGATAATTTCTTTTAAAGGCATACAAGATCCCCAACGGCTCGTCATGTACCGCAAGCGCAAGGTCGGTGTCGGCACTGTATACCCCGCTTGTTGAAACTCACTATACACTTGTTGTGCTAGTGTTTCCATGAAGTCCTGACCTATGGTTTTCCAAAAGCTAAGCCACATTCGTTCTACTTTGCTAGCATCCAAGGTCTCATGATTACTTGGGTAGCGTACCAACAATATGTCGTCTACCACCGTTACTGCATAGGTAGAGGCGTTCCCTCTCGACAGTTTTCTTTGTGATCGGCTTCCTTGTGCGCCCTTCCTTTTTGATAAACTACCTTTCAATGGAGAATCTGACGGAGTATCACTTAATTGACTATCCTGCGAAGATGTTTCCAAATAGGCAGATACTGTATGAGGCTGTTCTAATATGACTCGATACATCTTACCCATCACCATGATTTCTGTATCTACAGCAGGTACCATGGGATGACCGCCTCTGCTTTTTCGGTTTTGCAGTGCTTTTTCAACGAAAGCTCGATGACGACAGATGAAGGCTTCAATCAATCCTAGGGGAACACGAGGGGAGGCAGACACTCGTACTACGCCACTGGTGGTGACACGAAGATTCATGTTCTTCACGCGTTTTCTATGCAGTTCATAAGTAATGCTACCATCTGGCAGTGTGCGAAGTTCTTTCATCCTATCTCCTGTATCTCCTATATCATTACTAATGTATTACTTATATATCTATTATAGGCTTTCAGTCCTATAAAATACAACAAAATAGAGAAAGCCATGGTATCCCACTACTTTCTCTATTTCTATGTACATAGACTATTCCTAGTCTAGTATATGTAATTATTTTGCTGCTTTTGCTGCTTTCGCACGAGCAGAACGATCCAAAATAGCTTTACGCATACGGATGTTTTCTGGTGTTACTTCTACCAATTCGTCATCGTTGATCCACTCTAGAGCTTGTTCCAAACTGAAGATACGTGGAGGTGTTAAACGAACTGCCTCATCAGAGGAGCTAGAACGCATGTTAGTAACATGTTTCTTTTTGTTAGGGTTTACGTCCATGTCATTTTCACGAGCATTTTCGCCAATAACTTGACCCGTATATACTGGTACGTTAGCACCTAAGAATAAAGTACCACGGTCTTGTACAGAGTTCAAGCCATATGGTGTTGTTTCGCCGTCTTCGAAAGCTACCAAGGCACCGCGCGTACGGCCTGGGATATCTCCTTTGTATGGTGCATAGCCATGGAATACATGGTTCATGATACCATTACCTTTTGTAGCTGTTAAGAACTGCGCACGGAAACCAATCAAGCCACGAGCAGGGACTACGAATTCCATACGTAAGTAACCAGCTAATTCAACCATGTTGATTAACTCAGCTTTACGAACACCTAAGTTTTCCATAACGGCGCCCATAAATTCTTGTGGCACATCGATAGTTAAATGCTCCAATGGTTCACATTTTTGACCATTGATATCTTTGAAAATTACACGAGGTTTACCCACTTGCAATTCGTAACCTTCACGGCGCATAGTTTCGATCAATACTGCCAAATGCAATTCGCCACGGCCAGATACTTTGAAAGAGTCCGGAGAATCTGTTTCTTCTACACGCATGGATACGTTAGTTTCTACTTCTTTGAACAAACGGTCACGTAAATGACGACTTGTTACATAGTCACCTTCACGGCCTGCGAATGGAGAGTTATTAACGGAGAACATCATGGATAATGTTGGCTCATCGATAGAGATTGTTGGTAGTGCTTCTGGATTTTCTGCATCCGCTACAGTCTCACCGATATTGATGTCATCGATACCTACGAAAGCAATGATGTCGCCCATGCCTGCTTCATCAGTTTCTACACGATTTAAACCATTGTATGTGTACACACGACCGATTTTGCCTTTACGAGTGCTTTCACCATTCATTAACACCACTTGTTGATTAGTTTTCATGCGACCACGAACGATACGACCTACTGCAATTTTTCCTACGAAATCATCATAGTCAAGGGTAGTTACCATGAATTGCAATGGACCATCGATATCACCTTGTGGAGCAGGAATTTCTTTAATCAATACATCGAATAATGCAGTCATATCTGTGGAATCATCTTCCATGGATGCTTTCGCAATGCCATCACGAGCAGAGGCATACACCACTGGGAAGTCCAATTGATCATCGTCTGCTTCCAATTCCATGAATAATTCTAATACTTCATCTTCTACTTCATGAACGCGTTGGTCAGGACGGTCAATTTTGTTGATAACCACGATTGGTTTCAAACCTTGTTCCAAAGCTTTGCGCAATACGTATTTCGTTTGTGGCATTGGACCTTCAAAAGAGTCCACCAATAACAATACGCCATCAACCATGTTCAATACACGTTCTACTTCACCACCGAAGTCAGCATGGCCCGGTGTGTCCACGATGTTAATTTTTACATCGTTATGCATAACTGCTGTATTTTTGGAAAGGATCGTAATCCCTCTTTCACGTTCTAAGTCGTTAGAGTCCATTACACGCTCAGCAACTTTTTCATTATCACGGAAAATATGGCTTTGTTTAAGCAATGCGTCTACCAATGTTGTTTTACCATGGTCAACGTGGGCGATAATCGCCACATTGCGAAGATTTTCACGAATCATTCTATGCTCCTTTATCTACTTAAGTAGGGTATTCCTAATATTTGTACAAATTGTACTACGACAGTCTATTATATACTTTATTTTAGGATTTTACAAGGAAAAAACGTCACATACTTTCATCCTATAGAAGGCTATGAAAGTATATGACGTTTCTACTAGATATTTAATTTTCTAAATGCTCTAATACCCAAAGTACATTAACTTATAGATTAATGTGTATTTTTAGAATCGTTTCTTCGGCAAATGCCCGCAAAGATAGATCCTGTAAAGTTATGGATAATGGAGAACACGGCGCCTGCTACGGCTGCTTGTGGTGTAAAATGTTTCAACGCCAAGCTAGCTGCCAAGGCAGAGTTTTGCATTGCCACTTCGATTTGCATGGCACGGCGATCTGGTACGTTAGAACCAAATAGACGGCAAATGAAATACGTCACTACATAACCGCTCACATTTTGCACTAAACAAGCTAAGAAAATCATCACACCGTGCGCTAAGATATTATCACGGCTAACGGCAGTGACGCCAGCTAGGATAATTAATACAGCTACGGCACCTACTGTTGGTAATACTTCTTTCACAGGTTCAATGCGAGAACCGATGAAATAGTTTACAATAATGCCCAACGCAATTGGGACCGCAATGATTTTCACGATGGACATGAACATCGGCCAGAATGCAATATCTACAGTTTGTCCTGCGTATAAGACGATGAAGATTGGTGTTAACACTGGTGCCAACAAAGTGGATACTGTCGTTGCAGATACGGACAATGGCACATTACCATTTGCCAAGAATGTCATTACATTGGATGCGGTACCACCTGGTGCTGCCCCTAACAAGATAAATCCTAAGGCGATTTCTGGTGGGAATCCAAACAAGGTACCTACTAACCAACCTGCTAGTGGCATCCACAAGAATTGAATCAAGGATACCAAGATCACTTGCCACGGTTGTTTAAATACGTCTAAGAATACTTTCCCTGTTAAGGTTAAGCCCATGCTGAACATAACTAATTGTAACAAAGGAACTGTTTGTTTCGCTGCCCCCATGAATAGTTCTGGCACTAAGAATGCGATAACTGCCATAGCTAACACAATCCATGCTAGGTAATCATTGAACAAGCGATTAATACTACGAATAAAATTCATATGTAACCTACTTTCTATAAAAAATGAGAACTTTTCAATTATAACAAATATTTCTCTCTAATAAAAGGGATTTATCTTAAATTTATAATATATTTGTCCATTTATGTGTTACAACTATTAGCTGTGATATGCATCGTATAGTTTTCGTCCCACTCTCATGATTATAACTAGACTCCGTTATTGTATATCAGAAAATGTTATCTACTTAATTGTATAATGCAATTTCACTTCAAAACAAAAAAGAAACATAAGTAACGATAACTCCTAACATCAATATTAGATGCCTAGATTCCTCATCACTTATATTTCTTCCTTGTGAGACAGTTGTATGTAAACTGATTAACTAGCTATTTAAAAACTCCTCGATTACAGGATTTTCCATCATCACAGCTTGTTCTTCCTCTGTGATAACTTGCACCTTATCTCGGTCCACATTAACCAAGCAGAGGAAGCCTAAATGATCGTCTTGGTTCGCACGGAATTGGTGTGCCATCAATTTAGGGATTTCAATCATATCTCCTTCTTGGACGTCTTCCACGGTGTCGCCTAGTAAACATTGGCCTTTCCCACGGAAGATCATGACCATATGCGTATGCTCATGGCGCTCCATAGTGCTATACCCACCTGGTTGTACCTCAAAATAACGGAATTGGCATGGAATATCCCAAGCTCCATCAAACAAAACTTGACGGGTCACATCTTTAAAAGGGCTATTATCTTGCTTGTATACCAACGTGTCGACTCCATCCCAGGTGTATTCTTTTTGATTAAACTTGCGTATCATACTAACTCCTATAAAAGGGCCATCTTGAAATCAATCCAGATAGCCCCTCCTTGTATTCTAATATATACCCGGCATATCACCAGATAGTACGCCTTATTTGAATATTTTCTTAATAGCGCCCAAAATGCCACCATGTTCACGAACATAGTCTTTCACAGATTCCACTTCAAAACCTGTTTCGTCGATAGCTGCACGAATTGTTGCTTCATCTATTTTTGTATGATCAAAGCGAATTCTTACTTCTTTTGTCGCTAAATCGACAACAGATTCCAACACGCCTAGTAAACCACGGACAGCTGTATTGACCGTATTTTCACAATTTTCACACATCATACCTGGAACATGAAATAATTTCGTAGTCACATTACCTGTGCTACCGCAACCGCAATCTTTACACATAAATCCTCCTAATTATTTTGTTTATGACTATTTGTAGCACCTGCTTCTACATCTATGGTCTCTGTTTTAACAGGTTCTTCTTTTGCTACCTTCTTATCACCACTGACAGCATCTTTAAATTCATTAATACTTTTACCAATGGCCTTACCAATTTCAGGTAACTTTTTAGGTCCAAAGATAACAAGGGCAATAATTAAAATAAGAAATAACTCTTGTGTACCAAAATTAAACATACCTAATACCTCGCATTTCAAATCAATTAATTTTTATGCGCAGAATCATCTACATACCATTCTACTGGTTCATGAGTTAATACCGCACCTGGTAAACAATGGTCTACTCGATCCTCCCAAGAATATTCTTCATATTCTTTACGTTGGCGAAGCACACGAGCTAAGGCCGCCTCTTTAGAAGCGCCTACCACCGTGAACCACACAGATTTCGCATTCACCAGCATTGGGAATGTCAATGTCACACGTTCCCATACTTTGCCGTCTTTCACAGCCACTACCATACGATCACGTTCATACAAAGCTTCCGATTTAGGGAATAGGGACGCTGTATGTCCATCATCACCTAAGCCTAGTAAGACTAAATCTATGGATTCCTTTTCTGTGCGCTTCAAGACCATTTGTACTTCTTGTTCATATTTATCTGCTGCTTCCTCCACAGTACCATTATTCGTTGGTACTGGATAATAGTGAGCAGCTCCCATAATATTTCCAAATAAGCGATCTTTTGCACGGCCAAAATTGTTATCTGGATTCGACTGTGGCACAAATCGTTCATCTACCCAAAGGAAGAAAATATGCTCCCAATCGATACGATTTGTATACTCATCAGAATCGAGCAATGAAAACAATGCATTTGGTGTAGTCCCTCCAGATACAGCCACCACGCAAGCGCCTGTTTCTGCAATGCATTCATTTGTATAAGTTAAAAATCGATCGGCCACTGCTTTCGCCACGTCATCTCCTGTAGGAAATGCATGAATTATATCTCTCGCCACGACCAAGATCCTCCTTCTAATAACTCTTCTGCCTCTTTTGGGCCCTCACTGAAAGCTGGATAGAAGCATAACGGTGTTTCTTCATCATTTCGTTCCCATGCCTCAATCAATGGCTTAAATAAACGCCAAGATTTTTCTACCGCATCATTGCGAACGAATAATGTTTGGTCTCCTAATAAACCATCTAAAATCAATCTTTCATAAGCATCTGGAATGTCTGCTAATTCCTTAGAATTGCTATAAGAAAAGTCCATTTCTAACGTATTGACACTTAATTTCGATCCTGGAGATTTTACCTCTAAGGACAATCCCATTCCTTCGTTTGGTTGCATACGAAGAACCAATACATTTTGGTTAAAGTCTTTCGCATGGAACGGTTTAAAAATGGAGTGCGGAATTGGTTTGAAAGTAATAGCAATTTCACTTGATTTCTTCGGCAATCGTTTCCCTGTACGTAAATAGAACGGCACATCACGCCATCTCCAATTATCAATGAACAGTTTCAATGCCACATAAGTTTCTGTCGTAGACGTGGGTGGCACATTTTCTTCCTTCCGATACTCTGGGGCTGGACGTTCTGTATTACCAGAATCTGTATATTGACCACGCACTGCAATATCGCCTAATTTTTGACGATGTAAACCACGAATAGACGAAATCAATTTAGCGATTTCATCACGGTAATCGTCGGCATTAAAACTGGCAGGTGGTTCCATAGCAATCAAAGATAATACCTGGATCATATGGTTTTGCACCATATCACGCAAAGCGCCTGCCCCATCATAATAGCCAGCACGTTTTTCTACACCTAACTCTTCAGCCACCGTAATTTCTACACGTTCAATATATTTACGATTCCAAAGCGGTTCAAATATAGCATTGGCGAAGCGAAGCATCAAGATATTTTGTACCGTTTCTTTCCCTAAATAATGATCAATACGATAGGTTTGCTCTTCTGTTATATATTGTTTTAATGATTCATCTAATGCGATAGCACTTTCTAAATCATGCCCAAAAGGTTTCTCAATGATTACTCGAGACCAAGAACCTACTTCTTCTAATAGCTTCGCCCCATGTAATTCACGGACGATAGGTTCAAATAACTCTGGTGGCATGGCTAGATAAAATAGTGCATTACCACCTGTGCAATGCGCCGTTGCCACACGCTCTAACTCTTCTCGCAACGCTACATACGTAGAAGGTTCTGTATATTGACCAGACACATAGGAAAAGCGTTCAATAAATGCTAATTCTTCTGCACTTGGTTCACGATCGCCTAATATGGATGCTTTCACTTGTTCACGAAACTCGTCGTGGCTCATGGCTGTCCGTGCTACGCCCACTACGGCTACCTTCGGTGAAAGTAAACCACGTTGAAACAAGGAATAAATAGCTGGTAATAATTTACGTTTTGTCAGGTCTCCAGAGGCCCCAAAAATAACGATGGCACCTGCACCTGGTGTATGTTCTATACATAATTCTTCTTTAACATTATAGGACACATTCATTGTGAATCTCCTCTTACATCATTTCCCAATGGAAATACTAATACTGTACCCTTTATTATAGCACATACACGGCCCTTGACAATGGTTATAACCCTTTGACTTTTTCATTTTCATAGGGTATAATAATTAAGCACGATTTGTGCAAAGTTTTATTAATCTATGAGGTGATAATCACATGGCAACGAGAAGAGAAGCACGATTTAAGTTATGCCGTCGCTTCGGTGTGAACGTTTTCGGTCACGCGAAGGCTTTAAAACGTGTAAAAAAAGACCAACGTCAAAAGAAAATGTCTGAATATGGTCTTCAATTATTAGAAAAACAAAAAGTTAAAGCATACTACAACTTGCTAGAACGCCAGTTCGTACGCTATTACGATAAAGCGAAAAAAATGCATGGTGTTACAGGCCAAAACATGTTAAAATTGTTGGAATGCCGTTTGGATAACCTTGTATATCGCATTGGCTTCGGTAACTCCATCCGTCAAGCACGTCAAATGGTAAACCATGGCCATATTCTTGTTAACGGTAAACGCGTTGACATTCCATCCTACCAATGTAAAGTTGGCGATGTAATCGAACTTCGTGAAGCTAGCCGTGACAACGAAATGTTCAAAGTGAACTTCCAAGAACTTCGTTCTTTCGAACTTCCTTACATCGAAAAAAATCTTGACGCTTTCCAAGGCACATTAACTCGCCTTCCTGAACGTGAAGAACTTCCTATCGAAGTAAACGAAACATTAATCGTCGAATTGTACTCCAAATAATAGGATACTACAGCAACCAATCTTCGGATTGGTTGCTTTTTTATGCCTTGGTGGTTGAAATTATTATGATTAGTTTATATAATGAAAATATATATCATTTACTATATATTACATACGGTCTTAGTACACGGTATATTGAAATTATAAAATTCTTGCACAACGTACCGTATGTATTTCATCCTATGAAATGCAGTTAACATAAAGGTATTTACTATGTCGCAAATTCTCTTATCAATATTTTATTTTATTCTAGCCGGTATTGCTGAAATCGGTGGCGGTTATTTAGTATGGCTTTACCTGAAAGACGATAAAAGCCCGTGGTATATGCTCGCAGGTGCTATTACACTCATCATTTATGGAATTATCCCTACCTTACAAGAAGCGCCTTTCGGTAAAGTATACGCCGCCTATGGTGGCATCTTCATTGCCCTCTCTATTTTATGGGGCTATTATGTGGACGGCATTACACCCGATCGCTATGATATCATCGGCGGCATTGTCTCCATTATTGGAGTACTGATTATTATGTACTATCCTCGATAGTATAACTCCCTAGGGTTTCACCTAGGGAGTTTTGTACTTCTTTAAGGTCCGTATTCTTTAGTTGCTTCTCGTATTAAGCCATCATGCCAATCAATATCTCCTAACTCTTTATTGTGATATACATCAAATACTTGGTACAAATGTCTATAAGAAATATTACGCTCTATAATTTTCTTTAGAGCCTGTGTATCCATAGAAATAATTTTCATACCATCAATAGTTACTTCATTTTTAGTGTATGGAATTAGCTTTCTATATCTAAAATCATACACAACATTTTTATCTAAATAAGTACTAATAAACAGACTATAATCAAACCGATTATTATAGCGAACCCTATAATCCCCTAAATGCCTCGAAACAGGTTCCATTTCCATTCTTCTCTGATTACTTCCATCTGCAAGAGTCGCTTCTAATAACAAGGAATGTTCAGGATAGTCACCACACGCTTCATACTTATAGATAATATCAGCATACCCACCAGCTGCATGAGTTTTAGGTAAAAGATTAGCTTCTAACGATAAATTCATAAACTCCAAAATATTACCTTGCCGCTCACTAACTTTATACCATATAATCCCCAATATATATTCAAATATGGTTGGAATAGTCGCTTCGTCGGTAACTAATTCTTCAATTCTCCTATCATCCCGTATTTCAAAACAATGCAATAATTCAATAAGTATATTATCGGTGAACTTCTTATCAATCAATATATTAAATCTTCTAGAACGTTCATCATTAATATATGTTGCTACTTGATCTCCACTATCAACCCTAACCCCCAAATCTTGGCTTAAAGCACTATATATTTTATTCATATCGATAGTAAATGCAAAAGATATTTCTTCTAGTTCTACATCAACTTGTAGATTGCTATCTTTTGTAAATGCCACACTATATAACTCTTCAATGATTTCTTGAAAATAATATTTAGGAAGCACATCTAATTTGATTGTGCGATCTTCAAAAATTAATACATCTGCAAGATTAAAATACCTTCTATTTAAATCAAAATAATCTGCCAACGTTGATATCGCCTTAAATACATGTAGATATTCAAAAAATACCTTTTTCAACTCCAGTTCATTTCTGCATGATAAGAATGGACAATTTTCTGATATCGATTCTTTCCCTTTTCTTCTTATAGATGAAATATTAGTAGTTTGGAATAATAAGTTTCTCCACAACGTGCCCGGTCTTTGATTAATGTTCTTCGCAGCATGTAAAAGTTCTTCATAATTATTTTTCCCTTCAAGAAATATTCCTTTTACATTTTCATATAATGCATAATAAGGTTTATCATATCTCCGGCTTTTACGATTAATCCCTATTGTACAGATTACCTCTTCATCAACTTCAGACTCCATGAATACATGTAAAGCCAACTTATAATTATCCATCTGCATCAATCTCTTATAGATAATTTCCTCGGCTTTAATTTTCCCTAATCTATAAGATTTTATATCTTTAATAATTTGCTCAGCACTTTCACCATCCTTGATTAATGGAATAAAATATGTAAACTCATCATAGGTTAAAAACTCTAGTTCAGTTAAACATTTGAGCACAGCAATAAAAGGTCTAACAATACACCCACTTACATCCACGCTTGTTTTTAACAGTTGCTTTAAATACATAAAGCTATCGCCACTAATGTTGAAATCATTATTGGCTTCAAATGCTCCTGTAGTTGTTACATCTAGCAGAGTTCTACCTGCTTCCGTAAGTATTCTGTCTGCTGTAACAAGGCCAAGTTCTACTAGCCCAGAAGTTTTTTCTCTAGCATCTTTATCTTTTAGATTTGCTTCACCTGTCACAAATCCCTTATCTTTCATAAAATTATAATATTGCTCTTGGATTGTAGAACACCATTCCCATTGTGATTTCTTGCTGATTTCACGATAAAATTCATCGAGTAGCAGTAATTGCTCCTCTATTTTTAAATTTAGTTTTGCAGTCCTAAAGCTTGTCGTCCCCACAACCCAACAAAAACTCTGATATGAGATAACTGTATTAGACATTTACCCACCTCTTTAATCAATCGAATAATTTGTAATAAGCACTTCCTTAGAGATACCATCCTTATCTTTTCTATGATAATTACTATTGGAATAACTTTTATCTAAGTAATGACAAGTATATCCATTGGCTTCAACCCAGTCATATAGAAGATGATTTTTCTCCCCCTTACTTTCTAATACATTTGACAAAGCAAAGGAAAATCCTTTTTTATTTGCATCGTCCAAAAAGTTTAGTAAATCTTTTTCATCATGTTCCGTCCACATTCCGTTTTCATTGTAGGTCGCACTAGTTATTAAATATGGTGGATCACAATATATGAATGTTCCTGCCCCAAAATCATCTAACAATATATCTCTAAAATCTTTTTCCATGAATTGAACATCTTTATTCTTCAACTCCTCAGAAAATAAAACCAATTTGCTTCTCATTTTTGAGTTAAAATCTCGTTTACCTACTGGAAGATTAAACAACCCTTTTCTATTAAACCGAATCTGATTATTAAAGGAATAAACCATCAATACATAGAGCATCACATAATCGATAGTTCCATCGATATATTTTCCATTAAAATCATCTCTCAACTTTGTGAATTTTCCTTTGTTATACTCAGATAACCCATTACTACTATTACAATTATAATAAGCATATCCATATAATGCTGTATTAGATAGACCATATTCTTCAATCACCTGATCTATAGAAGTTAATAACGCATTCGTTTCAGACGTTTTAATAAAATTCATCAGCCCAATTACACGGTCATTCAGGTCATTAAAAATAACTTTTGAAGACAATGAATTAATTCCTACATTACCTCCACCAGCAAAGATATCGAAGAATACCTCTTTTTCATCAAATAATGGCTGAATTTGATCTAATAGCTTAAACTTTCCTCCAATATAATTAAATGGACTTGCTATATTAATTTTCTTTGATGAATCGTACACTTCGCACAAAAATAACCGCTCTTTATTATCTTTGATATCTGACTTTCCTGTTGAAAAAGCTTTATGATCCGCTTCAAATATTGTCACTTTCCCTTTTTTTCTCAAAATTCTAATAATATCTTCATCTGAAATTTTAGCATTTGATCGGTCATTTCCCTTGTCTGACATATTATTGTATGAAAGTAAAATATATTTTACATTTGCTTTATCAATCAATTCTTCAAATGCTTTTGTTGCATTAATCATGCAGTAATCGCTTTTTATAGCAGACCTATCCATTTTTCGAGCAACACCATACACTTCTGGTTTTTCCCATCGTGCTACATTTTCAAGCAAATGATAGGCATCACAATATTGTCTTGAGTTATATGGTGGATCTAAATATAATAAATCCCCCTTAATCGATTTTACCAACATATTGGCATCGATATTATAACAACTATTGTTAGGGTTTATACATTTCTCTGGTAATAGCACATGTAATACCAACGATTTATCAAAGTCTAATTTTTTTCTATACGCATCATAATGCCCTACAGTATTCGCAATTTTATCCATTGCATATAATAATGCTGTAATCAAAATTGCATATTCCTTGAAGTTGATTTCTTTCGTTTTATATTTTAGCTCTATATCTTCTCTAATATATCCTATCTTGCTACAATCATCTGCAGAAAAAAATGTATCTCCAAAAGTCTCTCTCATATAGTTATTTTCTTGTGTTTCTATTTGATTATATTCATAGATAATCTCTACTATTTTTTCACTAGAATACTCTTCTGCCCCAAACCAAGCATAATTTGAAATATAATTACTATATAATAAATCATTGGTGATAAGCATTTTATCTTTAAAAGCATTCGAAACTGCACCTGTACCACTAAAAATATCTATGACAATATTAATCCCTTTGCAATTTTCTTCAACAGTCTTCCTTATAAAATTAGAAAGAGAATACTTATTTCCTAAATATCTTCTATTATTAATAAATAATTGTTTTAGACCTAATTCTGATATTAATTGTTCAATATAATCACTAGGGTTCTCATCTTCTATATTAAGTTTTGTTTTCAAAGCTTTAATAATCTCTTCATTCCAGAGATATCTTCCTGTATCGCTTTTAGGTACTACAATTTTTTCTTTCTCAATCAATTTATATAAGTATGCTTTAGAAATATCTAGCTCTTTGATAATTTCAGCAACAGTAACACTTTCCATTCTATATACCTCTTGCCACATTTTTCCTATTTAGTAGACATTATATCACAAAAATCACTATTTTTCTATTAATATCGCCCTAAAAATGGATGCTAATCGCATCTATATCTTATGCATATACAAGCTAAATTATTATATTTCTACTCCGAGTATACACACCCTACATGCAAAAATCTCTAGTCAAAGCGATGCCTTACGCACTCGCTTACACTAGAGATTTTTTATTATTCACATAACCTATCCTTCCACAGCTTATAAAAGCTACCTATTGTTCTAGTTACGTACTATTAAATTTTTTCACCATAGAAGATTAACTCTTCGTCTTTCACCAAGGCGTAGGAACGTGTACCAAGTCCCATGCGGTCCGCACGAAGTAAGATGGCTTGCCATTCGCTATTAGGAGAAATATCTTTGAAATAATCCCACGTACGTTTTTCCACTGTGCTTAATACGCCATGTTCCACTGGTGTAGCTTGGGTAATAATGTCTCCCAAAGCTTCGTCCATAGCCACCATGTCATAGGATACAACAATGCCTAAGTTACTTACGATTTCGTTAGTAGCACCAGCCTCTTTCAGCTTATCTTGGTTCACATAATCTGCTACAACGTCCATCGCTACCCCTACATGGAATCGTTGACGATTTCGAGTGGCAGCTGCTGCATATTCAGCCACCGCTTTATGATGCTCTGTACCTGTTAAAGCTACCAATTCACGACGACCTTCTAGGCTCGCAGAGTACCACCCTGTATTGTTCACAGCCCCAGAGAATCCGCTGTACTCATTCGCTTTAATGTGGTTTACAGAAATCACCACATCACTGGTAGCAATGCGTTCATCGATATAGGCTACTTTCACAGATTCACCATCAGGAATGATGACCTCACAAGAATGGTTGCTAGGCTCATCTACATAGACCACAGTGCCACCTTCGGATTCGATGCGTGCTTTCATATATGCCACTACCGTTTCATACGCCTCATAATCGCTGTGCAAATCATTGCGAAGTAGAGCCACTTTTTTGCCAGCGCAACCAATTTCATCAAAGCCGATTTTACGCAACAAAAAATCTAATCGTTTATGGATTAATTCTTGATTAACCTCTTGTAAAGGGGAGTAATATACTTCCATATCATACCTCCTATAACTACATCATTTTGTAAAAAAGGGCTGCATCTACTGACACAGCCCTTACTTTGGCGGAGAGAGGGGGATTTGAACCCCCGCGCCAGTTTCCTGACCTACCGCATTTCGAGTGCGGACTCTTCAGCCACTTGAGTACCTCTCCGTATACGACGGCGTTCTTTGAAAAAATCTTTCATAATTTGACTGCATTCTTCTTGCAATACACCCGATAACACCTGTGGTTCATGATTTAAATTCGGATGTGAAAGTACATTAAACAAAGATTCTACCGCACCGCCCTTATAATCACTACTGCCATAGACAACACGATCTATACGACTATTAATAATAGCACCAGCACACATAGGGCACGGCTCTATGGTAACATAAAGCGTACAACCGGTCAACCGCCACCTTTCAAGCATAGCATTCGCCTCACGGATGACAAGGACCTCTGCATGAGCCGTCGCATCATGGTCAATCTCGCGTCTGTTGTGATGACGACTGATAATCTTGCCTTCATGCACTAATACTGCACCAATAGGAATCTCACCCATATCATAGGCCTTACGTGCCTCTACCAAGGCTTCACGCATATACTCTTCATCAGTCATACAGTCACTTCCTTTCCAATTGCCGCTACACAATAGAATACCATACTTTCAGAGAATCGTCACTTCTTAAGCTAATTATGATATAATAAAGAGTACATGTAAACATTTTCGATGACTTCACTGAGGTGACAATCTTATGGAACAACGAGCTTTTAGTAAAATCAATGTAGGTCTTGCTATCACGGGCAAACGTGATGATGGGTACCACGATATAGATACCATTTTTCAATCTATTTTCTTAGGGGATTCCCTCTATTTCGCGCGTCACCATTCTGTGGTGTTCTCTGGCGATGCTCCTGAACTGCCTTATTATATGGCACAATTAATTCCCTATACAGAAAGTAATATTGCTATGAAAGCCCTTCGTATGGTGCAAGACTATACGGGCTGTAAACAAGGGGCTGCTATTCATTTGTTAAAACGAGTTCCCCCTTGTGCTGGTATGGGCGGTGGTAGTGGTGACGGTGCCGCTATGCTACTAGGCCTTAACAAGTTTTGGGACCTGCGCTTAACCGATGAAGAACTATTGACCATGGCTTCTAAACTCGGATCTGATGTACCATTCTTACTAAAAGGCGGCACTGCCCGTGGCACCGGTCGAGGAGAACTATTAGAAACTTTACCAACTAGTAGTGCTCAATGGCTACTGATCGTAAAACCAGAAGTGAGTATTTCCACGGCAGAAGCCTACGGAAGATTTGCAGGGACTTCTCGTGTCACTTCAGACACGATGGATACCGTTACTGCACATATGAATGCCAAAGACTTTTGTCAAGCTTTTATTAGTAGTGACAACACCTTTGAAGAATTAATATTCCCTGTCCATCCAGAACTTACAGCATGTAAGCAATTTTTCTTAGACCGTGGATTTCCCACCATCATGACAGGTAGCGGTCCTACTATGGTGGTTCTATTGGAAAAAGCACTGGATGCAATTCGATTACAAGAAGAAATCAAAAAAGCTGGTTATAACTGGCTTTCACTAATTACGAAAACACATGATGAGGAGGCCCTACGATGAATGCACCACGTTTACAACCCATCCGTTTAGACGCTTACAAACCGCTTCGTGAAATTGTTAGCGATGCTTTGCGTCAAGCCATTCGCGATGGTATTTTACCACCAGGAGAACGTCTCATGGAGATTCCTCTTGCGGAAGAACTCGGTGTGAGCCGCACCCCTATCCGTGAAGCCATCCGCATTTTAGAGCAAGAAGGACTCATTGTTATGATTCCTCGCCGTGGTACCTATGTGGCAGATATGAGTTTGAAAGATGTAACAGAAGTGTTTGAACTTCGTTCTATCTTAGAAGAATTAGCCGCAGAACTAGCTGCAGAACGTATTACGAATGAAGAAATCGAGGCCTTAGAGCAACATCTTGTAGAAATCGGCAATTACATGAACGAAAATAACTTAGACAAAGTCGTACAAGCCGATATTCTATTCCATGAAATCCTTTATAAAGCTTCTCGTAATGATCGTCTTGTTGAAATGATAAACAATCTACGGGAACAAACATTGCGGTTCCGTACATTGTCTATGAGCCAAACAGGTCGTCTTGCCAAAACTTGGGATGAACATCGTCAACTTGTGGAAGCTATCTCCGATCGCGATGTGGAACGAGCTCGCCAGATTGCTCGTATCCATATGGAAGAATCGGAGAAAACATTGTTAGAAGGTATGCAATTAAAAAGTCATGAAGGCTAATATATCTTCCACATATCATACTTCAAATTAAAAGGGTCCTCTCGGACCCTTTTTTAGTTATCAGAGTATAAATAGAGAGGAAAGTTGATGCATTTTGCTCAACTTTCCTCTTTTTTACACAACGATTCAGTTTATGGATAGAGTTCCCCCTAGATATATCGGTTACCTAAGATCTACCCTCTATTTTCCACTCATATATTTTGCTTTAAATGCTGCTAATTGTGCTTCTTCTAATGCCATGCCTTCCTCTTGGAAGTGAGCGATACTTTGCTCCATTTCTTCGTAAGCTGTTGGCACGATTTTCGTAAAGCGATCTTTGTACAATACCCAGTTTTCTAACATATGTCGACCTTGTTTAGAGTTTGTATGCAATACATGTTGTCGTATTAGCTCATGAATCCGTGCTAAATCACTTTCACTAGTTTTACGAAGTTCCACAAGTCCTGTATTACAGTAGCGTCCATCTAAATCAAGGACGTACGCATAACCACCGGACATGCCAGCCCCAAAGTTACGGCCCACACGGCCAAGGACAAGGACCTCACCACCAGTCATGTATTCGCAACCGTGGTCACCTACACCTTCTACAACGGCGGTAATACCGCTGTTACGAACGCAGAACCGTTCCCCAGCCACACCGTTGATATAGGCAGTACCAGAAGTAGCCCCATAGAATGCCACGTTACCGATTAAGATGTTTTCATGCGCCTCATAGGTAGCAGCTTTTGGTGGGTACGCAATGATAGTACCACCAGACAAGCCTTTGCCAAGATAGTCGTTGGCATCACCTTCAAGTTCCAATGTCATACCATTCGGAATGAAAGCGCCGAAGCTTTGACCTGCAGAACCAACGAAATTCAATTTGATAGTATTCTCTGGCAAGCCCGTTTCACCGTAACGACGAACCACCTCGCCACCAACTAAGGTACCTACTACACGATTCACATTGCTGATAGCCAATTTGGCACGAATTGGTTTTTGATCATCCAAGGCAGGACGGCACATACGAAGTAATTTTTTCATATCCAAGGTGCGTTCCAATTCATGGTCTTGGTCGATGCTGTGTAAATGTCCCACAGACGCATCTGTATATGGTTTGAACAAGATTCGTTTCAAGTCCACACGAGACAATTTGAAATTATCGTCCTGTGAGCGTTGGCGTACTAAGTCAATACGACCTACTAACTCACGAACACTGCGGATACCTAAACGAGCCATGATTTCACGCAATTCTTGGGCGATAAACTTCATTAAGTTTTCCACATATTCTGGTTTACCTGTAAACTTAGCACGCAATTTCTCATCTTGTGTGGCCACACCATACGGACATGTATTCATATGGCAAACCCGTGCCATACGACAGCCCACTGCCACTAATGGCAAGGTACCAAATCCGAATAATTCTGCTCCCAACAAGGCTGCGATCGCCACATCATAACCAGTCATCAGTTTACTGTCCACTTCCAGCTGTACACGGTCACGCAAACGGTTCAACATCAAGGTTTGATGCGTTTCTGAAAGGCCCAATTCCCATGGCACACCTGCATGTTTTACAGATGTACGACCTGCTGCGCCAGTACCACCATCGTAGCCGGAGATGAGGATGCTGTCTGCTTTCGCTTTGGCTACCCCTGCGGCAATGGTACCTACCCCAGCTTCTGAGGTCAATTTTACGGAAATCGCTGCACTTGGATTGACGCATTTCAAGTCGTAAATCAACTCTGCCAAGTCTTCGATGGAGTAAATATCGTGATGTGGTGGCGGAGATACCAGTTCTACACCTGGTGTGGAGTGACGAGCTTTGGCAATCTCTGGATATACCTTTTTACCCGGTAATTGACCGCCCTCACCTGGTTTCGCTCCTTGGGCACATTTGATTTGTAATTCTTTCGCATGTACCAAGTAATTCGTTGTTACCCCAAAGCGACCTGATGCAATTTGTTTTACTTCACTATTGCGATTATCTCTATTGGCATCGAGAACAAAGCGACTTGTATCTTCGCCGCCTTCCCCAGAGTTCGATGTAGATCCTAAACGGTTCATAGCGATGGCAATAGTTTCGTGGGCCTCTTTACTGATAGCACCGTAACTCATAGCGCCAGCTTTAAAGCGTTTCACAATGTCTTCCACTGGTTCTACTTCTTCCACAGGAATACCGCCACCTACAGGGAAGTTCAATTCCATCAAGCTCCGTAAGGTCACATGGTAATCATTTCGAATCATTTTGGAATATTCTTTGTATCTATTGTAATCCCCTTCGATTAAGGATGTTTGTAATAACTTAATCGTATCTGGATTGAATAAATGCTCTTCCCCATCTTTCATAGGTCCGTACCAACCACCTGGTTCAAGGACTTTCACATCTTCTTTGAAAGCCCGTTGGAATCGTTCCAATGTTTCATGAGCTACGCCACCTAAGCCGATACCACCAATGCGTGTCGGTGTGTTCGGGAAGTAGGTACTAATAAAGTTCGTATTCAATCCCAATGCCTCAAAGATTTGTGCCCCATGGTAGCTACGTACAGTGGAAATACCCATTTTCGACATCACTTTCATAATGCCCGACACAGAGGCCTTGATGTAGTTTGCTTCTGCTTCCTCTGGTGTAAGGTCTCCCAATCGGTTGGTGGCTTGTAAGTCACGTACTGTTGCTAATGCCACATATGGATTGATGGCCGTTACGCCATAGCCTAAGAGTGTACAGAAATGATGCACTTCACGAGGTTCCCCAGATTCTAAGATTAAGCCCATTTCCGTGCGTAATACAGTGTTAATTAAATGATTGTGCACCGCTGCCACTGCCAATAAAGCTGGAATCGGCGCATGGTGTTCGTCCACGCCACGGTCAGACAAGATCAACACATTTTGGTCTGTGCGAGCTGCTTCCTCTGCATCCTTGCACAAACGGTCTAAGGCTTCTTTCATACCCTCAGCACCTTTGGCTGGGTCAAACAAGATGGACAAGGTCACGGATTTCATGCGACGGCAGTCCAATTGTTTAATACTTGCCAATTCTTGATTCGTCATGATAGGTGTCCGCATGGATACTGCATAGGTGCCCACTTTGTTAGGGTCCGTCAAGTTACCGCTATTTCCGAGCATCACTCGTGTGGATGTCACCATTTCTTCGCGGATAGCATCGATTGGGGGATTTGTCACCTGTGCAAAAAGCTGTTTAAAATAGGAGTATAACATTTGTGGTTTGTCCGACAAGATTGCTAGCGGCGCATCAGCCCCCATAGATCCTACAGGATCTTTCCCATCTTTTGCCATAGGGATAATCATGCGTACCAAATCTTCTTGGGTATAGCCGAATACTTGTTGTTGCATGAACAAGTCCCCTACCTCAGGGATACTCTCTTCCGTAGCTTGTTGAATCTCCGACAAGTGGATCACATGTTCTTTCACCCACTCATTGTAAGGAAGTTCTGTAGCCACACGGTGTTTGATTTCTTCATCAGAAATGATGCGACCTTCTTCTGTGTCGATTAATAGCATTTTACCTGGTTCTAAACGGCCTTTGGCACGAATCATATCATCTGCTTCATTTACAACGCCCACTTCGGATGCCATAATCACACGGTCATCTGCTGTCACATAGTAACGAGCTGGACGCAAGCCATTTCTGTCTAAGACACCACCGATCACAGTCCCATCAGTAAAGCCCATTGCCGCTGGACCATCCCATGGTTCCATCATGAAACTATTAAATTCATAGAAGTCGTGTTTTTCTTGGCTCATCAAGGTATTGCGTTCCCATGGTTCTGGAATCATCATCATAATCGCATGAGGTAAGCTACGGCCTGTCATATGCAAGAACTCAAGAGTATTGTCGAACATGGCAGAGTCAGATCCTGTATCATCAACAACAGGGAACACTTTTTTAATATCCGGGAACAATGGCGACTCTGCTTTTCCTTCACGAGCATTGATCCAGTTCACATTACCACGAATGGTGTTGATTTCCCCATTATGTACTAAATAACGGTTAGGATGGGCCCGTGCCCAACTTGGAAATGTATTCGTACTGAAACGAGAATGAACCATCGCCAAGGCAGAGGTGAAATCTAAATCGTTCAAATCTAGGTAAAAGTTTCGTAATTGCACTGGTGTCAACATACCTTTGTAGACGATCGTTTTAGAAGACAAAGAGGCAATGTAGAAATCGCTACTCATTTCTTTGCTCAATGGGACGATGCGTTTTTCTGCAATTTTACGAATCATATATAATTTGCGTTCAAACTCCGCTTGGTTTGTCACATCTTGACCTTTACCGATAAGAATTTGGATCATCCAAGGACGAATTAATGCCGCCTCATGACCAACTGCTGTAGAGTCTACCGGAACTTCCCGCCAGCCCAATACAATTTGACCTTCTTCACGAACTACTTCTTCTAAGATTTGCTTTTGCTCATTCCGTAATGTTTCATACTTATGAGCAAAGACCATACCCACCCCGTAGTCACCAGCAGGTGGTAAATGGATACCTAACACTTCGCACTCACGGCGGAAAAAATCATGTGGAATTTGCACTAAGATGCCCGCTCCATCGCCAGTATCCTTATCGGCGCCAGCACCACCACGGTGCTCCAATCGCTCAAGAATACGCAAGCCGTCGTCGATAATATCATGGGATTTTTTACCTTTAATATTCACCACAAATCCCATGCCGCACGCATCTTTTTCAAATTGGGAACTATACAAACCATTTGCTTCCAAATGTCGCTGCTCCTCATGTTGTTTTGCAATGGTACTCATTTCCATCATAACCCTCTCCTCCTTTAGGCTCTCTATCACTATACTAGCGTACTTAACACTAGGCATACATATACTGAAAGTTCTAATTCACCTATGCTTTTTGACTATACGTATAGCTGTCTAACTATAAACCGGATGAGTATGTACCTTTTTGATCTTTCTTCTGTAAGAATTAGATTCTTATCTTAATACATAACTTCAGTGTATATCAGTTATATATAATAGTTATTATTCTATAGAATATAGAACTGTATATTATACTAGCAAAAATTATTGTATATTTCAATACACATTACTTATGTATACATGTATTCTTAAATTTGGACCATCTCATACTACTTTCATATCTCCCTATATAGGAATATACAAAAACGCATAGCTACCCCAAGGTAACCATGCGTTTACGTCATTGTAAAAGTATTCTATTATACGATGCGAACAATCCAGCCTTCTGGTGCTTCGATTTCACCATGTTGAATGCCAAGTAATGTTTCGCGCAATTTTGTTAATGTTGGTCCCATTTCATCCATGCCGCTTGGGAAGAAGATATCTTCTTCTTTTGTATGCACCATGCCAACAGGAGAAATAACAGCCGCTGTACCGCAAAGACCACATTCAGCAAAGTCTTTCAATTCTTCTTTATACACTTCACGATGTTCTACGGTCATGCCCAAATAATGTTCAGCTACATACATCAAGGAACGACGTGTAATCGATGGAAGAATACTATCGGATTTAGGCGTTACTAATTTGCCATCTTTCGTGATGAAAATAAAGTTCGCTCCACCAGTTTCTTCTACTTTTGTACGAGTTTGTGGATCCAAATACATATTCTCTGCATACCCTGCTTCATGGGCTGCTTCTAGAGCATGCAAGCTCATAGCATAGTTCAAACCCGCTTTAATATGACCTGTACCATGTGGTGCTGCACGGTCAAAATCGGAAATTTGGATTTTTAATGGCTTCACACCGCCTTTGAAATAATCCCCTACTGGAGTACCAAAAATACGGAATTGGAACTCATCTGCCGGTTTAACACCGATAACACTGTTCGTACCCATCAAGAATGGACGAAGATACAAACTACCACCCGTGCTGTATGGAGGAACAAAGTCTTGGTTCGCTTTTACTACTTCTTTCACAGCCTCGATAAAACGATCCGTTGGAAATGGTTGCATCACAAGATATTTTGCAGAATCATGCAAACGCTGTGCATTTAAATCTGGACGGAAACACACAATATGACCATCCTTCGTGTAATACGCTTTCAAACCTTCAAAAATTGTTTGCGCATATTGGAATACACCAGCACATTCATTGAGGACAATATTCGCCTCATCCGTCAAACCGCCTTCATCCCATTGACCATCCTTGAAATTAGACACATAACGGAATGGCGTTTCTTTATAACTAAAATCTAAATTATTCATATCAATCTTTGCCATACTGTCCTCCTACTATTTCATACCTGTGAAAGCCGTGAAAGTATACGTATATCTATCCTTCTAGCCCTTCACATTATATGAATACTCACTGATTTGTATTTTAGATAAAAACTATTATACACCCAACACGGAAAATGTACAAGAGTATATATAGAATAGAAAAGACTCTTACGGGATGATCCCCATAAGAGTCTTTTCGTCTTGCAGTATGTTGTCATGCTTAGATGACTATATAATAACTTCGTTCAGCAGCAAACCAACTTACACATTCGCTGACTCACCGGAGTTGAAGTTACTAACTAAATTATTCCGGCTTTTTAAATTTTGGAGATGTTGGACATGTTTCAGGAGTCACGTCTTTACGAGCGCCTAAATCACCGCTGCGATCTACATAGGTAGTATGTAACAACTCATGAGCAATATGCCCTAATGGTTTTTCCAAGAAATTAGCGTAGGCATCTTTAATTTCAGGGTTTTCATAAGAAGAACGAAGCTTCATGTTGGAGTCCCAATTATAAAGACCTTCAATACGTTCACCTTTTACTTTATTAGCCACTGGTAATTTAGCACGTGGTTGTCCACCACCGCCGATACAGCCGCCTGGGCATGCCATCATTTCAATGAAATCATATGTTTTACCAGATGCTTTCAATTCGTTCAAGAATTCACGGATGTTTTTACCACCATGACACACAGCCACGTTGATGGTATGTCCACCGATTTCTACGCTTGCTTCTTTCACACCGTCCATACCACGCACATCTGTTAAGTTAAGAAGTGGAGCTGGAGATGGTTCATCACCAGTGATGAATTTGTAGGATGCACGCATCGCTGCTTCCATAACACCACCAGTATTACCGAAGATAACACCGCCACCAGTAGCAGCACCGATGAATTTATCGTATGCAGAGTCTTCTACTGCAGCAAAATCTAATTCTGCTTCACGAATCCATTGTGCAAACTCACGTGTAGTGATACAGATATCTGTATCTGGGCCTAAGTCTTCGCCAGTGTAACGAGACGCATTGTTTTGCTCAGGACGACGAATTTCCGCTTTTTTAGCAGTACAAGGAGCGACAGACACGGATACAATTTTCTTAGGATCAATGTTCATATTTTTTGCAAAATATGTTTTTACCATAGCAGATTCCATAGCAATACAACTACGAGCGGAAGAAATATGAGGTACATATTCTGGGAAGAATGTTTCACAGAATTTTACCCATGCTGGACAACAGCTAGTAAATTGTGGCAATGGACCTGTACCATGTAATTTACGTTCTAATAGTTCGTTTGCTTCTTCCATGATAGTTAAGTCCGCACCGAAGTTAGTATCAACTACATAGTCAGCACCTAACGCACGAAGAGCACCTACCATTTTGCCTTCTTGGTATGTACCAGGCTCAAATCCAAATTCTTCACCGATAGACACACGAACAGCTGGCGCTGTTTGGATAACTACGATTTTCTCTGGATCTGCAATAGCTTCTTTTACTTTATCTAATTCTGTACGTTCGTACATTGCACCAAATGGGCAAATTACCGCACATTGACCACATTGGATACAAATAGGATTATCTCCTGTTGCTTCTAAATCATAATAGTCAAGTACGCTCATAGTGTCAGCACATGCTTTACGACATAGAGTACAGTTCTTACATTTTTCTAAATCATGAATAATCGCCACATTATCCTCAGCAATAGGGGCACGGCGATCAAGATGTTGGAATCGACTTTCGAAACTCATTATTATGCACCTCACATAGTGTAAACAATACTAGTTATGTATTCATTAACTTTCCGTCATATTATAACAAATATTCAGACTTGTGAAAATAAATAAATATGCCATTTATTTTCCTATTCTTTTAAGTTCTAGTAAAATTTTACGCATCCACTTAGAATATACATTTATGTCATTTTTATGTTACTTTTGTCACACATGTAGATTTTTATTATATATTTTTCATATTATATCTTTCAAAATCCATATACCCAAAAAACTACTAGGATTTTGACCACAATAGCAGAAAACAGGAGAGTTTCCCCTCCTGTTTCTATGTTATTTCAGTTCAAATAACGGAACATTTTTAGCTTGTTCTCCCAAGGCTGTTTGTGTGAAAGTAGTAATGAACTGTTGTACTGCTAACGTCGGTGTCAAACGACCTTCTACAACGGCGTCTTCAATGCCACCTCGACACGCCACAATCTCTGGAGCTCGATAGAACAAGTTTTGCAAATGTTCTTCCACCATGGAGTATACCCACGATAAGGTTTGGTCACGGCGACGTGCTTGTAGCACTCCATTACCTTTACATTGTTCCATGAATGTTTCAATCACACCTTGCCACAATTCCATAATACCGTCTCCTGTATAGGCAGAGCACGTGTACGCATGAGTTGTCCACTGTTCCGTGGCATCACGAATAAACCATAAAATACGTTCGTATTCTTGACGAGTCACTTTAGCCCGTTGCAAGTTATCTCCATCGGCTTTATTCACCACAATAGCATCGGCTAATTCCATAACACCTTTTTTCATGCCTTGCAATTCATCTCCAGCACCAGTCAATACAACGAGTAAGAAGAAGTCGACCATGGAGCGTACTGTGGTTTCACTTTGACCAACCCCTACGGTTTCTACTAAAATCGTATCATACCCAGCGGCCTCACATAATAGCAAGGTTTCTCTACTTTTACGGGTTAAACCGCCCAGTGTCCCTCCTGATGGGGATGGACGAATGAATGCATTCGGCTCTCGTGAAAGTTGTTCCATCCGCGTTTTATCCCCTAGGATAGAACCGCCGGTCACTGTACTCGATGGATCCACAGCAAGAACCGCTACTTTATGACCGTTTTGGCATAGTTTTGTGCCTAGCGCTTCAATTAAGGTCGATTTACCAGCCCCAGGCACCCCTGTAATTCCTACACGGGTGGATTTGCCTGTGTATGGTAACAAGCGTTGGATAACTTGTTGTGCCATTTCAAAATGAGCTGCTGCGTTACTTTCAATTAATGTGATGGCACGGGATAAAATCATACGATTACCTGCCAGTACGCCTTCCACATAGTCATCGACGGTCAATTTTTTCCGTTTGACCACCTTAGGGGCTACCGGTTTTTGCGGTGCATTCGTATGTTCATCCATACCATCATGACCACCATCTACGCCACGCATGACACGGCATGCAAATTTATCATCTTTCTCCTCAGGAACCCAAGAAGGCTTATAGGTATCATCACTCATAAGACACCCTCCTTTCACCGATTCGAATATGACAAACACGCAATCAGTAGCCAGCTACAAAGTAGCACGAGGCACTGACTACGTGTCATGTCTTACTTATATGCGAGTATAGAATCGTCTAATTAGATTATTCTTCCTCTTCTAAGCGTTCTTCTAATAATTCGAGAACTTTTTTAGCACATACTGGAATGATTGTACCAGGTCCAAAGATTGCTGCGGCACCATGCTCATAGAGATAATCGTAATCTTGAGCTGGAATAACGCC
This sequence comes from Veillonella sp. VA141, assembly GCF_003992175.1. Taxonomy (NCBI): domain Bacteria; kingdom Bacillati; phylum Bacillota; class Negativicutes; order Veillonellales; family Veillonellaceae; genus Veillonella; species Veillonella sp. VA141. The sequence goes on from NZ_RQVM01000002.1 coordinate 272,966, forward strand.
ACCGATAACTACCATAATATCTTCACGGCCTAATTTTTTAAGTTCTTCACATAATTGAGGCATCAATGTTTTATGACCTGCTGCTAAGGAACTCATACCTACGATATGTACGTCATTATCTACGGCATCTTTCGCTGCTTCTTCTGGAGTTTGGAATAAAGGTCCGATATCTACGTCATAGCCCATATCTGCGAAGGCTGTAGAAATTACCTTAGCTCCGCGGTCATGACCATCTTGACCCATTTTCGCTACGAAAATACGAGGACGGCGACCATGTTTTTCTTCAAATTTTTCAGTCATGCTACGCACTTCTGTGATCACATCGTCATCGCTGAATTCGCTGCTGTATACACCAGAAATAGAGCGAATAATCGCTTTATGACGGCCACATACTTTTTCTACTGCATCAGAGATTTCACCTTTAGAGGCACGAGCACGAGCTGCTTCTACGGCTAATTCAAGCAAGTTTCCTTCTCCTGTTTCCATCGCTTTTGTAATGGCATCCAAACAGCTGCGTACTTTATCGTTATCACGATTAGCACGCAATGTTTTCAATCGTTCGATCTGTGCTAAACGTACAGCTGTATTATCAACTTCTAAGATATCTAGTGGATCTTCTTTATCGAGACGCAAGTAGTTAACACCGACAATTTTTTCACTGCCAGAGTCAATGTGCGCTTGGCGACGAGCTGCCGCTTCTTCGATACGCATTTTTGGAAGACCTGTATCAATCGCTTTAGACATACCACCCAAAGCTTCAACTTCTTGGATATGAGCCCAAGCTTTACGGATCAATTGGTTAGTCAAGAATTCTACATAGTAAGAACCGCCCCATGGGTCAATAACTTTACATACATTCGTTTCATCTTGGATATACAATTGCGTATTACGAGCAATACGAGCGGAGAAGTCTGTAGGCAATGCAATCGCTTCGTCAAGAGCGTTCGTATGCAAGGATTGCGTATGCCCCAAGGCTGCTGCCATCGCTTCGATACATGTACGAGTGATGTTATTGAATGGATCTTGTTCTGTTAAAGACCAACCAGATGTTTGGGAGTGCGTACGCAATGCCATAGATTTAACATTTTTCGGACCAAAGGATTTAACAATTTTAGCCCATAACATACGGCCTGCACGCATTTTAGCAATTTCCATGAAATAGTTTTTACCCATCGCCCAGAAGAAAGATAAGCGCGGTGCGAATTGGTCAACTGTAAGACCCGCTGCTACACCAGTACGCAAGTATTCTAATCCGTCAGCCAATGTGTAACCTAATTCGATATCCGCTGTAGCACCTGCTTCTTGCATATGGTAACCAGAAATGGAAATACTATTGAATTTAGGCATGTATTTAGATGTGTAGGCAAAGATATCACCAATAATACGCATGGAAGCTGCTGGTGGATAAATGTAAGTATTACGCACCATGAACTCTTTCAAAATATCATTTTGGATCGTACCTGCCATAACAGATTTATCTACGCCTTGCTCTTCACCAGCTAAGATATAGAAGGCCATAACTGGTAATACGGCGCCGTTCATTGTCATAGATACAGACATTTGGTCCAATGGGATACCAGAGAACAAGATTTCCATATCTAGAATGGAGTCTACCGCAACGCCGGCTTTACCAACGTCACCGACTACACGAGGGTGGTCAGAGTCATAACCACGGTGAGTGGCCAAGTCGAAGGCGATAGACAAACCTTTTTGACCAGCCGCTAAGTTACGACGGTAAAAGGCATTGGATTCTTCCGCTGTGGAGAAACCTGCATACTGACGTACTGTCCAAGGACGTTGTACATACATTGTGCCATATGGTCCACGAAGATACGGAGGAATACCCGCTACATATTGTAAATGGTTACATTGATCATAAATGGAGGCATCATACACAGGACCCACATCGATTTGTTCCATAGTACGAATGAAGTTGTCATCATAGGACTTGCCAGTTTCAGCTTGTAATTGCTCTTTCCATGCATCGAAATCGGATGCTTTTGGGCTAGCAGCTGTAAAAGGAATATTTCTAAAATCCGGAATCATCTACATCATTCCTTTCTCGCGTTGCATTGCTAATAATGTTTGATAGCAATTGGAGCGTACACTAATATAATCATCCATGCCTGCTGCATCGCAAAGTTCTTTCAACTCTGGAGATGGAGCCCCTGCCAAGAATACTTTCATAGCTGGGCGAGCGGCTTTGATTGCTTTTGTCACTGCTGGTGCCAATTCTGGGTATGTATCGTCAGTGGAACATACGATTGTCACATCTGCATTCGATGCTAAGGCAGCTGCTACCGCTTCGTCTACAGTTGGGAATCCATCATTTGTAAGCACATCAAATTCAGCTACTTGCATGAAAGAAGTAACGAAATCGGCTCTCGCTTTATGTTGAGGAATTGGACCCATGTTAGCCAAGAAGATTTTAACATTGTCCCCATTATGTGTTTCTTTGAAGTTTTCAGTGCGCATACGCAATTCTTCGTATTGTTCTGTCCAACGATGAGATAGAATTGCTTTCACAGTGATACCTTCACTGCCATCTGCTAAGGCTTCAAAAACTTGTCCAAAGCTAGCGCCCGCTACTAATGCAGTATACGCAGCACTTACCAAAGAACCAATTTCACTGAAGTCGGATTCTTGTAGTTTTTTTAGAGCTAATTCAGCTGCATCAGTTGTACCCACATTAGCTAATGCTGCTACACGAGCTTGGCGTAAGCCCTCAAAATCTACCACTGGTACTTCTAGTAATTCTTCCGTCATATTTGGATACATGTTACTACCAACGGCACGATCTTTACGAGTTGCCAAGTTTTTAAAGCGGCTTTGTAAAATAGCATCCACGGCTTCTTGCGTTTCACCAGATACTAATGTTTCTAAGATGCCACCTTTACCTTCTAATTCTTGGAACAATGCCCAAGATTTTTCAGTCAATTCTTGTGTTAATGGTTCTAAGTACCAGCTACCACCGGCAGGGTCAACTGGTTGAATGAAGTTGAACTCTTGTTGCTCCATGATTTGAATATTACGGGCAATACGGCGAGAGAATTCATCACTTGGACGAATGCAGCCATCAAGAGGTCTTACAAACATACCATCCATACCACCTACTACTGCGGAGAAGGATTGAGAACCAGCACGCAATAAGTTTACATACGGGTCAAATACAGTTTGTGTGAAGTGAGATGTACTTACGAACAAGTTAATTTTCTTCGCTTCTTCATCACCACCGCAATGTTCAACAATTTGAGCCCATACCATTTTTATAGCACGTAGTTTCGCAATTTCCATGAAGAAATTAGCGCCTACGCTGACATGGAAACGGATTTGTTTCGCAAATGTATTCACGTCGATACCACGGCGTTCCATCTCACGCAAATATGTGACAGCCGTAGACATAGCAAAGCCTAATTCTTGTACATCATTGCCACCGCCATTATGGTACACATCTGTGTCTACCAACACTGTGCGTAATTGTGGTGCATGTGCAGATGCCCAAGCAATGGTATGTGCCATATCGTCAAAATATTCATCCATAGGGCGTGGTAAATGACCGTCTTGTGCCAAAGTACCAATTGGATCTGCCCCAATCATACCGGACAAGGATTTCACATCCACCCCTCGGGATTCGCAAAGTGCATGTAAAGCAGCCGCCCAACATACGCTACTAGCACCTGTACGAATATCTAATTCTTTTGTAGTTAAGTCCATGCCTTTTAATAAAGCTTCCACTTCTTCTACAGTGGACAAGGATACCCCTACATCAGCCACATCCTTAGCTTCAGCTTTCGTAGCATCTTGTCCTTTCCGTGTAGCACTATCTAGCGTGAAACTGATAGCTGTGCTACCTTTATCTAATTCAAATTGTAACATGTCATGCATGTCAGCAATTGTTTTTCCGTCACAACGTTGTGCAATTGTCCAAGGTGTATGGATATATCCACTAGCTTTCGCCCCCCGTAAATTGCTATCACGACCAGGATATGTCAAGTTTTGAGTCAATCCTTCTTGGTCGCTCAACCAATACATTGGTTGTAAAGTAATTCCTTCGTATGTTTTTGTATACATACTTTTTTGGAAATCTTTCCCTTTTAAGATACCTTCTACCGTCGTTTTCCACTCCTCGTAGGTAGGGATAGAAAACTCATCAAACGATACGTCTGGTAGCTCAAACTGTTCTTCGTGAACTTGTGGTTCATGATGCTTGTCTTGTCCCATAGTCTAGCTTCCTTTCTCTGACCACATAGGCATACGTTCCCTTACTCAAACCACTTTTCTAGTGAGATTTACCTCATTATAGAGATTCTAATAGCTTATGTAATCGTTGCAGCTCTCATAAAAATAAAATAAACAATTAGAAAATGGGTATACCCTACCCAACCCTATAACTCATCACCCTACCTAGTCTTTTACTGAAAGATATAACTACCATTCATAAAAGAAAAACCGTTTTCGATGGAAAACGGTAGGTTATGATTTAGCGTATGCACTTAGCGCAAAACCATCTCTACCCGTCTCTCGCGGATCTAACGACATGCTTCTTACGGCAGTTCTTCTGACTCAGGATCTTCGCTACGCTTCGCCTTCCCAGTTTCCCAGTGACGTTACATGAAGTTTCGCTCCCCTTTACAGCGGCGGGACCGTGTTGGCTTTTCACCAAGCTTCCCTATTAAGCCTTGCGGCACCAGTAAGGCGAATATAAAGTTATACCTTGATTATAAACTGTTTTCTGAAAGAATAGAACGTCATTTACAGACTATAACAACATTTCACGTTTACATAATTTTCAGTTATCATAAGATACTTATAACGCATTTTACAGTCTTACTAACGCAATAGTTAGCATCCATCTCATAATAGACCACCTTTTCATTACTAATAGTTATTTAATATATAATCTACTTTTATTCTCAATAGACTCGTTACATTCTAACATATGCACATCTCTCTATATCCCTACGTCTCTCTACACACTGTCTACTAACTCGCCTCTCTTTCGTCATCTTACAGTCCTTCACTCTTCTAGTATCTACCATCACTCACTCCTTTTTCAAAAGAACCATTCTATGCAATAGCACCTACTAGACATGTAAAAACAGAGATACGCCTACAATAGCATACCTCTGTTCTATCACTTATATTCTATTACAAAAGCTTATTTCTTTTTCCATTCCATGACTTCAAAACCATAGTTACGAATATGTTCTTTCAAGAGTTTTAAATATTTTTTCGCAATGGGACTTGGCTCTAGCATATGTGGCATTAAGTAACCCATAGTCATCGTATCTTCTACATCTAGAGGAATGGCGATGATCTTATCATCATTTAATTCACGGCTCAAAATACCAGAACTAATAGTATATCCATTCAAACCAACCATTAAATTAAAAATTGTGGCACGGTCAGATACTTTGATAGTCATTTTTCTATCTAAAGTACTTAAAATTTCTTCTGAAAAATAGAAGGAGTTATCTTCCCCTTGGTCATAACTTAAGTATGGGAAATCTTCTAATTCTTCTAGTGTAATTTTATCTTGTTTCGCTAATGGATGTTCACGACACAAAAATACATGCGGTTCCGCTTCAAATAATGGGTAGAATGTCAATTTATACTCTTTAAATAACTTTTCCATCACTTGACGATTAAAACTATTCAAATACAAAATACCCAATTCGCTTTTAAAAGTAGCTAAATCTTCAAAAATATTTTGTGTTTCTGTTTCCCGCAAACCAAATTGATATTCATCAGTATCTACACTTTTTATAAGCTCTACGAAAGCATGCACCACAAAGGCATAATGCTGAGCCGAAATAAAGAAATGTTCTTTTCGTTTGGTATTCGATTTATATCGCTCTTCTAATAATTGAATTTGATCTAGTACTTGTCGAGCATAAATCATAAATTCGCGTCCATCATGGGTTAAGGTTACCCCTGACTTAGTACGCAACAATAGTTGAACACCCATTTCGTGTTCTAGTTCTTTTACCGCATTGGATAAGCTAGGTTGGGATAAATATAATTCCTTAGCCGCTTCATTAATAGATCCTTTTTCTGCAATTTTTTCTAAATATTGTAATTGTTGTATTCTCATCTGTTTTGGCCTTTTCTATATCTATCATGAAGTACACCCTTTTGTCATTACTTTCATAGGAATGAAAAACCTAACGAGTAAGCTACAAATACTTACACGTTAGGTACTTCATGTTGTTAACGATTCCATTATTCACCCTCAGGGGGTAATAGTCTTGTACAACTATAATACATAAAAGACCACTCATCGTCAACATTTAATTTCTATCAAATCCTTAGGAATTATAATCAATCCCTATCTTATGCCTCTTTCACTCATTAATGGAAAATTAAAATACAAATCGTAGAGGTAATGAATGTAATCAATACTGGCACTGCAGTTCGTTTTACTAAATCAAAACTAGAAATATTTGCCACACCAGCTACTGCAATCATAACCGCACTAATTGGGCTCAACAAACGTCCAACAGAGGCCGCATTTTGCATACCTAGTAGCATGGTAATCGCATTACCACCTAATTCTTTAGCAAAATTTGGCACTAATGGTGAGAATGCAAACATAGATGCTACACCAGAGCCCATAACAATGCTCAATACTAAGATAATCACAGATACGATAACACCCACCATATCTGCTTGGATAGAGAAGGTTTTAATGAATGCTACAAACTCATTCACAATCCCTAAGGATGTCAAACCGAATGCAAAGGTTTCCCCTGCTACAATCAACGTTACCGTATTGGTAAATTGGTCCCCCATACCTTTAAAGAAAGTTTGAATAGACGCAGCTACTTTTCGGAAATCACGCAAGCGAATCAATTCAAATATCATGGCGATGAATAAGCTTAGGAACATAGCCAAGTTAACATTCATCTTAATGCCTGCAATACCATATTTACTAAATCCTAACATAAATACAAGTGGCAAGAATGGCAATATTAAATACGCAAGAGGTCCTACTGCTACTTCTTCTTGTAGTTCTGTATGTACAACTTCGGAAGGAACATGACCGGATTTTTTATCCATGTATTGTTGCCATATGTAATGCGCAATAGCTGTCACAATACCACAAATAATGTATACTTTCAATTGATAGCCTACGAAGTATTCTTCTACTCCTAAGCCCACTGTTTTAGACACTAATAAGCTTGTAGCAGAGGCTGGTCCAATGTCCAACAAATGGCCAGTAGCTACCGCTGCCGCTGCCCCTACTGGGCTTACGCCTAAACGCACCAAAATAGGGAAGATGGTCACCATCATCAACATAGCTAGACCAGATGCGCTTGGGATTACCAAGGACATGAACATATTTAATAAGAATGTTAAAGATAATACTACATAAGGAGCTTTCATCGCTTGCAAAGGTTTTATCGCAGTTGTAACCAAGCGAGAGCTAGCACCAATGTGATCCATGTATTTAGCAAAGCCAGTACATGTCATAATCATGAGACCCAACCCTGCTGCATCCTTTGCAGTAGTATTATTAATCCACTCAAAAGCATCAAAGAACATCACACCTGTTCCTTTTTTCGCATCTACAAACTCCGTTGTATAGCCAAGGAAATACGCCCCTAGCATCATGATTAAACCGCCTAACAGCAATACTGTTTGTGCTTTAAACTTTTTAATCACCAATGTACCTGCGCCTAAAATTACGATAGCGCACAACAATAAATTCATAACTACTTCTCCTTTACCTATGAAGATAGGCTAATTAATAATTTGCTTTCGACCGTTGAAAGTCTTCTTGAATCTGAGCCAATAAGCCCGGTGTGGTGAGAATTTCCTCTACTGTAAGAGCAATCCCCTTGGCTCCGTACATAATAGCATCCTCTGCTAATTGAGTTTTCCCATTATCTAACCATTCTTGAGAATGACTAGTCACACCTCTACCTACAAATTTAACCCGTAAACAAGCTCCTGGTACGCGGAACGTAACACTGGAAAAGTCAGTAGAACCAGTTACCTTTCTCGGTTCTGAAATATCTGGAGCACCTACGATTTCCGCATTCTTTAAGAGTAAATCATTTAAGCTTTGCACATTGACCTTGTTATCATAGGCTTTTACTTCATCCCATTCCATAGTAGCTCCCACTTGCAAGGCTGCCCCTTGAGCCACTTGTTTCACGCGCTCCACCACTTCATCTAAACGAATGCGACTAGAGGAACGAATATACCACTGTGTACACGCATAATCTGGCACGATATTCGCTGCCTTACCACCATCTGTAATAATCCCATGCATACGTACTTCTGTAGGCACATGTTCTCGAAGATATTCCATGCCATTAAAGAATAACAACACTGCATCCAAAGCACTGATGCCTTTTTCTGGAGCAATCGCTGCATGAGCCGATTTGCCATGGAATTTAATATTTACCAAGTTAAGCGCTAAGGACTTGCCATCTACCGTGGTAGAATCACTGCCGTGCATCATGAAAGCCACGTCTAAATCGTCAAAAACGCCTTCTTTTGCCATCACCAATTTACCAGATGCCGTTTCCTCTGCTGGTGTCCCATACACCACCAATGTAGCTGGCACTTGCAAGGTACGACGTAAACCAATAGCTGCTGCACAGATGGAAGGCCCTTGCAGATTATGCCCACAAGCATGACCCAAACCTTCTAAGGCATCATATTCGCAGAGAAGCCCAATTTTCGGTCCTCCTCCTTGCACATGGTACACAGCACGAAATGCGGTTTGTAAACCACTCACTTCACGGTCTACAGTAAACCCTTCACTTTCCAGTAAATCTGTTAATTTACCATGGGCTAAAAACTCTTCATTCCCTAGTTCTGGATGGTCGAAGAAAAAATCATTTAATGTTTTCATGGATCCTCGCAAGGATTCAATTTCTTCTAGTAATTGACTCATCACTTTCTCCTTTCTTGCACAATAGACATGCACAACTCTATGACTACAGGAATTACATTCCCTCATTTTTCTCTTCTTCTGAAAGTCCTACTATAACTAACTAGCAATAGCAGTATTCCGAATACTACTATTATATAGATTTCTAATGAAAGTTCCAATACATATAGCATACGATTCTCCTGTTTTCTCTATGCTAATTTCATATGTATATCCCTAGATTCTAATTTTCATTACATTTCATTCTATAGCTTTTACCTATAACAAACTATATATATTAAGAATTGGTCTATATAGAAAAAAATTGGTATCATAAGAACATGTTTTACTGATATGAAAGGAACCAGCCATGAGCGAAACTATACAACAAAAACGACCAACATTATCTTACGAAATATTCCCTCCTAACACACAAGTAGGCGATGAAAAAATCATTACGGTCTTAGACGAATTAAAAAGTTTAAAACCAGAGTTCATCTCTGTTACCTGCAGTAATAAACAACGCAATATTGAAGAAACAACTATCAAGTTATCCAACTATGTGCAAAATACATTGCATATCCCTACAAAAGCTCATTTACCAGCTATTTATTTATCTAAAGAGCAAGTGCGCTCCGTTATTGATCAATTAGATCAACTAGGTATCCATAAGCTACTGGCACTTCGTGGTGATATTTTAGAAGACCTACCACCAGTAGGAGACTTCAAATATGCTTCAGAACTCGTACATTTTATAAAAGACTATGCTCCGCATTTTCAAATTTCTGGCGCTTGCTATCCAGAAGTACATCCAGACTCACCCAATCAATTACAGGACATTAAATTTCTAAAAGAAAAAGTAGATGCCGGCTGTGAACTATTAGTCACACAATTTTTCTTAGATAACAATGTATTCTACGATTTCCAAGAAAAATGCGCCTTAGCAGGTATTGATGTACCAATCTTAGCCGGAGTAATGCCTATCATCAACCGCAACCAAGCTTTGCGTCTATTAACAAGTAATGCTACCTCTATTCCACGCAAATTTAAAGCTATTTTAGACAAATATGAGCATGATCCAATCGCCCTTCGTGATGCTGGCCTTGCTTACGCCTTAAATCAAATCGTAGACCTTGTAACAGAAGGCGTATCTGGTATTCATCTATACACAATGAACCAATCTAATACAGCCTTATATATCGAAAATGCAGCACGTTCTTTATTTAGCTCTCCCATATATGAAAACCAATAAATAAGAAACTCTATATAGCCTACAATACGTATAGTATACATACAAATTACAATAAAAATGCTCTACCTAGTACCTCTCTCAAAGAGAACCTAAGTAGAGCATTCTTTTTATTCATCTTAATCTTATCATTGTAGTTACATTTATAGTTATATTGCTCAAAGGAGAGTGTAACAACATATCTCTAGTAAAAGGGGGTGTAACAAGATAGCCTCTAAATATAATGTCTTGGCACCCGTTCTGAGAAATTACAGAATATTTCATAAGGAATGGTCCCAACCAAATAAGCCAATTCAAGCGCTGTAATACTCTCTTGTCCTTGTTGTCCTAATAGCACAACAGCATCTCCTGGAGCTACGGTAATATGACTTGGTACTTTCACCATAAATTGGTCCATACAGATACGCCCTACTATAGGACAGCGTGTACCATGGATAAGCACAGAGCCTTTATTAGACAACGCTCTAGGATATCCATCGGCATAACCCACAGGTATAGTAGCGATCGTTTCCTCAGCCATCGTTGTATAGGTACTTCCATAACCGATAGATGACCCTTTGGGTAAATGTTGTACATGTACTACCTTACTATATAAACTCAAAGCTGGTTTCAATCCCAATCGATTAGGCACATCCATGGAAGGCATAATGCCATATTGAATAATACCTGGTCGAGCATCGTTAAATAAACTATCTCTTACTGCCAACAATCCAGCACTATTGGCTAAAGAAAAGCGATAATCCTCAGTACGATTGGCACGAATTAACTCCACCACATCTCGAAATTGTTGTACTTGTTGATTGGCATGAGTTTGATCCGCAGCATCGCCATTGGCTAGGTGTGTAAAAAATCCATCTACTCGCAAATATTCATAAGATTCTACAGTTTCTAAAAATGCTAATACATCCTCTGGCTTACTACCGATACGATGCATACCTGTATCTACAGCAATAGCGCACTCTACAATTGTTTCATGTCGACGAGCACATTCATTCAACGCTTCTAAATCTGTGGATTCACAAATAGCAGGTCTAGAATGCCCTTCTATCACTAAATCAAAGGATTGGGGCAACGTCAGACCTAATAGATAAATAGGTACCGTTATACCTGCCTCGCGCAAAGGAATCGCCTCTTCTGGAAAAGCTACGGCTAGCGACTCATACCCTTCCTCTACGGCAATACGTCCTACCATAACACTACCATGTCCATACGCATTTGCTTTCACCACCGCAGTACTCGTGCACCACTCTGGTAAACAATCCTTAATTTTTCGTAAATTACTTCGTATTTGTGCTGTATCAATTTCTACATATGTAGGTCTCACACATTCACCTTCTTATTAGTATATAAAACCTAGTATTAACTACTATTTATTAAACTATTATAATAGCTCCTAACTATTCTAAATGATTATTTGCATTACTAATGTACCATGCTATAAAAGTATATGCAATCCTTTTAGAATATTTCTTTTAATACCTTTCATAAAAAGGACTGACTACAAAATCTTACAAACAAGATTCCGAGTCAGTCCTTATTTATTATCTATTTATTTTTACATTATACCTAAACGACGTACGTTACATTATGGCATATTGAAAGGCCATACCATTGGAATGATGATAAGACTTACAATAAAGCATACTACGATTAATGGAGTACCTGCTTTCACATAATCCATAAATTTGTAATTACCAGGTGTTAATACGATTGTATTAGGTGGTGTACCTACAGGTGTGGCGAATGCACAAGATGCGGCAACGCCAATCGCCATAAGTACTGCATGAGGGCTTGCACCCATCGCTTGGGCAATGGAGATACCAATTGGTGCTAACAATGCACAAGATGCTGTATTGGACATAAATTGTGTTAATACACAAGACAAGATAAATAATACAGCTGTTGCAAAGTAAGGACTTGGATTATCACCCATGATACCTACTACTGCATTGGCAATCATTTTACCAGCACCAGAATCATTCATAGCAGCTGCTACTGGCATCATACCTGCAAATAGGAAAATAGTTACCCAATCTATAGATTGATATGCTTGTTTCTCTTTCAAGCAACCTGCTAAAACGGCTAAAATAGCACCTACGATAGCAGCTAAATGAAGAGGAACATTAATACCAATACTTTTTAATGGATCAGACAATGCCATAAATAATACAACGCCTAATAAGATGATACCAGAGTACCACATTTTTTTAGGGTCGTTAGAAATTTCACTAGCATCCACTTCTTGTTCTACTTCAGCATCTGCATTACCATCATGTTTAGGTAAGAAATGTTTACCAATCGTTACCATGTAGATCATAAATGCAACTGTTAAAGGAATACCAATCCATGCAAATTCAAAGAAACCGAATTGAGGTAGTTTAGCTTGGCCTAATGCACCATTGATGATGATATTAGGAGGTGTACCTACTAATGTGATGATACCACCAATCCCAGCAGCAAATGCCATAGGCATTAATTGACGGGATGCTGGAATTTTAGCAGATGCACAAATACCAATAACTACTGGCAATAACGCTGCTGCCGTACCTGTGTTAGAAAGCACAGAGGACATACCTGCTGTTACAAGCATTAAAGCAATCATAAGACCGTTTTCACTTTTACCTGCTTTGTTAACAACGGAAATACCAATTTTTTGTGCTAAACCAGTATGGAATAATGCAGCACCAATAATAAACATACCTGCAAATAAAACTACTGTACTATCGGATAAACCACTAAATACTTGTTTCATTGGAATAACACCTAATAAACCAAGTGCCATAGCACCACCGATAGAAGTAATTGCGAGTGGAATAATTTCTGTTACAAATAATAACGCCATTACACCAAGGACAATTAAGGTTTGTACAGCCGGATCCATAAGAATCAACTCCTCCCTAAGGGATACATTCCTTATTAGCCGCAAAACGCTCTAAAAACAAGCGCATATAATATAGGAAGATAGGCCAATAAGAAATAACATAATCGCCGCTACTCCATACCCTTCTACTGTACAAGGGTATCCAAAATGTAGCCACTCTCCAAGTAGGCCACGGCGTAGAAAAAAGCTATATGTTTTTCGTTTTTGAAACCATTTAGATTTTCGCTCTTCACCTAATAGGAGTGCGGTGATGATAAAAATAAAAAGCGCAATACAAATACAAGCAAAAACCTTTCCTTCGTCTGATAATATCATAGGCGTCACCTCATACATAATAAAAAGTGAAAAAAGTCTGAGTATTTCTAAAGCGCTGTAAGACAAACTAAATAGTTTATCATAAAAAGTATCTGTAATAGCCTAGGCAACCCTTAGGCGGATTGCCTAGACACTGTTACAAATTATTTCATCATAGCAAGCATCGTACCAGCTGCTACAGCTGTACCGATAACACCTGCCACATTTGGTCCCATCGCATGCATCAATAGGAAGTTCGCTGGGTTTGCCTGTGAACCAACTACTTGCGATACGCGGGCCGCCATTGGTACGGCAGATACACCTGCGGAGCCGATCAATGGATTTGTTTTACCACCATCTACCCAGCACATTAATTTACCGAAGATAACACCACCTGCGGTGCCACCGATGAAGGCGATTAAGCCTAATACGATAATTTTAATGGTTTCTAAATTTAAGAAACTGTCTGCTGTCATTGTAAGACCAGTACCAGTAGCTAAGAAGATTGTTACTGTGTTAATCAAAGCGTTTTCAGAAGTATCTGCCAAACGAGCTGTTACACCAGATTCACGGAATAAATTACCAAGCATCAACATGCCTAATAAAGAAGTGATTGGTGGTAACAACAAGGAAATGGAAATTGTCGCTACTACCGGGAAAACAACTTTTTCAAAACGAGTTACTTCACGCAATTGTTCCATTACAATCTCACGGTCTTTTTTAGTCGTAAATAACTTCATAACCGGAGGTTGAATTAATGGTACGAGGGACATATAGGAATATGCCGCTACTGCGATAGCACCTAATAACTCAGGAGCTAATTTTGAAGCTAAGTAGATGGATGTAGGACCGTCAGCGCCACCGATAATACCGATAGCTGCTGCTTGTTTGGCAGTAAATCCAACCATCATCGCTCCACCAAGAGCTACGAATACGCCGATTTGAGCTGCTGCACCTAATAATAATGTTTTAGGATTTGCAATGAGTGGACCGAAGTCAGTCATAGCACCTACCCCTAGGAAGATAAGAGGTGGGAAAATTTCATATTTAATCCCTAAACCAATCAAGTTCATAACACCTTCATGGAAACCATTATTAGGAATATTAGCCAAAATACATCCAAATGCGATTGGACTCAACAATAGAGGTTCAAAGCCTTTCGCAAAAGCTAAATACAATAAGATAATTCCTACAAGGATCATGATACCATGACCCATTGTGAAACCAATAAAACCACTATCCACCCAAACAGAGTTGAGTGCAACAAGAAAAGCGTCCATATGGAGTTCCTCCTTTAGTAATAGAAGGGTTTAGTTTAAGCAGTATAAAGTTATGATTAGCCTAAAACAACTAAAGCGTCGCCAGTTGCTACAGTTTGGTTAGCTGCTACACGAACTTCAGCTACTGTTGCATCATGTGGAGCATAGATTTCGTTTTGCATTTTCATAGCTTCTAAGATGCAAAGAAGATCGCCTTTTTTAACTGCTTGACCAGCTGTAACTGCTACGGATAAGATTTTACCTGGCATTGGGCATTTTACTGTTTCTGCGCCTGCTGGTACTGGATCTGCTGCCGCTGCTGGAGCTGGAGCTGCTACTGGAGCTGCTTTAGGTGCTGGAGCTGCTGCTTTAGGAGCTGCTGCTACTGGAGCTGCGCCGCCAACTTCATTTACTTCTACTTCATAAACTGTACCGTTTACTGTAACATTGAACTTTTTCATTATAACTTCCTCCTGAATTACCTATTTGTAATGAAACTTTTTCATAAGCTTAGATTAGCTTATAGGGCCTGTAAACGACTAGCTAGTCGCCAAGAATTAGACACTACTGGGCGAATGGATGCAATTTGATTTTGCGAATAGCCCATAGCAACGATAGCACTGACAATAGCTGCTACAACTTCTGTTTCTTTGTTTGCAGCTTGTGCGTTGGTAGTCTTATTCATTAAGTTCTCCTCCAAACTATCTGGTTACATTCCTACCTAGCAGTCTACCGTCCAATTTCCAACCTGTGCTCACAATCGGTCTTACGGAAGCAATTTGTGATTTGGAATATCCCATCGCACATACTGCTGCCACAATGGCTGCAACCACTTCATCATGTTTTGTTGTGGTACTTGCCACACTAGGAGCTGTGGCTGATGGTACCTCTGCTACCTCAGCCTTAGTTGACTTTTTTTTTGTAGGATCTACTAGATAAATAATATGCATAAGCACGCCTAACAAAATTAGAACGGCGAATACAATTGTCATATTGATGGCCATAATTAGCCACGGATTATCTGTCATACTTTCACCTCATTAATAGAGAACCATGATAGTAGAATCATGCAAGAAGCAAAGTGTGTAGTATGCCTCTAGGAAATAGTTTATAGAGGGATATTACCGTGTTTTTTCGGAGCACGGGTTTCGCGTTTACTTGCCAACATTGCTAACGCATTGATGATAGCAGGTCGAGTATGTTTAGGTTCAATTACCACGTCAACGAATCCACGTTCAGCAGCTTTGTATGGAGTTGCAAACTCTTCTACGTATTTAGCTGTTTTTTCATCTTTATCTTCATCGCGTTTGAAAATGATGTTCGCTGCACCAGCAGGTCCCATTACAGCAATTTCAGATGTAGGCCATGCATACACTTGGTCTGCACCCAAATCTTGGGAACACATTGCAAGGTAAGACCCACCATATGCTTTACGAGTGATAACAGTAATTTTAGGTACTGTTGCTTCAGAGTAAGCATATAACATTTTCGCACCGTGACGAATGATGCCGCCCCATTCTTGGTTTGTGCCCGGTAGGAAGCCCGGTACGTCAACGAAGTTTACAACAGGGATATTGAAAGCATCGCAGAAACGGATAAAGCGGGAAGATTTGTCGGATGCATTGATATCTAAGCAACCTGCCATTACGCGTGGTTGGTTAGCAATGATACCTACGCTTTGTCCAGCAAAACGTGCGAAACATGTAATGATATTTTGTGCGTAGTGTGGTTGAACTTCATAGTATTCACCATTATCTACTGTTGCACGAATCACATCAAACATGTCGTAAGGCATATTGGGATTATCTGGAAGTAAAGTATTTAAACCTTCATCTTCACGAGCTGGGTCATCACCAGTGTCAACTAATGGAGTGTCTTCCATGTTGTTGCTTGGTAAGAAGCTCAACAAGTAACGAATTTGTGCTAAGCAATCATCTTCGTTTTCTGTTGCAAAGTGAGCTACACCAGATACACTGTTATGAGCCATTGCACCACCAAGGTCTTCTGCTGTTACTTCTTCTGCTGTTACAGATTTGATAACCGCTGGACCAGTGATGAACATTTGAGATGTATTTTTTACCATGTAAATGAAGTCAGTTAATGCCGGAGAATATACCGCACCACCTGCACATGGTCCCATAATTACGGAAATTTGTGGGATAACGCCAGAAGCGTTAGTGTTTTCGAAGAAGATTTTACCGTAGCCAGCTAATGCGTCTACTGCTTCTTGAATACGAGCTCCACCGGAGTCATTGATGCCGATGATAGGAGCGCCCATTTTCATTGCCATACGTTGTGCTTTAACGATTTTAGCAGCGTGCATTTCCCCAAGGGAACCACCTTCTACTGTGAAATCTTGAGCAAAAGCAAATACCAAACGTCCGTCTACAGTACCGTAACCAGTAACTACACCTTCACCTGGTAATTCTTTTTTCTCTTGACCGAAGTTAACACAACGATGTTTAACGAATTGGTCTAATTCAACAAAGCTATTTTCGTCGAATAATTTTTCAATACGCTCACGAGCAGTGTATTTGCCGCTAGCGTGTTGTTTTTCTACGCGTTTTTCACCGCCACCTTGTTTTACAGTGGACAGCTTTTTATGCAATAATTCAATTTTTTCCTGAACTGTTGCCATTTTACACCTCCATAGGATTATTACGGATACAGTTGATTATTTCATACGTTGGCAAAGTTCTAATAAAACACCGCCAGTAGCTTTTGGATGAAGGAATGCAATCGCAGATCCACCAGCACCGTAACGAGGTTCTTCGTCGATCAATTGAACGCCTTTCGCTTTTAAATCAGCGATAGCTGCTTTGATGTCGTCTACACGAAGTGCTACGTGTTGGATACCATTACGGCCACCATTTTTTTCGATGAAACGACCGATAGGGCCATCTGGAGTTGTAGATTCTAAGAACTCAAGTTCTGCATCTCCGCAAGGGAAGAAACTTACTTTTACTTTTTGCTCTTCAACTACTTCATCTTCTGGTAGATGTTCCATACCAAGTGCGTTTTTATAAAACTCTTTTGTTGCTGCCAAGTCAGATACACCGATACCGATGTGGTCTACTTGTAATACTTTGAATGCCATAATAACTCTCCTTTCAAATGAGCTGCAACTCGAAAGTGATTTTTGTCATCTTTCGATTACTTATATGATACCACGATATTAGATTTTTATCATTCTTTTTATTATCTTTTTAAGGACTTTTCTAATACCGAGTTAACAACACTATAAGGGTCATTAGTTCTATTATTAACAGCTGCTACATCTTGTTTGAAAGCGTCGCTTTCAACCACATGTTCATGAACATAACGCATAATTTGCTCATTGATCATCGCTACTAGTTCATCATGCGTACGTTCTGCACGGCGAGCTGCTAATTCTCCACTATCTTCAAGATATTCAAAGTGTTCATCTAGTGCTTCCACTAAGTCATCAACACCTTCATCTTTACTAGCGATAGTTCTCTTAATTGGTGGTCTCCAATCAAGTTCACGAGAATCTAAGTCTAGCATCATTTCAATTTCAACATTAAGCTTATCACAGCCATCGCGATCTGCTTTATTGATAGCGAATACATCGCCAATCTCTAAAATACCCGCTTTGATTGCTTGGATATCATCACCTAAACCTGGTACCAATACAACCAATGTAGTATCTGCATTTTTAACGATATCTACTTCGGATTGTCCAACACCTACGGTTTCTATGATAACAAGATCCATGCCAAATGCATCCATTAATTTAACAACATCTGCTGTTTTTTTAGATAATCCACCTAGGCTGCCACGTGTACCCATACTACGGATAAATACATTTTCATTTAATGTCAAATCATTCATCCGAATACGGTCACCTAAAATAGCGCCGCCTGAGAATGGACTGGTTGGGTCAACAGCAACGATGCCGATTCTCTTACCTTGTTCTAGATAATGCTTAACCACTTTATCTGTCAATGTACTTTTACCAGCTCCTGGAGCACCTGTGATACCCAAGATACGAGCCTTACCAGTACGTGGATAGATAGATTTCATAATGTCGATCGCATTATCGTATTCATTTTCTACAGCCGTTATGGACCGAGCCAATGCAAGACGAGAACCTTCTAATAGTTCTTTGATTAAATCCATATTGTCACCGTCCCAATTATATATACGTCTAGGCTCGAACATACATGCCCGAGCCTAGCTCAAGTATATTATTTTACGTTAGCTTTGATGAATTCAATTACATCAGCTGTTGGAGTGCCTGGTGTGAATACTGCGGATACGCCAGCTTCTTTTAAGCCAGGAATATCAGCGTCAGGAATAACGCCACCACCAACTACTAATACATCGCCCATGCCTTTTTCTTTAAGCATTTCAACGATTTTAGGGAACAATGTGTTGTGCGCGCCAGAAAGAAGAGATAACGCAACTACGTTAACGTCTTCAGAAAGAGCAGCTTCAACGATTTGTTCTGGAGTTTGACGAAGACCTGTGTAGATAACTTCGAAACCAGCATCGCGAAGTGCGCGTGCTACTACTTTTGCACCACGGTCATGACCATCAAGACCTGGTTTTGCTACGATTACTCTGATACGTTTTTCTGCCATGATGTTATACCTCCAAATAGGTTCGATTAATTATAGTGTGGAATGAGCTTGGTATTCACCGAATACGCCGCGCAATACGTTACAAATTTCACCTAATGTAGCATATGTTTTAACGGCAGCCAAGATTAATGGCATCAAGTTTACAGATTCATCTTCTGCACCAGCTTTTAATGCTGCTAATGCTGCATCAACTGCTGCTTGATCACGGTCTGCACGAACTTGTTGTGTTTTCTTGGATTGGTTGATACCTACAGAAGCATCGATACGAAGAAGACCTTCAACTGGTTTTTCCTCAACTTGGAATTTGTTAACACCTACGATTGTACGAAGGCCAGATTCCACTTCCATTTGCCATTTATAAGCAGACTCTTGGATTTCTTTTTGGATGTAACCTTTTTCGATTGCTTCAACAGCGCCACCCATTTCATCGATTTTTTGGATGTATGCTTTAGCTTCTTCATAGATAGCATTAGTCATAGCTTCTACATAGTAAGAACCACCCAATGGGTCAACTACGTCAGCTAAACCGGATTCGTAAGCAACGATTTGTTGAGTACGAAGAGCGATTTGTACAGATGCTTCAGTTGGAAGAGCCAATGCTTCGTCACGAGAGTTAGTATGTAAGGATTGAGTACCACCCATTACAGCAGCTGCAGTTTGAAGAGCAACACGAACGATGTTGTTGTCAACTTGTTGTGCAGTCAACATAGAACCAGCTGTTTGAGTATGTACACGTAACATCATAGATTTAGGTTTTTTAGCACCAAAACGTTCTTTCAAGATATGTGCCCATAGACGACGGGATGCACGGAATTTTGCAACTTCTTCTAATACATTGTTGTGTGCATTCCAGAAGAAGGATAAACGACCTGCAAAATCGTCAACTTCCAAGCCAGCTTTAAGAGCTGCTTCGATGTATGCAATACCATCAGCAATTGTGAAAGCGATTTCTTGCGCAGCAGTGGAACCAGCTTCACGAATATGGTAACCGGAGATGGAGATAGTATTCCATTTTGGCACATATTGAGAGCAATATTCGAAAATATTAGTGATTAAACGCATGGATGGTTTTGGAGGGAAGATGTAAGTTCCGCGAGCTGCGTACTCTTTCAAAATATCATTTTGAATTGTACCGCGAAGTTCAGTGGAAGGTACACCTTGTTTTTCAGCAACTGCAATGTACATAGCAAGAAGTACAGATGCAGGAGCGTTGATTGTCATAGAAGTGGAAACTTTACCTAAGTCGATACCTTGGAACAAAATTTCCATATCTTTTAAGGAGTCAATCGCAACACCTACTTTACCAACTTCGCCTTCAGCCATAGCGTCGTCAGAGTCATAACCGATTTGTGTTGGTAAGTCGAATGCGCAAGAAAGACCTGTTGCACCGGACTCGATTAAGTAACGATAACGTTTGTTGGACTCTTCAGCAGTTGCGAAACCAGCATACATACGCATTGTCCAGAAACGGCCACGGTACATAGTAGGTTGCACACCACGAGTGTAAGGATAGAATCCTGGGAATCCAAGATCACGTTCATAATCAAAACCTTCTAAATCAAGCGGTGTGTATACCGGTTGTTCTGGTAAGTTTTGACGAGCAGGTACTTTCTCACAGTTTTTAGCGTACGCTGCATCATATTCAGCAAGTTTGGCTTTTAAGTTGTCATTAGCCATGTTCATCATCCTCCTATAAAATTAACCTTGTTTTTTCATGCTTCCTGTTTCAGTGAAGCGTTTATGCCAAGAAAGAGCTTCATCTAATAAGATAGGTGTATGGGCGCCATTTGTCTTTTCAATAGCTCTTTCGAGGTAGTTAAGTAATTCTTGTTTGTAGTCTGGGTGAGCACAGTTTTCAATGATTTTGTATGCTCTTTCAATTGGAGCCAAACCACGAACATCGGCAATACCTTGTTCTGTACAGAATACTTGTACATCATGTTCTGTATGGTCAATGTGAGATACAAAAGGAACGATGGAGCTGATATCTCCGCCTTTTGCTACAGAGTTCGTACAGAAAATGGAGATATAACCATTTCGAGTGAAGTCCCCGGAACCACCGATACCATTCATCATTTTGCTACCCATGATATGAGTAGAGTTTACATTACCGAAGATATCGAATTCAATCGCTGTATTCATAGTGATAACACCAAGTCTACGAGCTAAGCCAGGGTTATTGGAAATCTCTTGTGGGCGCAAGAGAATATGTTTGCTGTATTTTTCAATATTGTCATAGAAGCGTTTCAATCCATCTGGGGATGGGGATAATGCTGTACCAGAGCAATCTGTTACTTTACCTGCATCAATTAAGTCCAACATACCATCCTGGATAACTTCTGTGAAAATGGATAAGTTTGTGAAAGGACCTTCCGCCAAGCCAGACACAACAGCATTTGCTACAGAACCTACGCCAGATTGTAATGGCAATAAGTTTTCAGGTAAACGACCTGCTTTTACCTCTTCTAAGAAGAAGTTAATCAAATGTTGACTCATCGCTTTTGCATCATCATCGATTGGTGCTAGTGGACGAGTTGTGTCAGGTACATCACATGGAACGATAGCTACAATTTTCGCAGGATCACATGGGATGTAATCTGTTCCGATACGATCGCCAGCCGCTTTGATTGGGAATGGCTCACGATATGGAGGATCTTGTGGTTCATAGATATCGTGCATACCTACCAAAGACATTGGTTGAGATACGTTAACTTCTACGATAACTTTTTTAGCTTGGCTAACAAATGTTGGAGAGTTACCAACGGATGTACTAGGAACGATACCACCATCTTCACGGATACAAACCGCTTCAATGATAGCTACGTCAGTGTCACCGAAGAAACCATACCGGATTTGTTGAGCCATTTGGCTAAGGTGCATATCAATATAACGAATTTTTTGGCTATTTAAAGCTTTACGAGTATCATTATTTGTTTGATATGGGAAACGACGACGAATACCGTTTACACGAGTTAATGCTCCGTCTGCTTCATCACCAACTGATGCACCAGTCCAAAGATCGATTTGGAAAGGTTCCGTTTCCATGCGTTTTGCTAGAGCCAATGGCACTGCTTTAGGATAACCAGATGGTGTAAAACCACTGATACCTACATGGTCTCCTGGATTAATCAATTTAGCTGCTTCTTCTGCTGTAGTAATTTTTGCTTGCAACGCTGCGCCTTGCACGCGATCTAAAATGTCGATCATACTACCATCTCCTTTAGTTTGAATGACTTATTCAGCTATCTAACAATCACACTATACATTCAATTCTTTTATTTCTATTATGAAAGAAATTTCTTACTTACAAAACTGTTATAGAAATATAAGATTAAATATCTACTCAAAGTGTGACATTTGTTAATTCTCATAAATACTACTCATTTTTCTTATTATTGTCAACCATATATGCAAATATATGCATAATAGGCATACAGAATAGATAAATCCAATGCGAGTATAACTTTTTGTTATACCCTTTATCTACCTATATCTATAAATGTTGGTGTAGTACAACTTTTTTCGATATTTCAACTCTTATGCATACACTCTATTTATGTTTATGCATTTCTACGTGTTATATTATTCATAACTAACAGTTATTTACTTTTATTCTTTTTTGTTATTTCCCAAGTTATAGTTTTTTACTTTACTGTGTTAGTCCACTCAAAGCTATATAATTAATGATTCCTTTAACTTCAAAACAACAGTATCATTTTTCATATTTCTTAATTCAATATTCATACTCTTCTATAACAATTGATGTATGCAAATATTGTTATAGACAATATACAATCTAAACACAATGATTACCACATATAAAAAGTATAGAGATTGTCATAAGACCTTCTCTATACTTTTTAAGTTTTATATTATTTTTTATTTCGTATGACACTCATAGAAAAGCCTAATAGTTGCCACAAGACCATACTTACTTGCTGGCTATATAAAGCATGATCAAAGAGACCGCTTACCAAAACAACTACGGTAATCAAGGTCATACTATAGCGATATGGAATGGCAAGGTGCTTTTGTTTTTGTATATTTCTACTATGCCCTAATAAAATTGCTAACAACAAGCACAAGGAAATCGGACCCGTTTCTGCAGCCACTTGCAAATACAAATTATGGGCATGATAGATTATGACCGTTGGATCTTGGATAAAATAATTATAATCTGGATAGGTCATCCAAAATGCATCCCAACCAATACCAAAGATAGGAAAATCTTCTATCATGTACATAGTGCTATCCCATAATGCCCACCGGAGCATGACTGATGTATCTTGCCCACTAAAGAGCGACCACAATCGACTGGATACTTCCCCATGGTAAAAGAATAACACTAACGGCACTACTAGAAGAGCATATAATAATCTTCGCTCTACACAAATACCTGCCACAAATACAACAATAGCCAAACTAAGCCACATACCTCTCGAATAAGTAAGGACAAGGCATAGTAGCATACATATGACTGCTAATGCCATGTAAGCAAAGCGTTTCCAATCTTTAGCTTTCAATACCTGTATCGTTCCTAATCCACCAA
Organism: Veillonella sp. VA141; assembly: GCF_003992175.1. NCBI lineage: Bacteria > Bacillati > Bacillota > Negativicutes > Veillonellales > Veillonellaceae > Veillonella > Veillonella sp. VA141. The sequence continues at coordinate 296,686 of NZ_RQVM01000002.1, forward strand.
CGGATAGGACAAACAATAAATACTCACCCAATAAATTAGGGTTCTGTAACGTCCCATACATGCGCCGCATGAGTCCTGGAAAATGAACATTATCCACCCATTCATGAATATGTTCCGGAGTCATATAAAAATACTGATATCCCGCACCTAAGCACACGAGAACTCCAGTAATACAAAATAAGGACAAAAACGTTTTCTGCCGTAATTCATTATCTATATAATATGTCATCAACCAATAGATACTGCCATACATACCTATATGGTAGAACCAGCTCATAGCCGACCATTGTATATTCATGGAATTAGCGATAGAAAATCCCGTCCAAAGAATAAATCCCAAAACTGCCCATTGTAGCCAATGTAAGGCTCCAGAAAATCGTTGCCTATCAAATAGCAATGCTAGTATCCCCGCCACAAGTACAAGAATGTTGCCACCTATGGGTAATAATGGAATGCACACGGTGGCTCCATAGAGGAGGTAGACTATCCATTGGTCCACAGATAGTCTACGTAGGGCATCCATTAGTGCCTCATTTCTTGGGCGAGCCATTGTTGCACGTCCCCAAGAATGTATAAGGATCCCACCACAGCGATGATATCGCCTTCCTTAGTTATTTTCATAGCATGGTCTAAGCCCTCTTGGATTGTCTCCATAGGATCCGCTTGGACGGGCATTTGTTTGGCCAACTGTTGCGGTGCAATGCCTCGTGGTGTTGGTGCTGGCACCGTAATAACACGGTCTTTTTGTCCCACTAAATAACTAACCATAGTGGATACATCTTTATCTTCCAAAATTGATAAAACCACAGTTTTCGCTTTTTCTGGATACAGTTCATTGAAAGTCATAGAAAAGGCTTCTGCTCCGCTCGCATTATGAGCCCCATCTAAAATGATTGTCCTGCCATGGACTTTGAAGGTTTCAAACCGTCCTGGCCAAGTAGCACGAGCTAAGCCTTCACGGTACGTTTCTTCGCTCACTGCTGGTTCTTTGTCTTTCAGGATTTGCAATACCCTTGCTGCACACGCTAAATTCAGGGCTTGATGGATACCATGCATAGAAGTAAAGAGCATGTCTTTATGTCCTTCTTTATCTTTTACAGTAATCATTTGTCCCATCGCCATCGCACTGCGACTATCGATGGTAAAGTCCTCATTGAACACATGGTAGGTCACGCCTAGAGAACGAGCCGTTTCCTTGATCACATCTAGAGCGCTCCCTTGAGCTGCTGTTACAAGAGGTACTCCTTGTTTGATGATACCTGCTTTATGGCGGGCAATCTCCTCTACGGTATCTCCACAGTACGCTTGATGGTCAATGGTCACATTTGTAATTACTGCCACTTCTGGAGTGATGACATTCGTAGAGTCTAGTAATCCACCTAAGCCTACTTCGATAACGGCATAGTCCACACCTTGTTCTTGGAAGAATAAGAATGCCGCTGCCGTCAAGATTTCAAATTGTGTGGGTGCTTCCACACCGCGATCCATAATAGTTTTCACAGCATGGCTTACACGTTCAATCAAATCAGCAAAAGCCTCTTCTGTAATGCAGGCCGTATTCACACGCATGCGCTCCGTGTAGGATTGCAGATGCGGGGACGTAAATGTCCCCACTCGAAGGCCGCTCATATACAAGCCATAGGTAATATAAGTAGAAACAGATCCTTTCCCATTTGTTCCTGTGACATGGATAGTTTTATATGTATGTTGTGGATTACCTAGCTCTTCTAATAATGCAGTAATCCGTTCTAATCCTGGATGAATCCCAAAGGAGGCTACCTCTTCTAGGTAGGCAATCGCTTCCGTATAATTCATAATGGATCTCCTTATGCTAATGTTTTTAAGAACTCTTCACGTTCATTCAAGGCTTGTTGTTTTTGTTTGTATTCTTCCAATTTTTCTTTTTCTTTCGCCACTACCGCTTCAGGGGCTTTCGCTAAGAATCCTTGGTTGTTCAATTTACCTTCTAAACGAGCGATTTCTTTCAATACTGTGGCCTGTTCTTTGGCGATACGTTCTTTTTCTTTGTCTGCGTCAATTAAATCTTTCAACAACAAGTACACTTCTAAGCCGTTCACCACAGTTACTGTAGCGTTTTCTGGTTTTGGCGCATCTGGTGAAAGTACTGTCACTTTTTCTGCCCAACCTAAGGTATGGAAGTAATCACCATGGGTTTCTAAGATACCTTTCAATTCTTCTGTAGCAGGCACTAAGATAACTTCAGAACGTTTGCCCATTGGTACATTCATTTCTGCACGCATGTTACGAATACCTTTGATGCCGTCCATCATCACATTCATATGTGCCGCTGCAGAGCTGAAACCTTCCATGGATAATGTACTTGGCCATGGAGCGACCATGATGCTCTCCCCTTCATGTGGCAAATGTTGCCAAATATGTTCTGTTACGAATGGCATGAATGGGTGCAATAATTCCATCATATGACGAAGGATGGATACCAATAGGTATTGAGCTGTTTGACGGTCACGGCCACCTTCTTTGTTGTACAAACGAGGTTTCGCTAATTCAATGTACCAGTCGCAGTACGTATTCCAAATGAAATCGTATACAGCGCTCGCTGCTTCCCCTAATTCAAATTTATCAAGGTTATTCGTAATGTTTGTGACTGTTTTATTGTATTCTTCTAGAATCCATTTATCTGCCAATGTGTAGTCTTCTGCGCTTGGTACGAAACTTTCATCAAAACCTTCTAAGTTCATCAACACAAATTTAGATGCATTCCAAATTTTGTTGGCAAAATTACGATTTGCTTCCACACGTTCCATGTAAAAACGCATATCGTTCCCCGGTGTATTGCCTGTTACCAAGGTAAAGCGCAACGCATCGGCACCGTATTCTTCGATTACTTCTAATGGATTGATACCATTGCCCAAGGATTTACTCATTTTGCGACCTTGGCTATCACGTACTAGGCCATGAATGAATACGTGTTTGAAAGGAATTTCTTCTTTAAATTCTAAGCCCATGAAAATCATACGAGCTACCCAGAAGAAGATAATGTCATACCCTGTTACCATGACACTAGTTGGATACCAATGTTTCACTTCCTTTGTATTGTCAGGCCAACCCATTGTGGCAAATGGCCATAACGCAGAGCTGAACCATGTATCTAGTACGTCTGGATCTTGTTCTACTTTGCCATGGCAATGTGGACATTCTGTCAATGTTTCTGTCGTTACAATCGTTTCCCCACAATCTTGGCAGTACCACGCTGGGATACGATGTCCCCACCACAATTGACGAGAAATACACCAATCACGAATAGACTCTAACCAGTTGGTATATGTTTTAGTAAAACGTTCTGGTACAAATTCAATAGATTTATCACGTACCACTTCTAAGGCAGGTTTTGCCAATGGTTCCATAGATACAAACCATTGTTTCGATACCATAGGTTCTACTGTTGTGTTACAACGAGAACAATGACCTACACTGTGACCATGGTCTTCCACTTTTTCTAATAAACCTTGAGCCTCAAGTTCTGCTACTACTTGTTTACGCGCTAATTCACGAGGCATGTTCACAAAGTGACCTGCTCCTGCATTCATAGTGCCATCTGGGTTCATCACCACGATACTTTCTAAGTTATGGCGTTGTCCCATTTCAAAGTCATTAGGGTCATGAGCTGGAGTGATTTTTACGCAACCAGTACCGAAAGATTGATCTACGTATTCATCAGCAATGATTGGGATATGCCGATTCACGAATGGAAGCAATAATTCTTTGCCTACTAAATGGGCATAGCGCTCATCGTTAGGGTTCACCGCTACGGCTACGTCACCAAACATCGTTTCAGGGCGTGTGGTAGCTACTGTTAAAAATACATCTTCTTCCCCGATCACAGGATATTTAATATGCCATAAATGACCATTTTCATCTTCGTGTTCTACTTCGATATCAGATAAAGCTGTCAAACAATTAGGGCACCAGTTAGTGATGCGTTCTCCACGATAGATTAAACCTTTTTCGTATAACTCTACGAATACTTTTAATACTGCTTCATGGTAACCTTCATCCAAGGTAAAACGCTCTCTCGTCCAGTCACAAGAAGCACCTAAACTACGGATTTGTTTTACGATGGTGCTACCGTACTCTTGTTTCCACTCCCATACACGTTTCAAGAACTCTTCACGACCTAAATCATGACGAGATTTTCCCTCTGTTTTCATGATATTTTCTTCTACTTTTACTTGCGTTGCAATCCCTGCATGGTCTGTACCAGGCATCCACAACACGTTGTAGCCTTGCATACGTTTCGTACGAATCAAAATATCTTGCAAGGTGTTATCAAGGGCATGACCCATGTGCAATTGACCTGTTACATTTGGTGGCGGTAACACAATGCTGAAAGGCTCTTTATTTGTGTCCACTTCCTCATGAAAGTACCCTTTCTCTTCCCAATATGTATACCATTGTTGTTCAATCTCTTTTGGATTGTAAGTTGTGAGATTTTTATATTCCTTCATATGTCCTCCTAGTTCAAATATATCTTTACATTCCTACCCTTCAATTAGCATATTTCTATGGTAAACTTGCAAAGTCGCAAAAATGATAGATATTCTTTCTATATACAAAAAGACCCCTTCGTCCATTAGGACGAAAGGGTCTATACTTCCGCGGTACCACCTAGATTATTGCCGTAGCAATCACTCATTATCGTTAACGCTGATCAGCGGGCATACTTACTCTAGTTCACCATGCCAACTCCAAGGCTACCCTCTTTCTATTACATACATTGTTCCACCAACCCAATGCTCTCTGTGATGCGTTCAAAAGATTTTTCCTCTTCTTAGTCATTATCTATATAATATTAGTATACGTGAAAGCATGTAGCACCGTCAATATATCCGTCCATAAATCTATCTATATTTTTTACAGCAATCATCTATCTATAACATAAATTATTTTGCAAAGGATACATTCATTTCGTCCAAGGACTTCGTCAAGCTCGGAACATACACTTTCAAAAATAAATTCACCTCTGGTAAATTCATATCCTGCAAACGTTTATAAATACTGTCATAGGCTGCATTAAATTCATCATTACCAGCAGCTTTTTCTGTGACGCATTTCATAAATGCTGACATCGTATCTGCTGCTTTAATTAAAACTGCATATTCATCAGAGCTACCTAATAAAGCTTCCTCATAGCACGGTTGAACCTCTTCTGGTAATGTGTACCACAAAGTTTCATTTGCCAACTGTTCTACTTCTCCATAGAGAGCACGCAACTTAGGGTTAAAATATTTTACCGGTGTCGGCATATCTCCTGTAAAAACTTCACTCACATCGTGATACATAGCCAATACCGCTAATCGGTTCACATCTACAGCCCCATCAAAATAGGTATTCCGTAACACGCCTAATTGGTGCGCAATCATAGCTGTTTCCAAACTATGGCCTTGTAAGTTTTCTACTTCTGTATTGCGCATTAAGCTCCAGCGTTGAATATATTTCATACGCTGCAATAGCGCAAAAAAATGACTCTCTTCCATGATAGACTCCTCCTCAATGATTATATAATCTATTATACTATCCTAGTTCTTTTTATGGTACTATAACTATATAAAATAACATGTTACTTACTAGGAGGATATATGCCCAATTACAATCAATACAAGGTTCCTACTACACTACGTAGTGGTGGTTACGTGGACATCCATAGTTCAGCCATTACCATTACCTATGATATGCCCTATTATGCCATCAGCACAAGCCCTTTCAACGGTGGCCTACACCATGTCATGGCAGTACGCAATCAGCAATTAACTTTTTTTGTCAATAATGAAAGTGAATTACCTGGTGGGTCCACCTCTGCCTATTTAGCAAAAGAGTGCGTTCAATTAGACTTACCCATCCATTTCTGTACCGCTTTACTAACCACTGCCTCTATGAATCGTCACGCCTATGTCTGTCACTCAGAGGATTCCATTATCATAGAAGTCATAGCTACAGCGGGGGTTGAAAAAACAGCTCATCGAGCTGGTGATGGGTATACCTACTATGAAAAAGATGGAGTTTTTCACTCTGGAGGCACCATCAATCTCTTAGTCTTTACTAATTGTGCACTTACTGATGGAGCACTTACAAAATCACTTCTTACAATTACCGAAGCCAAAACGGTGGCACTTCAATCTATAGGAATCACTAGCGTTCTATCTAATCAGCCTGCCACTGGTACATCCACAGATGGCGTCATCATGACCATCGACCCAAACGGAGAGCTTCTGACAGATACAGGAACCTTCTCCCAATTTGGTGACACCTTAGCTAAAGCCGTGCGAAGTGCTATAGAAAAAGCATTAGAAAACACAGCTACCTTGGATCTGTAAATATTATGGACTTATTTGCTACCATTTCGTTAACCTAGACCTCTATAGAATGCATAGCAGAACAAGAGATGCCTTAATAGAGTGCAAATAAGTTCTCTAAATCTTCTCGACTTCGTTCTTGTTGTAAAGCCAACATCAAAAGAATTCTAGCTTTCACAGGTGACAAGGAATCGCTAACGATAAAGCCTTCTTTTACATCTGATGAATTACTGGACACAATACCATTTCCAATGCGAGATGATCGTACTTTGGGAATGGTAATTTTTTTGAGCGTATCTCGTACAGCCTGTGGCAATGTGCCATGCCCAAAACCACCCACAATTAACCCTTGTGATCGACTTGCTACCATAGTTAGTATTTCTGTATCCATACCTCCATAGAGATTCACAATTCCCACTTGTGGCAATTCCACTTCTTCACGCAAAATAAATTCGCTGTCACTTGTATGCTTACGACATGGAGTATAGTAAAAATAAGCCTTTCCATTTTGTATACACCCCATATGGCCTAATTGGGTATTTCCAAAGGTAGCCACATCGGTGGTATGTAATTTTGCTACTTCTCTAGCGCTATCAATGTATCCATTCATCACTACAAGAACACCTTGGTGGATAGCACTTTCACTGCGCGCCACTTGCACTGCTTGCAGCAAATTCACCGGACCATCAGCACTGAGTGCTGTAGCAGGACGCATGGAACCAGTCATCACAACCGGTTTCTTCGTATGTACCGTCAATTGCAAGAAATACGCAGTTTCTTCCATCGTATCTGTGCCGTGGGTAATAACAATACCACCTATATCATCTCGCTCAGCCACTTCATTCACAAGTAGTGCTAACCGTACCCACCGATAAGGGCTCATTTCAGAACTATCTATGTTAGAGAATTGCACACTTTCAAAAGGACCATACTCATTCAAAGCAGGCACAGCCTGTATCAAATCATACACGCCTATGGATCCCGCTCTATATTCCGTTAATGCACTAGACCCATTTCCTGTACCTGCAATGGTACCTCCTGTGCCTATAATCATAATCTTTGTATCCTTCATGTGATAACCTCCTTTGAAATCACTATTCTTATTATAGCATTCCTTGGCACACCATTGACATAGACTTTCATCATAAAAGAATCATTTATTCTTATATTGACCCCTTACGGCTAATAGAGTATAGTTATTTTATTGAATATTTCATCCATCCTAAGAAAGGGTTTATTATGACACATACTAACTATACAACTAATGTATTACACTGGTTCCGTGAAATCAGTCAAATCCCTCGTGAATCTGGTAATGAGCAGGGTATTAGCGATTTTCTAATGCAATTTGCCAAAGATAGAGGTTTAGAAGCAGAACAAGACGAAGAATTAAATGTAATCATTCGTGCTAATGCAACTGCTGGCTATGAAAATCATCCATCTATCATTTTACAAGGTCATATCGATATGGTGGCAGAAAAATCTGACACATCCACTCACGATTTTTCCAAGGACCCCATCGAGCTGATTGAAGAAGGTGAATGGTTGCACGCCAACGAAACTACTCTAGGTGCCGATAATGGCATCGCTGTAGCGATGGCACTGGCCGTGCTAGATGATCCAACCATCCCGCATGGACCTTTAGAATGCCTATTTACCACTAATGAAGAAACAGGTATGAATGGTGCCATGGCTGTGAAAGGTGACCGCCTACACGGACAATATTTGCTCAATATCGATACAGAACAAGAACATGAATTCATTGTAGCCTGTGCTGGGGGCTGTCGTTTGGACCTTACCTTGCCAACGAACGCTGTACCAACACCAGCTGGATTAACTGCTTTGAAAGTCTCCGTAGATGGACTCCATGGTGGTCACTCCGGCATTGAAATTGGTGAACAACTTGGTAATGCTGTGACAATCCTAGCTCGCTTATTAGTGGAAGCACAACAAGAATCCCCTATTTCTTTAAGCCATTTTACAGGTGGTTCTAAACATAATGCGATTCCTCGCTTTGCAGAGGCAACTATTCTTTGCCAACCTTCTGATGCAGATGCATTACAAGCTCATATTCAAGGAAACGCTGAGATCATTCGTCACGAATTATCTCCACAAGATCCAAATCTACAAGTGAAAGTCACTCCTTGTGACACACCTGCTACGATCTATAGTGATGCACAAGCACACACCTTCTTGCAATTCTTATACTTAGCACCTCATGGTGTATTTGGTATGAGTAAAAAGTTAGAGGGCTTAGTAGATACCAGCAACAATATCGCTATCGTAGAAGATAATGACACACAATTAGATATTCTTATCTCCGTACGTAGCTTGACTATGAGTCAACTAGCATACCTACGTGACCGCATCATGACATTGGCAAAAGCACATGGCTTCACGGCTTCCGAGCAAGGTCGTTACCCAGCTTGGGAATACGAACGTGGTAGCCGTTTAGAAGAACAAGCGATTGCTCTATACAAAGAGGTAATCGGTGTAGAACCTCATGTAACAGCCGTGCATGCAGGCCTTGAATGTGGCTTATTAAAAGCACAATTGCCGAATACACAAATGATTAGCTTTGGTCCTACTATCTTAGGTGCTCATACTCCAAAAGAACGGTTACACTTGCCAGCAGTAGATACAGTATCTAAATTCTTATTAACCTTATTAGAAAAATTACAATAACACCATACACAAGGGGGATCGCTACGCGATTCCCCCCGTTGTATACACATCATTATGAATGTCCTGCCCTTTGTATATTCTCTAGCACAACAAAAGAGCTGTACTTACATGTCACATAGACATGCTAGTACAGCTCTTTTTAATAGGAAAAGCTACATCTACCATCTAGGCAGACATACATCCATCTACTTATTACACAGGAATCCAAGACGTCCCAAATCATCTAAAACACCATCTACAACGGTACGACCAGCTATTTCTACCACTTTTCCAGATGATTCTGTTTCATTTACTTTTAACTTTTCATCTGCCAGTACATAGAGTTCTTCTAATGTTTTTGGTGTTTCTAACTCTTTCATCATCAGCACATGTCCAGAGTTAAATCCAGTGATGCTGTCGTTGTATAAGTCGGAGATATTAATGAACTTATCACCGCCTCTATCCACAACAGTTTGTACATAATTAGCCATCTCTTTTGGCACTGTGGACATACCTTCTTGGAATGTAGTAATTTCTTTTTTCTCCGTCACAGGTACAATGAATCCACATAACAAGAAACGAATGAGCATACTGTATAATTCTATTTCATTGTATTCTACACCATTCTGCAATCGTTCCAGTTCTGCTTTACAATCTGCGACATTAAAGAATTCTCCTTTTCGGCATTGATTTACAATGGCTTGCTCTATAGCATTGTCAGTATCCTTCAACTCTTTACCTTTATTAACCATACCAAAATACAAAGAATCTATAGTTTCAATTAAAAACTCTTCATTATGACGTAGTAAATGAGCTTGCGACTCATGGCATAATAGGGAACGACGGAATTGTGTGTCATAATAAAAATCTAGAATTTGTTCCTTTGTATTCCAATCTCCACCTGACATAGTATTAATTAATTTCCTACGTTCTTGTTTCATCCAAGTAATCGCCGACAATTGGAAATCTGTATCTGCTACATATACCATGTTATAGTTTTTAGCTCTCTTAATGAAATCACTCACATATACCGGATCATTGATAGGTTCTAAATATTCATGAGCAATATAATAGGTTTTGTGATCCAATGCCGAATCAAAGCTATTTGTTTTCCACTCCAAGGTAGGAACAAGATCTTTAGACTCTTTAATAAGCTCATTCATATGATGTACAAAGGAAATTCCTTTTTCTGTACGTTCTAATAAATCCATACCTTGATCATTTTGTGTGGCAAACATCATCATTTCACGAACTTGATTCAATCGATGCCAACCTGGGTATACGTTATAAGAAATGTAGGCTACTCCACGTTCGGACAAGTTTACATTACAGATTTCTAAAATTTTATCTTTTACCACATCTGGCACCCAAGACCAAATCCCATGAACGATAATATAATCAAAGGTTCCAAAGTCTTTGTCAATTTTTAGAATATCTTGTTCTACTAATTTTACATTTTTTAGCTTCATAGCGTTGATGATTTCGTTACCAATTTCAATTTGAGATTCGCTAAGATCAACCCCTACAAAAGTAGCCCCTTGGTGATACACAGCCTGCCCAATGATATTCCCACCCATAGAACAACCTAGTTCTAACACGCGAGCCTCTTTAGCTGGAACTGGATTTAACCCCCACAATTTTGCCTTTGCTTCTAAACTATTAATGGAGGTAACCCCAAAAGATTTAGATGGATACACTAATTCATTATAGGAATTTTTTAAGTGTTCGATTACCTCTGTTTCTTCTTTTGTAATCGATGTATTTTGGTTTAACTTCATTTATAATTCCTCTCTTATATTTTCTGCATAGAACAATCTAATCTATAAGGTCATAACATTTCTTATATTCAATGTAATCAATTTAATTATAGCAAAGTATCCTAATTTTTGCGAATATTCTATGGACTTAGTTTATGATACCTCGTATTCATTACCCATACTATGATGACTACTAATATAGGTACCAAGTATCCTATACATAATACTACTTAGCTATTAAAACTCTATCCATAGAAGCAAAAAAATACCTAACCCAAAACTTAGGTTAGGTATTCTTAATGCATCCAATATTATTCTACACCATAAGAATCTGTCACTAGGTATTATTCTGCAATTTGTACTGGCACAACAGTAGTCGCTTCCAATACATTGCCTACTCGTTTCGGTACCACAGTGTTAAAGACTATCGTATTTAAAATAAAAACTATTAATGCCCTTCTTTAACTTGGAAGATCTCCCCAGTAACAGCGTCGATTTTAATTTCTACTTCCCGTGTTAAGGTTTCCCCATCGATTTCATAATGAGCGCGACCATGATCTGTATCGAACTTAACTTTTTCAATGCGATAGTCAGGGTATGCTGTTTTGAAGATTTCCATCGCTTTTTCTTGCGTAATTTGTACTTGTTGCTGCGTTGCTTGTGGCGCTACAGCTCCAGTTTGTCGTACAGCGTTACTTGTCGTTCCTGCTGGTGTCCCATTGACCACTGGCGCTACTTGGGCTGACCCTTTTACAGCTGGAATGGCACGTACATACTGTTCACGATCGTGATACCAGAACCACCCCATTGCACAACCTGTCACGATTACGCCTACTAAAAAAGAAATAATGCTTCGTTTCATACTATGTCTCCTTACTCAAATTTCACATTCTTAATACTCACATAGAAATTGGCGACCGCCTATACTAGATTTGCATAGTACATTAGTATAATATGTCTGCATAATACATCTACACAGTATATCTATATATTTCTATATGGTTCATAGAAATATAGTATCATACCTCTATTTCTGTGGGCAAGGGGGTAAATCCAAACTTCACCAAACTTTTAAATTACTCCTCTTATACTACCCATCATTACAACATCTAGAAATCGCAAAACATTATGTCTCTATATTAGCATTCTATAGCATCAAAATTCTGATTGAACCCTCACAGTACATTATAGATTTTATAATGTCCTAATACTTGCAAGTAATTGGACAGTTCTCGCACTTCTGTTAAAGCTTGTTGTACTACTTCTTCACGGCCTTCCCCTTCTATATCAATGTAGAAAAAGTACTCCCACGGCGTGTGCATACATGGTCGTGACTTGATATTCACCATGTTCAGCTGATGATTTTCAAAGACTCGTAATACTTTCACCAGTGCTCCTGGCGTATTCGGTGTTTGTACAATGATACTTAACTTATGGGCATCATGAATCACTACATCCTTGTGGGTAATAATGAAGAATCGTGTAAAGTTTTCCTTGAAGTTCGCAATGTCTGGCGCCAATAATGTGAGTTCATATAGTTCTTTAGCGGATGCATTGGCAATGCATGCTTTCGTGATATCCTGGGTATCGCTTACATATTTCGCACTCATAGCGGTATTGTTCATAGGACCTAGTTGCCACGAACTGTGTGTCGCCAAAAATTGCGAACACTGCATGAGTGCTTGCTCGTGGGAGTACACTTCTCGAATCGTGTCAAGGCTGGCTCCCGGTATCCCCAGCAAACTATGGCTAATACGATGTCGCACTTCTCCTACGATGTGGATATTCTTATCTTTGATTAAATCCGTACTATCTCGCACTTCTCCGACAATGGAGTTTTCAATAGGCAATATAGCATAATCGATGCGCCCTTCATGAACAGCCTGTACGAGCTCACGATGACTTTGACAGCGCTCAATCCGTTGTCCTTCCACGGATCCGCCCTTTTCTATATATTTTGAAAGTACATTCTGTAACACTTCATAGGCATAGGCCCCAGGTACGCCTGTATAGCCTAGCACAGAGTGTGCCAACTGTAGATCCGTAACTCGTTCATCTGGCATAGTAACTCCTCCTATATTCCGTTCCTAACATTGACATATGTACTCTATTATACACAAAAGTACATGAAACCTTAACTAGTATATATATTTCTTGTAAGATAGGTCTGTACAGACCTTCCTCTTTTCCCTAAAATTATACATAGCTACTTTTCTCTAGTTCCCTCATAGCGCCCCTAGGCGATGTTAGTGGTATCTAGACAACAATATATGAAAAAAGCGCGGCATGCTCCGGAGCAAACCTAACGATAGTATCAGTTTGTGGAGGAGTGTGCCGCGATTTTTTATACCTTATATACTCTTACATCTTATCCTAAGTGCGCTATGACAGCGTCAGTCATGCCTTGTGTATTCACTTTCGTGAATCCTTCACGGTACATATCACCTGTGCGATAGCCCGCATCAAGAACGGCTGTCACTGCTTGTTCGATGGAATCTGCTACTTCTGGCAAGTCCAAGGAGTAACGACACATCATAGCAGCAGACAAAATCGTACCTAATGGATTGGCAATGCCTTGTCCTGCAATATCCGGTGCCGATCCATGGATTGGTTCATACAAGGAAGTACCTGTACCAATGGAAGCAGATGGCAATAAACCAAGAGATCCAGAGATAACAGCCCCTTCATCGCTCAAGATATCTCCAAATAAGTTCGTTGTCACTAGGACATCAAATTGACCTGGGTTTGTTACCAATTGCATAGCTGTGTTATCTACATAGTAGTAATCCATATTGATATCTGGATTCGCTTCTGCTTTTTCTTTCGCAATTTTTCTCCATAAACGAGAAGACGCCAATACATTAGCTTTATCTACGCTCACCACTTTGCCAGATCGTTTACGAGCTGTTTCCACAGCTACATCCATGATGCGTTCTACTTCATAACGAGCATAGGTCTCTTTGTCCCAAGCAAACTCTGTTGGGCCTTCCCCTTGTGCTTCTTCCCGTTCCCCAAAATAGATGCCGCCTGTTAATTCACGAACGATGACAAAGTCAACGCTTTCTACCAATTCTGGTTTCAACGGAGAAAATTCACGCAATGCTGGATAGATTTTCACTGGGCGCAAGTTACAGAACAAGCCCAATGCTTTGCGTAAACCAAGGATGGCTTTTTCTGGGCGGATGGACGGATCTACATCATCCCATTTAGGGCCGCCTACAGCACCTAATAATACAGCATCTGCTGCTTGGCATGCATCGATGGTATCTTGTGGCAATGGTTCACCGAAGGCATCGATGGCCGCACCACCTGCTTTTTTCTCAATCCAGTTTGCTGTTACACCAGCTTTGGCAAAGGCTGCATCCACCACAGCGCGTGCCGAATTTGTTATCTCTTCCCCAATGCCGTCACCAGCAATTAGGACAATTTGTTTTTCACTCATCATATTACTCCTGTCTTGTTTTTGCAAAATTCACCAGTCCACCTGCTTTGGCAATATTTTGCACAAATTGTGGTAGTGCCGTTCCTTGATAGCTTTCACCAGTTGTCACATTATGGACAACACCTGTGGCCATTTCCACAGCGATTTCGTGACCTTCTTGAATGCGGTCTACTGCATCACCAATTTCGATTACTGGTAAACCGATGTTGATAGCATTGCGGAAAAAGATACGAGCAAAGCTATCTGCTACGATGCAAGAAATACCTTTTTCTTTAATCACTGCTGGCGCATGTTCACGAGAGGAACCACAACCAAAGTTTTTACCAGCCACCATAATTTCACCAGCTTTCACATTCGGTGCAAAAGTCGTATCAATGTCTTCCATAGCATGTTCTGCTAATTCCGCCATATCCGCGATTGCCAAATAGCGTGCTGGGATGATTACGTCTGTATCTACATTGTCGCCGTAGCGCCAAATTGTTCCTTGAAAGTCTGCCATATTATACCTCCTCAGGGCTTGCTAAATACCCTGCTACTGCACTTGCTGCCGCCACATAGGGACTTGCCAAATATACTTCACTGTCCACGTGTCCCATACGACCACGGAAGTTACGGTTTGTCGTAGACACGGTACGCTCTCCCTCTGCCATGATACCCATGTAACCACCTAAGCAAGGACCACATGTTGGCGTACTTACAGCACAGCCTGCTTCGATGAAGATATCCATTAAGCCTGCTTTCACAGCTTGGTTATATACATCTTGGGACCCTGGGATCACGATGCAACGCACGAAGTCCGCTACCTTGCGACCTTTAAAAATTTCTGCGCACATTTCTAAATCTTCAAAGCGTCCATTCGTACAAGAACCGATGATAACTTGGTCGATTTGAATGCGGTCTTCTTTCACAATGTCTTTCATGTAATGTGTATTGGAAGGAAGATGTGGGTATGCTACCACTGGTGTTAATTCGTCCAATTGGATGGTCACTACTTGGCAATAGTCTGCATCTTCGTCTGCTGCAATCGGTTCGATAGGGCGTGTGATGCGACCTTGGATATACTCCTCTGTCACTGCATCGTATGGGAATACGCCACATTTACCGCCTGCTTCAATGGCCATGTTACAGATGGTCAAACGGTCTGCCATCGTCATGTATTGCACGCCAGTTCCATGGAACTCAAGGGCTTTATAACGTGCTCCATCCACACCGATTTTACCGATTAAGTCCAACACAATATCTTTACCGGAAATCCATTTGGCAGGTTTCCCTTCTAACACGACTTTGATCGTTTCTGGCACTTTGAACCAAGTTTTACCTTCTGCCATAGCAACCCCAGCATCTGTAGAACCAACGCCGGTAGCAAACGCATTCAATGCACCGTACGTACAAGTGTGAGAGTCGGCGCCGATGATCATTTCCCCTGGTCCAATCAAACCTTGTTCTGGCAACAATACGTGCTCAATCCCCATACGGCCTACTTCAAAATAGTGAGTGATCTTATGTTCTCGTACGAAATCACGCATCACTTTGGCTTGTGTAGCGGATTTAATATCTTTATTCGGTGTAAAATGGTCCGGTACTAAGTAGATACGGTCTGCATCGAATACAGGCTTACCGATTTTTTCAAACTCTTTTTTCGCTGGCGGAAATGTAATATCGTTCATTAAGATGAAATCTAATTGACACTCGATCATTTGACCTGCTTTTACTTCTGCTAGCCCTGCGTGACGAGCCATATTTTTTTCTGTTATGGTCATACCCATGACATTAACCCTCCTGGTTTCCAAACTCTTGTTCTAATTCTTTTGCTAAATAAATGGCATTCACTGCGTTGATATAGGCGTTTACACTAGATTTTACGATATCTGTGCTCACCCCACGGCCTTGGAATCTGCGGCCATTATAGTTGACTTTCACAACCGCCTCACCAAGGGCATCCTTACCCACTGTTACGGAACGGATTTGGAAATCTTCCAATACAAATGGTGTGTTCACTAACCGTTCGATAGCTCTGAAAGAAGCATCTACTGGACCATCACCAACAGCGGCGTCCATGCGTTCCCCACTCGGTGTTAATACACGAATGCTGGCAAGAACGTATCCATTTTGATCGGAATGGTAATCATGTTGTACCACGTGGAATGCTTGTTCGTGATGCATAGTATCCATCACCAAAGCGTAGATATCTTCATCGTAGACTTGTTTTTTCTTATCTGCTAAGGCTTTGAATTGAACGAACAACTCATTAACTCGTTCTTCTTCTAACTGAAAGCCTAAATTCACTAGATGATCTTCAAAGGCATGACGACCAGAATGTTTACCTAATACGATGGACGTTTTTTCTGCCCCTACGCTAGCCGGTGTCATGATTTCATAGGTAGTTGGATTATTCAACATACCATGTTGATGAATACCAGACTCATGAGCGAAAGCATTCGCTCCGACGATAGCTTTATTAGGAGATACGGCAACTCCACAAAGTTTGCTCACCAATTTGCTGGTACGAGTAAATAGTGATGTGTTGATGTGTACATCAAATGGATAGTGGTCATGACGTGTTTTAACGGCCATTACTACTTCTTCGATAGCCACATTACCAGCTCGTTCTCCTAAGCCATTCATAGTACATTCTACTTGACGAGCCCCAGCTTCGATAGCTGCCAACGTATTGGCATTCGCAAGACCTAAGTCATTGTGACAATGTACACTGATGATTGCTTTTTCGATACCTTTCGTATGCTCTTTAATGTAGCGAATACGATTGCCAAACTCTTCTGGAGTCATATACCCTACTGTATCTGGCACATTCAAGATAGAAGCTCCACCTTCGATAGCCACTTCAAAGACACGGCATAAATAATCTAAATCTGTACGAGATGCATCTTCTGCGGAGAACTCGATTTCATCAAATTTACCTTTCGCAAACTCAAGGATATGTTTCACTATCGCTAGTACTTCTTCACGAGTTTTCTTTAATTTGTATTCTAGGTGAATATCGCTAGTAGCAATAAACACATGAAGACGACTCCGCTCTGCACTAGCTAGCGCCTCTGCTGCTTTTGTCACGTCATTTTCGTTGGATCGAGCAAGGGCTGCGATCGTACATCCACGTACCTCTCTCGCAATCGTAGATACTGCTTCAAAGTCGCCTTCTGATGCAGCTGGGAACCCCGCTTCTATAACATCTAATCCAAGACGCACAAGAGCTTGTGCAATTTCTACTTTTTCTGGTGTTTGAAGGGACACACCTGGTGTTTGTTCCCCATCACGTAGTGTAGTATCAAAAAAATAAATTCTGTTGTCCATGATGATTCCTCTTTCTAAAAATAAAAAATCGCCCCCAGAGATGACTATGCATCCCTAGGGGCGTTATATGTAGCGTATTGGTTTCATAGAGGTTTTTACATTTTACATACTATAGTTTTAGTAGTACTACATCACAGATTTTTCTCTATCTTGTGTATCGGTTTGTTCACGACCAACCGCATATTCTACTGCTAGTAAGCTATGCTTACAACTATCAGAACATTCTAATAGAGTCTACTTGTACTGTATACCTTATACAGATCTCATCGTAAAATGTAAGAAACACTAATCAACCTATGATACAAAAAAGCCCCTCAATGTGCAACGCACATCAAGGGGCATTATCATTTCAATAACACGGTCCCACCCTAGTTGGTTCTCACAGTTATAACGGAACTACCGTCGATGACTACTTGATTTCACCATCGCTGCTCACAGGGGAGTTTCAATATAACCGTTCTACTACTTCGCACCAACCAGTAGCTCTCTGAAAGCAACTAACTATATCTTTATACCTGTTCATCGCATTTGCTTTATGTAACTGAAAACTATTCTATAGCATTTCCAGCCGCTTGTCAATAGACTAATGTGTTTTTCATTTAAGTGTGTACACAATACGAATAAATTCTGTTATATAGTACAAAAGGACTGCACCCAGAATCTATTGTATTCTCGTTACAGTCCTTTCTATATTACATACTCACTATGTCTTATTTTTTATTTTCGATGGCCGCTTTCACGAATCCTTTGAACAACGGATGTGCATTGTTTGGACGAGATTTCAATTCTGGGTGGAATTGTACGCCTACGAACCAAGGATGATCAGCTACTTCAACGCATTCTACTAGACGATTGTCAGGGGATGTACCAGAGATAATCAAACCTGCATCTGTCAATTGTTGACGATAGGCATTGTTGAATTCCCAACGATGACGATGACGCTCGTAAATCAAGTCTTCGCCGTATGCTTCATGCACTTTTGTACCAGGTACTGTTTTACATGGGTATACGCCAAGACGCATTGTACCGCCTTTTTCATCTACATCTACTTGGTCATCCATTAAGTCGATGACAGGGAACTGGCAACTTTCATCAAATTCTGTGGAAGTAGCGCCTTTCATATCTAAAACGGAACGAGCAAATTCCATCACAGATGTTTGCATGCCCAAGCAAATGCCAAGGAACGGCACTTTGTGCTCACGAGCATATTGGATAGTAGAAATTTTACCTTCTACACCACGGCAACCAAAACCGCCTGGTACTAAGATACCATCTACATCTTTATATACTTCGGCTAAATCAGTACCTTCAGCTTCTACCGCTTCAGAATCAACCCATTTAATGTTCACTTTTGTATCTTCTACGATACCTGCATGACCCAACGCTTCTGCTACAGAAATGTACGCATCATGTAATGCTACGTATTTACCAACAAGAGCGATGGTAATTTCTTGTTTAGGATGTAAGATTTTATGAACCATTTCTTTCCATTCTGTCATATCTGCAGGACGATCTTCTAGGTTCAATTTGCGTACAACAATGCTGTCTAATCCTTCATCTTGCATCATCAAAGGCACTTCATAGATCGTGCTGCAAGTGCGGTTTTCCACGATAGCATCTGGATCCACGTCACAGAATAATGCCAATTTATCTTTCATTTCACGGGAAATTTCTTTTTCCGTACGGCATACAATGATATCTGGTTGAATACCGATGCCACGAAGTTCTTTTACGCTATGTTGTGTTGGTTTTGTTTTCAACTCACCAGCTGCACTAATATATGGTACCAATGTTACGTGGATATATAACACATCATCACGGTTCACTTCTTTTTTCACTTGGCGGATAGCTTCCAAGAACGGTAAGCTTTCAATATCACCTACAGTACCGCCGATTTCTGTAATTACCACATCAGCATTGTCTTCTTTACCTACACGGAACACAGCATTTTTGATTTCATTCGTAATGTGAGGGATAACTTGCACAGTAGAGCCAAGATATTCACCTTTACGTTCTTTATTGATCACAGACCAATACACTTTACCAGCTGTAATATTGGATGTTTTACCTAAGTTAATGTCGATGAAACGTTCATAGTGGCCTAAATCTAGGTCAGTTTCTGCACCGTCGTCAGTGACGAACACTTCACCATGTTGATAGGGACTCATTGTACCTGGGTCAATATTAATATATGGATCAAATTTTTGAATTGTCACCTTATATCCACGGTTTTTCAACAAACGTCCCAAGGATGCTGCAGTAATGCCTTTACCTAATGATGATACGACGCCACCTGTTACGAAAATATACTTTGTTGACATGATGCCTCCCTAATAAATTATGCGCTTCTGATTACATTTTTTCAGGAGCAGAAATACCTAAGATACCAAGACCATGTTGTAATACATGTGCTGTTGCCGTAATCAAGCCTAATCGAGCTTGTTGCAATTCTGGTTCAACGCCCATGATACGACCTTGTTTATAGAAGGAATGGAATAGACTTGCTACATCGTACAAGTATTTAGCGATACGATGTGGTGCTTTATTATTAGCAGATAGTTGAATTTCTTCTGGATAAGCCGCTAATTTTTTAATCAATTCCACTTCTTGTTCACTTTGCAATGCTGTGAAAGATGTATTTGCCCAGTCGCCATAGGCAATACCCGCTTCTTTTACTTGCCCAAAAATACTATGAATACGAGCATGTGCATACTGGATGTAGTACACTGGATTGTCGTTAGATTTAGAGGATGCCAAGTTGATGTCGAAGTCCAATTGACTATCTAAGGAGCGCATCAAGAAGAAGTATCTTGCTGCATCCACTCCTACGTCTTCAATCAATTCATCCAAAGTTATGGTTTCACCAGTACGTTTGGACATTTTTACAAGTTCCCCATCACGGTATAAGAATACCATTTGTAATAACAGAACTTCTAACTTATCTGGATTGAATCCAAGCGCTTCCATCGCTGCTTTTACACGAGCAATATAACCATGATGGTCAGCACCCCAAATGTTAATTAATTGTTTGTAACCACGTTCGTATTTATCTTTGTGGTACGCAATATCTGCGGCTAAGTATGTTGGCTCTCCATTGTCACGGATAACTACACGGTCTTTGTCATCTCCATATTGCATAGATGCCAACCAGTAAGCCCCATCTTTTTCATACATTCCGCCAGATTCTAATAACTGATTCACCAATGTGCGAATCTCACCGCTTTTATGCAAACTACGTTCGCTAAACCAACGATCAAACCCTACGCGGAAATTACGTAATGTTTTGCGTAATCCATTTAATTTTTCTGTTAAAGCAAATTCTTTAAAGAATGGAACACGCTCTTCTTCTGGAAGTACTGCAAAGAAATCGCCTCTCCAGTTAATCAATTCCTGCGCTGTATCGATGACATCTTGACCACGATAGCCAGACTCAGGGAACTCATGTTTCATATCTAATAGTTCTAAATAACGAGCATTCACAGAGGCCGCTAAGTTATCGATTTGCTTACCTGCATCATTAATGTAATATTCAGCAAACACATTATATCCAGCTGCACGCATTAAATTTACCAAGGCACTACCATAGGCAGCACCACGACCATGGCCTACATGTAACAAACCAGTTGGGTTTGCACTAACATACTCGATTTGCACAGTATCTTCTTCACGAAGTGGTGCATTACCGTATGTTTCACCAGCTGTTAATATATTTTTTAAAGTATCGTAAATCACATCAGAGGCTAGGAAGAAATTAATAAATCCCGCACCTGCTACTTCTGCGCGCGTTAACCAATCATAATTCATATGGGAAATGATCGTTTCCGCAATAGCACGTGGGTTGGATTTCGCTATCCGTGCAGATTGCATAGCAATATTCGTAGAAAAATCGCCAAATTCTTTCTGCGGTGGCACTTCCAAATGTGCCTCTGGATAGGTACCTTCTGGTAATTCTCCTTGTTCTAAAGCTATCTGCAAAGCATCCTTAATGGCTGCCTTCAAAACTTCTTTCATGTCCATAATGTACATCCTCCCGTATCTCTACATATAGCTGGTTGTAAAATTGCCATTCACCACCAACAGAGATATCATATCCTAAACAAATATGGCCCTTGCCATCTTTCAAATCTATATCTAATTCATGTGTTAGCATAGCTAGTTCTACCGCCCCATATGGCGTTTCCAAACTTGCAATGTTAGTCTTCCCCAGTTGATATTCATGGCGCATAGAAAATTCACCAGTTCTTAGGAGTACCACCGAATCCTTATAGGCTTTAATGGTTGTTTTTGTATTCCCCAAACCAGTGACTTCACTTTCATCATAAATGATGTGTTTCGCCAAGGCTGTTTCATAATACTTACCAGAGGATACTAATTCCACCACCGTATCTTCTCCATCCGCATCACGTTGCGTACTTTTCACGGACACAATGACTCGTTTCATTAGCATTCCTCCTCTCGTATTCACGCACTATCTGTATCATTTCATTATATCACAATTTGCCGCAATGAGGGCATCTTTTTGGGCCCGTTCCATGCGCTTTACTTGCTGTTCCATGGATTGAGCATCTTGCTTTCTACTGAAAGCTGTGCTCCATACCAAAGTGACCGGTCTTCGACCTCGTGTATACTTGGCGCCCCCTTTAATTTCACCATTATGGGCTCGTATGCGTTTTTCTAAATCCGTAGTCCATCCCGTATAGAGAGAGCCATCTGCACAGCGCACCATATAGGTATAAAATTTTTCTTCCATCTTATTCACCAGCTGGGATTGGTGCTAAATCAACAGACTGAATCACCACTGGTTCTTTCGGAGTATCCCGTTTATCTCTCGGCACACGACTGATTGCTTCCACTACATCCATACCCTGCACAACCACTCCGAAGATGGTATGCTTATTATCTAACCAAGGTGTTGGTGCCACTGTAATAAAGAACTGAGCATTCCCTGTATTAGGGCCTGCATTAGCCATCGCCAAGATCCCCATTTTATTAAAGTGTAAATCATTGCTTACTTCATCAGGAATTGTATATCCAGGACCACCTTTTTTATTATCTCCACCTTGGATCATGAATCCATCGATAACACGGTGAAAGGTTAAATTATTGTAATATCCTTGCTCAATTAAACTTTTAAAGTTTTTCACAGTAATAGGGGCCTTACTACCATACAGACGCACTTTGATATCGCCTTTATTCGTATGAATCGTAGCATATTCATCAGCAATTGGCGTCGCATCAAAGCTAGGCATTTTTGTTTCTACTTTCACTTCTTTCCCTACTTCAGATTTTGCTTGCTGAGCTGCGTCAGTACCACAAGCAGCCGTCACTACTAACGTTGCTCCTAATAGCGCACTCAGTAAGATACGTTGTATATTCATTAATTGTTGTCTCCATTTCTAAAATAAAGACCGCCGTTAGATGAAACCTCTAACGGCGGTCTTTATTTATTATATCATACTTGACGCAGATGTGCAAAAAGAATCTACCCTATCTCGCCAAGACTTGGCGAATATAATAGCCACGTGTTCGCAAGGAACCATTCAAGTAAACAATCTCATTCGATTTCACACGAATCAAATACAATGCATCATCACGGTCTAATAATTTTTCCATACCAATTTCTGTTAGTACCTTAGCATACTCTTCATCATCAGGGCCTAGCACCGTTGCTACACCTTGAATCTGAACACTCTTCGCCGTACCTGGACCCTCATAAGGATCGAACACAGTAAGAGATACGTTTTTATCTTCTTCTAAGTGAAAGAATTTCTCACCACCTTCAGAGAAAATATCAATGTATCCACCATGTACCGTATACGATAATGGAGTGCAACGGACACCTGTTTCACTATGCGTCGACAAAGCACACGTATGATGGGCTTTCAAAAAATCAACAATCTCAATATGCAATTCACGTGGGTCC
Organism: Veillonella sp. VA141; assembly: GCF_003992175.1. Lineage (NCBI taxonomy): Bacteria > Bacillati > Bacillota > Negativicutes > Veillonellales > Veillonellaceae > Veillonella > Veillonella sp. VA141. The sequence continues at coordinate 320,113 of NZ_RQVM01000002.1, forward strand.
ATCTTTCTTGCAGTTTTATCCTTCTCTGTCCAAAAAGAAGCTGCTACTTTATAATCCATCAATTCTCCTTTCAACCCCTGCACGAACTTACCTCATTCTATTATAGCACTAACAGCCATGTCCATTTCAAGTACTTGCAGAATAATTTTGAAAGTTATTATTAAAAACTTGCTCGACCAAAGTAAATACGATACATTCGAAGTAAACTTAGCAAAGTGCAAGTTTGCATATCACCCCACACCTTGAGGAGCATAGTTAAGCGTAGCAGCCTTGTGGCGTTCCTTTACTACCTAAATCACACAAACGCAAGAAGAGCACGGTGTGCTCCAAATAAACTAAGGTAATGTCACGTTCATTTATATCATAATTACACCTATCCTAAAAGAGCACGGCATGTTCCTGAAGAAACATTATGAAATACCGTTTCTGAAGGAATGTGCCGTGCTCTTTATTTGCTTTATATAGTATTGTTTGAACGTGACAATCATCAACAGGAGAGCATCGTGCTCTTCCCTTTATCTTATTAAAAACACCACAGGCTGCATAGCAAAACAAGAGACGACTTAGTCACGATCATATTTCACGCGATAAATCTCACCCGTAGCCGCATCAATTTTTACATCTACTTCTTCGTATCCACGGAAGCCTTCAATTTCATAATGAGGGCGACCATAGTCCACATCAAAATCAACATCTTTAATTTTATAATCTGGATATTGTGCCTTAAAAATTTCCACTGCACGATCATAGCTAATCGCTGCTTGCGCTTGCACCGGTGTATATTTACTGAAAGCCGCTTGTGTTGGCACAGCCGCTGCAAATAAACCTGCACCTATCACAACTGCTAACGCTAATTGTTTCATTACTTTGTTCATAGTATGCTCCTCAATAAACGAAACTTATCTTTTATATCGATATATTTCTATATCCTATAATATTAGTATATCTTAGATGCAAATAGAACGTCAAATATAACCATAGATCGTTCTACGCTAAATTTGCATAGTTATAAACTATAACAAAATAAACAACACAATCTCCTCCCTAAGAAACGCAGTTTAGGCGTAGCAGCCTTGCGACGTCCTTTACTACCTTATTAAAACAAATGCAAGAAGAGCACGATCTCCCCCAAATAAACTGAGTTAATGTCACGTTCATTTATATCATAATTACACCTATCCTAAAAGAGCACGGCATGTTCCTGAAGAAACATTATGAAATACCGTTTCTGAAGGAATGTGCCGTGCTCTTTGTTGGCTTTATACAGTATTGTTTGAACGTGACAATCATCAACAGGAAAGCATCGTGCTCTTCCCTTTATCGTATTCAGTTACGAACGCCATAGGCTACATAGCCAAGCAAGAGACGATTGTAATATACCTATAAACTATGCTATACTAAAGATAAGAAAAGAAGAGCCGATAACGTGCAGCTAGCGTTAGGCTCATCTCTAGGAATTAAAAATTAGAAATAGCCTAACGTGTAAAGGTATCGCAGACCTTATACGTTAGGCTTTTTCATTGTCTACTTAAGTAGATCAATGAGCTGAATTGCTAAACTAGCAATAGAAATCATCAAGGAGATTTTTTCATACTTAGTCATAGCAATCACCTCCTCCCATATTAGGAAGAGATGAGCCTAACAACACGTCGTCGACTCTAAATTTATTATACTATAAAGCTCCTCATATCGTTAATATTTCTCAAAAAATATACCCTTTTCTAAAAGAACCGCCGTTACGAGTAGTAGCCTTGTGGCGTTCCCTTAACTACCTAAATCACACAAACACAAGAAGAGCACGGCATGTTCCGGAGCAAACCTAACCACTGTATCAGTTTGCGGAGGAATATGCCGTGCTCTTCCCTTATGCTAATTAAGAACGCCACAGGCTACATAGCGGAACTAGTGACGCCCCACAGGCTATATAGCATCACCAGTGACCCTTATAGTACGATGTAATGTATCACAGCATATGTGATGCCCAACATAACAAGAACTGCCACATAATCAATGCCTTGCAAGCTCACTTTCCGCATAAATGTATGTTGCTGATTTCCAAAACCTCGAAGTTCCAAGGACAATGCCATTGTCTCCGAACGGCTCAACGACTTCAACATCAACGGTTGAATGACCGTCATGTAAGATTTTATCTTTGTCAGCCAATTACCTTCTAACGACATACCCCGACAGGCCTGTGCTTCTTGCACCGCTTTACTTTCACGTAAAAAGTCTGGTACAAAGCGTAAAGCCGCTGTAAACATAAAGGCATACGCATAGGGGATACGACATTGTTGTACAAGAGCCACTGTTAAATCTTGTGTTTTTGTTGTTACAATGAGCATCATAAAGATGGTGGTCATCGTCAACATACGCAAAGCTGTTACAATCGCGGAGTCCACGGACCAGCTACCCAAGTACTGTACGATACCTAAGAACGCAGAAAACCCGATTAAGGCGAATAATGCTTTCCATTGACGCAACAAGATACCACCAATCAGCATTACCAACAATTCTACTCCAAATAATGCTAACAATAGTTCCGGAGTTTTCATAGCAATGGCTAAGATGGACACGAAGATTGTTGCCCAAATTTTTGTTAATGGTACAAATTTCATCAGTCTCCTCCTATCCTTTCACATACTCTGCATAGCGCAGTTCAAACTCTTTCATAGATTTGCAATACCCTAAGGCTGGTACTGTTTCACTAAGCACTACACTCGGAGGTTTTGTCAAACCTAACTCTAATAGATCATCTCGTTTTGTAAATAATTCTTCCGGGGATCCATCGAAGGCTTTTGTGCCATATCCCATAATGATCACTCGTGTAGAATATTCCGCCATAATTTCCATATCATGGGTAATGAGTAATATGGTCAAACCTTGGGCTTGCAATTCTTGTAACAACACAAGTAAACCTTTTGTTTCTGTTCCATCTTGTCCACTAGTAGGTTCGTCAAGAATCAACAGTTTAGACTGCATCGCTAACGCTGAGGCAATCGCTACTCGTTGCTTTTCTCCACGGCGTAAGCCTAATGGATAGGATTCTGCTAAATGGGAAATACCTACTCGTTCTAGAGCATCTTGTACGATGCGATCTACCGTTGCTTTGTCGTATCCCAACTGTTCAGGACCAAATGCCACCTCTTCTGCCACAGTCTGGCGGAACATTTGGCGATCTGGTTGTTGAAATACATAGCCAATAAAACGTCCTCTTTCAGAGGTAGGCATATTCGTAATATCTTGGCCGTCGTAAGAAATCTTACCTTCTACAGGTGTTTCCAAACCCACTAATAAACGGGTCACAGTGGTTTTTCCACAACCATTTCGACCACCTAATGTGATGAACTCACCATTCCCAATTGTGAAAGTTACATCTTTCATAATATCTTGTCCCGGTACGTAGGAAAAGCGCAGATTTTCAACTTGTAACATATTAGCGTTCTCCTTTCATAAGACTAGACTTCGCAGATGCTAAAGACAACCATGGGGTATCTAAAGCAATCCCTTTTGCTGCTAAGGATTTATAAGTCACAAATAAGGATGGCAATGCATCTACGTATGTATTCGTATCATACATATAAGACAATACATTTTCTACAGAGCTGTCGATTTTTAGCTCCCCACCATCGATTAATACCATACGATTTGCATATGGTAAGACAGCACGTAAATCATGGTCAATAACCACAACGGTAATACCATGGTCATGATTCAAGGAACCTACTAAGCGATATAACTCTTCTGTGCCTTCTGGATCTAAAGAACTAGTCGGTTCATCTAAGACTAAAATGGATGGGTTGACCGCTAATACAGAGGCAATGGCCAACCGTTGACGTTGTCCTCCAGACAAGCTGTACACATTGCGGTCTTCCAATCCAGTTAAGCCTACTTGTTCTAATACGATGGCTGTACGCTCTTGAATCGCCTCCGCTGTATAACCACGATTTTCAAGGGCAAAGGCTACTTCCTCTGCCACCGTCATGGTCACTAGTTGTGTATCATAGTCGGCTAAGACGATACCGATATCATCTGCTACATCTGGAATTTCTAATTGCGTCACTGCTTTTCCATTGATGAATACCATGCCTTCCATGGTACCACCATAGAACTTCGGTACAGCTCCTGCCATAGCCATGCAAATGGTAGATTTACCACAGCCTGCTGGGCCTGTAATGACAAGGAAATCTCCTTCGTTCACCACTAAGTTAATATCTTTCACGGCATACTGCGTTTGATTCCCATAGCGATAACTCATATGCTCGATAACAATCGGTGCTTTCACAGACGGTACAATATGTAAATCACTGTGATCACTGCTGTCCGTCAATTCTTGCCCTTTCACAGTTTGACGAGCCAATAATTTTTGCGCTGGAATGTACAAGAATGGTGCCACTACCGCATTACAAAGGGATACCATCAACACCAATGGCCACATAGCATTCCAATACACATTGCTAGGCAATCCTAACACGAGATATAAGCAAGTAATAAAAGCTCCACCAGATGCTACAGTACTGATGAAAGCACTTAAAATCGGCATTACATTTAGCCTACCAATTTTCAGATTAGAAATATAATGCACTAACACGGCACAAGTGAAAGCCCCCAAAGGCTCACTAATCAGGTTACCATATGGCAATGCCGATTTTGACGTGAATACATTAATCAAGGCCGCTACCAAACCAATACCTAAACTTTGTCTAAGGGTTGGACGCGTTAAGTTGATAGCTACGCAATAAGTAGCTATAGTCCAGTTCGGTGTGACCCCTGCCACACTTGGGGATACAGCATGTAAAATCGTTCCCAAAGCTAGCATGATGGTACTCACCGTTATCCAACGAAACTGACCACCTTGTACATGCGTGTAAGTCAGTTTCGACACATCTTTGATTTCTTTCATACGTTCCTCCCTATCATCTTCTATATCACTTGTATCGTATATTCTAAAATACAATTATACTATTTTTTTACGATTCATGCTATCACTAGGATAATATTTATATCAAAAAAAGACCACAACACTTTCCCAAGGAAATGTTGTGGTCTTTGCTACTGTATAGACGATAGCCATTTACCCACGGCTAGCTGCCAATAATTGTTTTGTATACGGATGCGTTGCCAATCCCAAATCTTTTGATGCCAAGGTTTCTACAATCGTACCCTCTTTCATCACAATAATACGATCGGTGAGAGTTTGCAAAACGCCTAGGTCATGGCTGACGAACACATAGGTAAACGGTTGCTCTTCGTAAACGTTTCGAATCAGTTCGATAACCCGTGCTTGATTGCACACATCGAGGGCACTCGTCGGCTCATCAAATAAGACAAGCTCAGCCCCGACTGCCATCATGCGGGCTAAAACCAATCGCTGTAACTGGCCTCCGCTCAATTCATGGCGGTATTTCTTCCACACCGATGTATCCAATCCCACCTTTGAAAGCCACCATTCACAGCGCTCTTTCGCCTCTTGTTTTGTGCCTATCCCAAAATTCACGCAAGGCTCTAGCATAAATTCATCTACTGCCATGCGAGGGCTAATGCTGTGAAAGGAGTTTTGGAACATCACTTGCAAGGAACGATAGAGCTCTCTCTCATTTCCTTTCCATTGGGAAACAGATTTTCCAAACAAAGAAAGATTCCCTGAAGTTGGCTCTTCTTGCAAGGATAGCAATCGCAATAAGGTACTTTTACCAGATCCACTGCCACCTGCAATTCCGATGCGCTCTCGTTCTTGCACGGACAAACTCACATCTTGCAGTGCTGTCACCGTTTCCCCTTTGCGGGTATATAGTTTGCTGACGCCCTGAACTTCTAGTATCATACTTTCACCTCCTGCAAGGACTGTAAAAGTAGTTTCGTATATTCATGTTGCGGATTCGATAAAACCTCTTCGGTCTTACCGATTTCCACTAACACACCTTCATGCATAATGCCTACGCGATCCGCCAATCTACGGGCTATCTGAATATTGTGTGTGATAAACAGCAACGTATTCCGCAATCGCTGTTGCACCTCTTCTAGGACTTTCACAATATCCTGTTGCACCAATACATCAAGAGCGCTAGTCGGTTCATCTGCAATAAGTAGTTGTGGATGTATGAGTAAACTCATAACGATGGCCACACGCTGTTGCATGCCCCCACTCAGTTGAAATGGATAGGACTCAAGCAATGCCTTTCCTCGTGGTAAGGAAACAGCCTCTAGCAGATTCAAAATATCGCCTTCATCATAGGCCTTTCCATGAGAGGCTAAGATTACTTTCATCTGTTCTCCAATGCGTTTGAATGGGTTTAAATAATTACCTGGATTTTGGTAAATCATGGCTATATGTACACCACGTACACCTTGCCATTCCTTAGGTCCATAAGTGAGCAAATTATCTCCCCCATAGTGGATGGCTCCCGTTAGGTCTGCCTGTTCTAACAAACCTAAGAGAGCTTTCGCTACAGTAGATTTTCCGGACCCACTTTCACCAATGATGGCAAAGGTTTCATTCTGTTTTAACGTGAAAGATACTTCTTTCACGACCTTTACTCCATCGTAAGAGACGGATAAATTGTCTACGCTTACTAAATCTGTATTAGTCAATGGTACTATCCTTTGTCATTACATAAGAATCAAATTGGGGCTAATATTTCGCCCTTTACACATGCCTACCATCTTGTAAGGCATCACTAATGTAATTTAATAACACAACAGTGATAAAAATTGCTAACCCTGGATAGATCAACAGCCAAGGCGCTGTTTGCAAGAAATCTCGAGCATTCAGCAAGATAGCACCCCATTCTGGTGTAGGCGGTTGTACACCAATGCCGATCAGGGAAAAGCTTGCCACCGTAATAATCGTGTCCCCCATATTTTGAATGATGACCAACAATAGAGTCCCTCGAAGATTGGGAATCATGTAGCGACGGATAATGCGCCACAAGGAAGCCCCAGACATACGTGCTACAACCACATATTGTGCTTGTTTTTCCAAATTCACCAAGTTCCGCGTAATCTTTGCGTATTCTGCCCAACGAGTTAAGCACAGTGAAATGATAATATTTTCCACAGACGGCCCCAATATACCGATACAGGCAATAGCCACAATCATGCTAGGGAACCCTAGTAACATATCGATGCAACGTGATCCCAATTCATCAATATACCAAGGACTCATACTTAGCAAACCACCGATACAAATACCAATGATACTGCTAATGGCAATGATGGATATGGCTATGAACAACGAATCTTGTCCGCCCCATAATATCCGTGAAAGTACATCACGCCCCAATTGGTCCGTGCCTAATAAATGCGTTGCACTTATATCTTGTAATCTAGCTCCTAAATTTGTCTCATTAGGGTCAAAGGGCGCTAACTGAGAACCAAATAGAAAGAGTCCCATCCAAAGTATAGTCAGTAAAATGGCCCCTAAGAGCACCTTATCTTGTTTCCATATACGAATCATGGGCGCCCTCCATATCTTCTTTCAGGATGAAGTAAGTACATCCATATATCCACCGATGTATTGACCACCACATAGACTAGAGAAATCCATACGATATAACTTTGAATCACAATATAATCACGACTAATAATACCATGCACCATGAGTTGGCCCATCCCTTTGACAGAAAATACCGTTTCAATCACTGCAGAACCGCCCAACATAGCGCCGGTCGTAATCCCTAACATGGATAACAGCACAAGGCGCACTTGAGGAATGATGTAATCACGATAGATATATGCAGTACGTATACCCATCGTTTTTGCTCCTATCACCGGCAACGATGCATACGCTTGCACCACTGCATTGCGAACGCGACGAATGTATAAGCCACAAAACCAAATCGCCAAGGTAATACTCGGCAACACGTAAGCACTTAACCCCTTCGTATTTGTCACAGAGAAAATAGGAATCTTCACAGCTAGCGCATATAATAACAACAATCCTACCCAAAATGCTGGTACTGCCAATGCTAGAAAAGATACTATACGCACCACATAGTCGACCCAAGTATCTTTATAATGCGCTGCCAGTCCTCCTAACCCTATCGATAGGATACTGCCTAAACCAATGGAAACCGCCACCAAGGATAAGGTCCTTGGCAAAGCACTTTGCAACAAATCTACAACGGGTACATTCAGGAAGATAGACTGCCCAAAATCTCCATGTAACATTTGCCACAACCAACGACCATATTGTATATACCAAGGATCATTAAGGCCTAACTCTTGTCGAATTTGTTCCACTATAGTGGGATCTGGTGTCATACCTTGCAGATAAAACCGTGCCGACACTGGATCTACAGAAGACATTTGCATTAAGAGAAACGTTCCCAATGTGACTGCCAATAATACACCTACCATAGATGCCAATTTATATAATAATACCCGTACCATATCAATCCACCTTTCTTATATACATTCTCTATTAAAGTATATAGGATAGGGCCTCTCTTTGTAAATATAACATTTTTATTTTATTCCTCATATCTGATTAAATATATAATTGCAAAAGCATTTAGCAACTTATACACTTCCAATATATATCCGCTTTTATGAGAATCATTGTCTTTTATAGAAAAATACAGTATAATATAGTTATTATTAAGTTTTTTTATAAGGAGGATATATGAAAAAATGGGTTGCACTAGCAATGACGCTGTTTGTTGCTATCGGTTTAATTGCTGGCTGTGGTTCTAATGAATCAAGCAAAACTGGCAAGCATTTGAATCTTGGTTTATATTGGTTTGGTGAAACATTGAACCCTACACATGAATGGGATGCGTGGACATTGACACGAATCGGTGCGGGTGAAACGTTGGCAACGGTAAGTTCAGATATGAAATTTGAACCTCAGTTAGCCGATTCCTGGGAAGTGGTGGATCCTTTAACATGGAAATTCCATATTCGTGAAAACGTAAAATTCCATAATGGTTCTATGATGACGCCTATGGCGGTAAAAGCATCTATTGAACGTACAATCGCCGAGAGCAAGCGTTCCAAAGAAGCTGTAAAGATAGACTCTATTACAGTGGATGGTCAAAATCTAATTATTAAAACAACAGAGCCAAATGTTGATTTACTAGCTAGTTTAACTGAACCTGCTTTTGTCATCGTAGATGTACAAGGTACAACAGATATGGATAATGCGCCAATTTTGACTGGTCCTTACAAAATTGTAAAACATGCGAAAAAAGAAGAAATTCAGTTGGATCAGTTCAAAGAATACTGGGGTGGAACACCTGCTTTAGATTCTTTAACAGTTAAAGATCTAGAAGATAATAATAAACGTGCTATGGCTCTACAGTCTAAAGATGTAGATATGATCCAAAAGGTAGATAGTGCTAATCGAAGTTTATTTGAAAAGGGTGATTATAACATCATTGAGACCGCAGGGGTTCGCACATATATGCTACAGTTGAATGTCCGTGAAGGCAATGTATTATCAAATCCAACCGTACGAGCAGCTATCGCAAATATGATCGATTATGATGCATTAGCAAAAGTAATCGGTAATGGTGCCGTTACTGGAGGTGCGCCATTCCCTCCAACAGCCAACCTAGGCTTTGACGAGCTAAAAAATAAACAACATAAAGATTTAGCTAAAGCAGATGAATTACTAAAACAAGCTGGTTACACAAAACAAGGTGATACCTACATGAAAGATGGCAAACCATTACACTTAGTGCTAGCTCTTTTTGGTAAAGATAGTAGCGTTTACGAAAAACTTCAAGATGATTTAAAACGAGCTGGTGTTGAAGTCGAATTAAAACGTGTACAAGGTCCTGATGAATTATTAACTTTAGCTCCTAATGGTTTTGATATGGGAGAAACAAACTGGGTAACAATGTCCACAAATGATCCATATTGGTTCCTTAGCCTAGCTTTCAAAAGTGGTGCCAAATCCAATCGTGGCGACTATTCGAATCCGAAGGTTGATGAGTTAATTAATAAAATGACAACCACATTTAACGAAGAAAAACGCACAGCGATTGTCAAGGATATTCAAAATGTGTTGCTAGAAGATAACGCTGGTTATTTCTTATACTATCCAAGTGCCAATGTAGTAACAACAAAACGAGTAAAAAATGTGAAAGTATTCCCTATTGACTACTATGTGATTACAAAAGACACCACTGTAGAATAAAGGTATACTATGTTCAGTTTCTTGCATATAAGAGCTGTCTAAAATGTAACTATAAAAAATAAAAAGAAACATAAGTGAGATGCATGATATATAACTGATTTCAGGTATAACAAAGTAGCCTCACTTATGTTTCTTTTTTATAGTTTTACGTTTCTCATCAAAAGGACATCATGAATAAAATTTGCTAAGATATTTAGTCAACAGTAATATCCTTCGTCATTAAATAGTAATCGATTGGGAATGCTTGTGCATTGTGAACGCGTTTGCTTGTTACCACAGAGGATACTGGGTAGTACAGGAAGTAAGCCGCATTATCTTGAATTAATATGTTTTGGATTTCTTTTGTAATGTTACGACGTTCTTCTGCATCAAAGGTATTTGTCATTTTGTCCAACAATGCATCTACACGAGGATTAGAGTACTCACCACGGTTTGCTTTCGTACCTGTTGCAAATAAAGCAGATAAGAAACGGAATGGGTCATTACTTGTTAAGGTAGACCAGTTATTTTCACCCATAGTTAAATTGTCGGTAGCACCGCCTAAGACATCATCAGCGCTTTGTACACGTTTTAACTCTACTTGTACACCAGCAGCTTTTAAGTCAGATTGGATCTTTTCATAGGATACAGTGTCTTTACCCCATACACCCATTGTTAATTGCAATGGTTGACCATCTTTTGTGTATACGTCGCCCTCTTTTGTGTAACCAGCTTGTTTTAACAATTCATCTGCTTTTGCTAAGTCTAGATGTTGTTTGTTTGGTAAGCTATCGAAGCCTAAGTTCGCTGTTGGAGGGAATGTAGCACCTCCTGGAATAGCACCATTGCCCAATGCTTTTGCCAATCCTTCATAGTCGATCATATAAGAGATAGCTGCACGCACCATTGTATTCGCTAATGGAGAACCTTCTTTCATGTTGATTTGTAACATGTGTGTACGAACACCCGCTACTTCTAACAAATTGTAGTCTTTATTTTCGAATAAGCCACGGTTAGCACCATCTACTTTTTGAATGATATCTACTTCTTTAGATTGTAATGCCATAGCACGTTTGCTGTTGTCTTCGATGTTTTTAACTGTTAATGTATCTAAACCAGGTGTGCCACCCCAATACTCTTTATGTTGTTCTAGTTGAATTTCTTCTTGTTTTGTATGTTTCACGATTTTGTAAGGACCTGTTAAGATTGGTGCATTTTCCATATCTTTTGTGTCCGCAACATCCACGATAACAAAAGCAGGTTCTGTTAAGTCTGCCAATAAATGCGCATTTGGCTCTGTTGTTTTGAAGATCAAGTTTTGACCATCCACAGTGATACTTTCAATTTTGATGGCATCCTTAGAACGTTTGCTATTAGCAATGGTTCTTTCGATGGATGCTTTCACCATATCTGGAGTCATCACAACTCCATTATGGAATTTTACATTTTCACGGATATGGAATTTCCAAGTCAATGGATCCACATTTTCCCAAGAATCTGCCAATTGTGGTTGAAATGTCATATCTTTGTCTACTGTCGCCAATGTTTCACCGGCACCAATACGAGTCAATGTCCACGCATCCCATTCATGCGTTGGGTCTAACGTTTCTCCAAACCAGAATAAACCTAAGCCTGCGTGTTTTCCGCTTTTACTAGTATCGGAACCGCAACCAGCTAATAACCCTAACGCAACGACTAACGTCATCGCCAGTACTAACCAACGTTTCATACATCCTCCTTTTACACATGCCTACCATCTTGTGAGGCATCACTAATGTAATAACACAACGGTGATACAATCCACCCTTCCTATATACTCTGTCTTCTAGTATATAGGGTATGGCCTCTATTTGTAAATATTCCAATTATGAAATTAATGCATAACTATTCCCCTAGTATAAGTGATAGAATGTTCATTTATATATGTTTATAATTGTTTTTATGAATATGATATATGAATTTTATTTCTTTATATTGTATGAGTATGTATTTATGATGTTATATGCAACGTAAAAAAAGGACGGTGGTCACCGTCCTTTTTTGTCTAACACCATGTTTAAGTTAATGCTTAGTTTTACTATCCTAATTATATACCCGCATCCCTCATTATAATCCAAAGCGAGCCATAATGGTATCTACATGACGTAATAATGGTGTTGGATCAAAGCAAGCATCAATTTCTTCTGCACTTAGGTATTTTGCAATCTCTGGATCAGATTTTAATCCTGTAGCGAAGTCTTTACCTTCCAACCAACGAGCCATAGCATGACGTTGCACCCACCGATAGGCTTCATCACGAACAGCCCCTTTATCCACCAAATGCGTTAAAATCGTTTGGCTAAATACAAGGCCACCTGTTAAGTTCAAGTTTTTCATCATATTTTCAGGATATACCAATAATTTATCTACCGTACGAGTGGCTAGATGAATCATATAATCTAATGTAATTGTCGCATCTGGTAAAATCACACGCTCTACAGAGCTGTGAGAAATATCGCGCTCATGCCATAAAGCTTGGTCTTCAAAGGCTGCTTGTGCGTGACCACGTAAGATACGAGCTAAGCCACAAATTCTTTCACACGTAATTGGATTGCGTTTATGCGGCATCGCAGAGGAACCTTTTTGTTTTGGGCTAAAATATTCTTCCGCTTCACGGACTTCTGTACGCTGTAAGTGACGAATTTCTAAAGCGATACGGTCCAAGGTACCGCCGATAACAGCAATCATAGACAACAATTCTGCATGACGATCACGAGATACCACCTGTGTAGCTACTTTCACTGGTTCTAGGCCCAATTTTTCGCATACATATTGTTCCACAAATGGATCGATATTGGAGTACGTGCCTACAGCGCCAGACAATTTACCTACCGCTACGGATTGACGAGCCTGTTCTAAACGAGCAATGTCACGATCAATTTCGGACATCCAGTTCACCAGTTTCACACCAAATGTAATCGGTTCCCCATGAATACCATGCGTACGGCCAATCATCGGCGTATATTTGAACTCTACCGCACGGCGAGCTAGGACCTCACGGAAATTACGCAAGCCTTTTAACAACAAGTCGCAAGCTTGTTTCATCATATATCCCAAGGCCGTATCTTTTACATCTGTGGACGTTAAACCAAGATGAATGTATTTCGCAAACTCAGGTCCTACGTATTCGCCTACAGCAGTGACAAAGGAAATAATGTCATGATTCGTTTCTCGTTCAATCTCACGAATCCGTTCTACTTGAAAGTCCCCTTTTTCACGAATCGCTACGGCCGCTTCTTTTGGGATAATCCCCAATTCTGCCTGCGCTTCCGATGCCAAAATTTCAACTAATAGCATCGTATCGAACTCATTCCGTTCACTCCAAATATGTCCCATCTCTTCACGAGTGTAGCGATTAATCATACTATAACTCCTTTATCTAATCCGTTTCCTTATAGAAATATTTTATTATCCATTGTACATCCCCTTAGGGCATTCTATATTACTTTATCATTATACAAAAATCAGGGCCAACTGTCAGCTATTAGTTCGTGATCCCACAAGTACAAAGTGGTTGTCAACTAATAGTTAACAACCACTTAGCAGCAGAAACCACTCTATCAACTCTCTTACTATATCAAACTAGCACATGGCAAGAACAGCCACATCACCTCTAAAAACTACCCTACGTGAAAGTTTTTAGAAACAACATGGCTATTCTAATCAATCTCTATGCACTACTATTCGTTATCTCATGATGAAAAAACCATAATCAAGTACATGTGCATTATATACTCTTTTTATTCCATCCAGCAGGAATCGCCCCAACCAAGCAAATAATACCAAACACAACTAATGCGATAGTACTGTTATACTCCATCATTTGCAGCGCCGTTCTTCCTTCTATTGTATACGCAAGAATAATCCCTATAAGCGCCATACTCAATGTCTGCCCCAATAGCCGCACCGTGGAAATGGTAGACGACGCAAAACCAATGTACTCTTTCGGTACAGAGCTCATAATTAGATTATTATTCGGCGGTGCAAAGCAACTAACTCCAATACCAACAACAGCTAAGCTCACCATAATGATTGTCATGCTTTCAGTGAAAGTGCCATACGCCATAGCTAGTAAACCTACACCGATGAGTACCATGCCCCAACGAGCAAATACTGCGGGATTATATCGATCAGACAGTGCGCCCATACGAGGTGCCAAGAACACCATAATTCCGGTTTGTATGCACAAAATCAATCCTGTCATACGAGAATCAAATCCCATAATCATTTGTAAAAATAAAGATAATACAAAGCCTACACCAAAGGTGGCACTAAAGTTCATCATCGCAGCTATACTGGACATCGTAAATACTATATTAGACAAAAACATTCTAACTGGTATAAGTGGATCTTTACTATTCCACTCTACATAACCTAATAGGCATAATGCTAGCATACCAGCTCCAACAGCATAGGCACTCCACCAAAATCGAACCCATTCCGTAATACCAATCATCACTGCACTGATACCCAAGGCATATAAAAGTAAACTTCTCGTAGAAATACTACCATCTGGTGTATGTACCCATTCCTCATGCAAAGAGCGAAAAGCCATCACATTTGCTACAACACCTACTAAGGTAGTAAACACAAAAATACTGCGCCAACCATAATAATAATTTAGAAATCCACCTACGGCCGGCCCCAAGGATAATCCCAAATAGACCATACCTCCGATCATACCAAATGCATAACCGCGCCGTTCTAATGGTACTGATAAAGTTAAAATAGACATAGACGTAGTATATACAACCCCTAAGGCAATTCCTTGCAAGGCTCGATACACCGTCAGCATCTCTACTGAGCCAACAAAGCACATAAACCCAGATATCATCGTAAATACAATACTACCTATATAAAATAGCTTGCGCTTTCCATAGATATCCGCTAGTTTACCAGCAGGAATCACCGCCACCGTACAGCACAGTAAAAAAGATTCCACCACCCATGCCATATCATTCGTAGTAGCCCCAAACTCTTGCATCATATCTGGAAAAGACATCGTGAGAGAGCTCGATACAAACGGATTTAAAAACGCCGCTACCATCATCGTATATAAAACAGATTTCATCTAATTATCACTCCTCGTTTCTAATGTACTCACATTATAGCAACATAAATGAAATTTTGAAAGTAAGCGAAACCTACAAACAATACTATTCTATGAACTGAGCCTATTTCGTCAATTCCCCCAAGTAAGAGTTTAATATTCTTATGACATCAAACCTGACTTATGCTATACTAGAGATACAAGTTGATTAAGTTCCATTGGGACGACGAAACCTCACAGTTGCAGCTGTGGGATTTCTGCTTTTTTTAGATGACAATTCTTTCTAAGCATGATATAATTTAGTTGACAACAAGTTGACTAGTTCCATGGGAACAACAAACCCCCACAGCGGCTACTGTGGGGGTTCTGCTTTTTAAAGAGAGCTACCTCTAGATTGGGTTAGTTACCTTTAAACCATCTGTCTAACCACTTGCAGAAATATTGACTGATTATTCCTGCCACAACAGAGATTAACAAGTTGACTAGTATTTCCATGAATTCACCCCCTTCCTGTCACCAGTATCGGGGAGGTAACATCTACAGTATAGCAAAAATTCACAAACTATAAAACAACATATCTCCTCTCGGAGTATTATATGCAAAAGAAAAGCCGTATAACTTCAAGAAAACTTTCGCGTAGGGCAGTTTTCTGAAGTTGTACGGCTTTTCGCCACATTTCATATCCTCAAACGAGATATGTTGTTTCTATTTAAACTCGTTGCAAAGAGATGCAAACATCTCTGCATCTGGTTTCACCACATCATGTACTAATGCACGCGCATGTGGACCACCGTTGGCAGCATATAATGCTTGTTCAAAGGATGGTTTTGTTGTATCTTGATAAATCAAGCCTGTTACAAGACCATTGGTTTCACCTAACATAGCAAATGCTTCTGCACGGTTTGTTGGATCGTAACCTTCTGGCAAGTTTACCAGATTATCTTTGAAGTAATCATAGCCATTTTGTTTATTGTACGTTACGCAAGGGCTGAACACGTTAATGAAAGAGAATCCTTCGTGTTGCATACCTTGTTTAATTAAATCCACCAATTGTGCACGGTTTACCATGTAACTTTGTGCTACGAAAGTAGCACCAGAAGCAATGGCTGTTTCACAGATTGGCAATGGACTTTCAAAAGAACCATGTGGAGACGTTTTTGTCACAAAACCCACGTCAGAACGAGGAGATGTTTGACCTTTGGTTAAACCATATACATGGTTATCCATAACCACATACGTAATATTTACATTACGTTTGAACGCATGGATCGTATGACCCATACCGATAGCAAAGGCATCACCGTCACCACCACAAACCACAACGTTCATATCTTCATTTGCTAATTTCACACCTTGTGCATAAGGAAGTGCACGACCATGTGTAGTATGCGCACCATAGGCATAGAAGTAACCACCGATACGGCTAGAACAACCGATACCAGAGATAACAGCCAATTTTTCAGGCGCAATATCAAGAGCAGCTACTGCATCAGCGATGGCTGCTTGTACCCCATAATGACCACAACCTGGACACCAGTTAGGGCGGATATCATTTCTATATTCATTTGCTGTAGCCATTATAAAACCTCCTTAATTGCCGCTTTTACATAAGATGTTGTAAATGGATTACCATCATATTTTAAGCAACTAGAAAGTTTTTCTTTATTCGGCATGTTGATGCGGAATAAGTTAGTCAATTGACCTGTAGCATTTTGTTCGCAGATCACAACTTTTTTAGCACTGTTATAGAATGGTAGCAATTGTTCTTTCGGGAATGGTTTAATCAAGCGAAGTTGTAAATGGTTCACTTTATGGCCTTCTGCCTCTAATTCCACCACAGCTTCTTCAATAGCACCACGGCTAGAGTTAATACCGATGACAAGAACATCTGCTTCCTCATGTTTTGCATTGTTTAAGAATGGTTCATATACATCTGCTACTGTAGATAATTTACGGAAACGTTTATCTGTTTGTGCCACGTGCATAGAAGGTGCTTCTGCCGGTTTACCTTCTTCGTTATGCTCTAGACCAGTAGACAAGAATAGACCATTTTTCATACCTGGGATAGTACGAGGGGAAATACCACTTTCAGTAATTTCAAAACGTTTGAAATATTTAGGATTTTCCAATGCTGGCAACTCTTCTTCTTTCATCAAATTACCACGTTCAATACCAACACGGTTCAAATCGAATGTTGGTACAGATTGTTTATTCAAGCCTTGTTGTAAATCAGGCATGAAAATAACTGGACATTGGTATTGTTCTGCCAAGTTGAAGGCATGTTGAATTTCGTAGAAACATTCTTCAATGCTTGTAGGTGCGATAACGATATTGGAATAATCGCCATGCGCATTGTAGCAAGCTGCATCGATATCGGATGTTTCTACTTTTGTAGCCATGCCTGTAGATGGGCCAGAACGTTGTACATCGATGATAAGCATTGGCAATTCAGCCATAGATGCCATGGATAAAGACTCCGCCATCAAGCTCAAGCCAGGGCCAGATGTACATGTAAAGCCACGAACACCAGCGTATACACCACCCATAGCCATCATACATGCCGCAATCTCATCTTCTGTTTGTACCACAGTAGAACCAACTTTATCCATTTTCTTAATCATGTATTCCATTACTTCAGAAGCCGGTGTAATTGGGTAGGACGCCATAAAACGGGATCCCGCTGCAATCGCACCTAATGCTAAGGCTTCATTACCAAGTAAGAACATTTGATCTTTTGGTGTTGGTTTGTCCAATGTATCTACTTCTACATCACCCAATTGTTCTTTTACAAGATCATAACCCAATTGGAATGCTTGTAAGTTTTTGTTAATAATATCTTCGGATTTTTTCGCAAAGCGAGCTTTAATAGCTGTTAAGAATAATTCTGTTTCAAAGCCTAATAAGGCAACAGACATCCCCAATGCTACGATGTTACGCATCAACAAGGAACCTTGTTGTAATGCCGTTTCAGAAATTGGCAAGGCCAAACAAGTCACACCTGTGCCTGTGAAAGCTTCAAAATTAGGATTTACTTTGCTATCGCAAATGATAAAGCCACCTTCACGCACTTCTTTACCGTGCATATCTACAGTTTCTTGGTCAAGCGCTACCAAGAAATCGATATGCTCGCCTACTGTCATAATTTGTTCTAATGCGATACGTAATGCAAATGTTGTATGACCACCTTTGATACGAGATGCAAACAAACGTTGGCTGTACAAGGAATAACCTTCTTTGGCAAGAATAGTAGCTAAAATTTCGCCACAGCTTTCAATACCTTCACCTTGCTGACCGCCCATTTTCCAGATAAAATCTTTACGTTTTTGCAAGAGATTCACCCTCCTTAGGATTGTAATATAGGACCACAGAAAGACTGTTATTTATTAAGTGTTTTCGATACACATCAATCTCTCAAAGTTCATCTTTAATAATAGCATTTTTACCGTTTTTCATCAATCATATTCCCTATATTTATAAACTATTTTTGCGCCACTTAAAGACTATTTATACATCTATTTTCTAAACATATATAATACTCTCTATATATAGACATTCCCTATAAGCAAAAAAATACAAAAACCTCGGCCAAGAGAATACAGCCGAGGTCTTTGTATTTGAGAAAAAAGAGAGAGAACATTTGAAATAGCTTCAAATGTTTTGTTGGGGCAATGGGGGGCGCCCCTTCGGTAAAAGTAGGGTCTTTTACCTGGGAAGGTATAAGATAAACCCTTCCCTATTGTAAGTTAGGTAGATAAAGAGAGAGATCTTTATCTAGCAAAGGTAGTGTGAACCCTTTGCCTGAGTTATTATAGCAAATGATACTTTAAAAGTAAACACATGAACCATAAATTTAAAGCTTTTTTATATATTTTTTACATATAACATTATAAAATATTTATATTATAGCCTATTAATATTCTTTCAATAGGATATTTACTTCTCTTTCTGTTTTGCCAATAACTCTGCATGAGCCTTTTTAAATACAAACGCATTCCGTACATGAGCTCGCATTCGTTCTTCTGCCAGCTGTCCATTGCGATCATGGATAGCTTCCATAATTTATTGATGTTCTAGGTCACAAGAGATTGTTCGAGTTTTATCTGATGTACTGATGTACATATCGCGATTGACCATTTCCCGAAAATCTGCTAGATAATCTGCTACACGATCATTTCCAGAAAATTCTGCAATTAACGTATGAAAGCGACTATTAATAGCTACCCGTTCTTCTGGATCTTCCGTGTGAATCCCTGCATCGCACACTTCTTGTAACTCTACTAGTTGCTCCTCTGTGCATCGTTCTGCACAAAGTCTAGCACCCAAGCCTTCCATTACTTCACGACATTGATACATGGCTACAATCTCTTCTGGAGAATAACCTTTTACCGTCACACCTTTCCATGGCTTGATAACCACCAAATTATCTTTCGCTAATTTACGAAATGCTTCACGTACCGGTGTGGCACTCACATTTAATTGCTCTGCAATACGCACTTCACTTAATTTCATTTTTGGCTTTAAAGAACCCGTTAAAATGGCTTGCTTTAGCGACATATATACTTGCTCACTCAACGGCAGTCGCCCAATTGAGTCAATACTATGCAAACGATACTCTTCCGTCTTATCCATCAAATCCCCCTCCAGGATGTTACTTTTCTATATTTTCACCTAGTCTGGCATACGTAACACATTTCTTTCATTATACGTGAAGTAGGTCCTAAAAATCAATGAAATCTACAGAAACAACCCTTTCCCACAATTAAATTTCCTATGCTATAATAGTAATAACTACTATATTTATGTTTAACATAGGAATCAACCATGAGTCGTTGTCTAATTATTATAAACCCTGTATCAGGTGGCGGTCGGGCTCGCCGATACGTAATGGAACTACAATGGCAACTAAGCGCGCTCTTTGATCGCTTAGAAGTAAAATTTACCCGACAATCCGGCGACGCCACCCGCTTCGCCATCGAAGCCTCCAACGAAGGGTTCGATGCTATCTTTTGTATGGGCGGTGATGGCACCATCAATGAAACTGTCAATGGTATTGTGAAAGCTGGCTGTCGCTCCAAATTCGGTTTCATTCCCCTTGGCACTGTCAACGATATGAGCCGTGCTCTGGGCATCCCCTTACAACCATTAGAAGCTATTCACGGCTTAAAAAATAGTACCATCCGCCATGTCGATGTAGGTCGTTGTAACGATTCGTTTTTTTGCAACAATATCGCCATTGGAGTCATCCCTGAGGTTGTAGCCTCTGTCACGCCAAAAGAAAAACAATTACTGGGCCCCTTAGCCTACTTTGCCAAAGGTGGACAAGCTTTATTTACAACCAAGGATTATAAGTTCCGCATCACTACCGAAGAAGGGACCCAAGAATTTATGTCCCCATTGGTCATCGCCTTATTGACCAATGTGGTATCTAGCTTTGAACATTTTATGCCTACTGCTTCCGTAGATGATGGGTATATGCGGATTATTATTTTCAAAGAATACTTCATCATGAACCTATTCTTCATCTTGCCACTCATTCTAAGTGGTTCTATTTATAATTCAAAATATGTAACCATATTAAAAGTCAAACAAGCTCGCATCGAAGTGTGTGACACCATGGATGCGTCCACCAATATGGATGGCGATATCGGACCTGATGCACCAGTAGACTTAGAAGTATTGCCTAAGTTTTTACAAGTCTACGTACCTAATAAGCGCCGCAAAAAAACACAGGGATTATTCTACAATCCATTACAAAAACAAATCTAATCTCAAGAGATAAAATACTTATAGCAAAGGAGAGTTGATACATCAACTCTCCTTTATTATTTGTTAATTTAGGGGCTCTACAGTAGTATGAATCCATTCTGTAGGACTATTTCGTCTGTTTCCTATATCTATTTGTTGTGCAATCCCTCGCAGTTGAGTATCTCGTACCACAATATCACGAATGCCGCCTCCTATGGTTGTAGTCTCACGAACACGCATAGCGAGTAGTACATCTTCCATAGTCAATCCTTGTAAATACATATGTTGAATCCAAGTATTTCCTGTATTAGTAAAGACAATGCCTACACGACTATGATGAATCTGTAAATTGTACGCATTCCACTGCTCCGTTACACTGGATCCTACAGGGTGTCCTGCTAATACCACAATCCCTTGTTGCATACGTTCCATCACAAGATTCTGTGTCAGTAACCCTACACCATCCCAATGTAAGCCATCACCACTGTGCCTACCTTCCATACGCACCTCTTGGATGCTTAGTTGATCCACTTGTGTAGCCTCCACCATATGAGCTGATGCATTTCTTAACACCGTATTTTTCAGAAAAATATCCTTACCATGATGGATAACCACTAAAGAAGACCGTGTAGAATTACCTTTTTCATAACTAGCCCCTCTACGCATAGCAGCTTGTACTTCCGACTTACTTAATAAACCAGTATGATCAAGCACATCTTGCGTCACTGCATCCGCTTCAGGTGTATTCTCCTCTTGTAAAAGGTCTTCTTTCCATCCATATCCATCAATAGTACCACCACGAATGACAACGTTTTCGATAGGTCCTTGCTCATCGCCTTCTAACTGTAAAAGTCCTAAATATGGCGTACCTCCTGTCACCACATAATTAGGTTTCACAAAGGCAGAGCTATTATTAACCGCCATCAGTACAGCATCCTCATCTAATTCTAAGGTCATATAACTGTGCAAGAATAGCGTTCCTGTGAGATATACACCTTTACTAATATGTAAGATACCTCCCGCTGGGGTATCACGTATCGCTTTTTGTAACGCTAACGTATTGTCCGTGATTCCATCTCCTACTGCGCCATAGGCGGTAGCCTCTAAACGCGGTTCTTGAGGTAATGTTTTGACTGGTATCTTGGAAGAATCAAACAAGGTAGAGCCCGTATCATCTACAGCTTTTACTTGCACTAAGTATACTGTATCAGATTCTAGTCCCTTCAACTCTATTCTAGGAATGATAGATACGTCCTTTGCACTAGGACGAATTTCTTTCACTTTTTCTTGATTAACGTAAATATCATATCCCACCAATCGTTCATCATTTACTGGATTCCAAGCTAAAGAGATAGTTGTACTAGTTGTGCCTAACTTAGGGATTTGCAATTCAAAATCGCCTGCTTCTACCACATATTTCGTCACCGGCGTTGTATATTTCACATACATATTCCAGCCTAATCCTAGCAAAGCCAAGATTAGACTCAATCCTATGGCCCACCACCCATAGGTTCTATATCGCTTTTGTTTCATTATGTCCATCCTGTTCTCATGTATTCACTATGGCTCGCATAT
This sequence comes from Veillonella sp. VA141, assembly GCF_003992175.1. Classification (NCBI taxonomy): domain Bacteria; kingdom Bacillati; phylum Bacillota; class Negativicutes; order Veillonellales; family Veillonellaceae; genus Veillonella; species Veillonella sp. VA141. Next base: position 342,639 of record NZ_RQVM01000002.1, read on the forward strand.
CTAACACATAGCGTATATGTACCATTCTACATGATTTACAAAAATGGTCAATACTCAACCGATAGTAGTAACTCGCATAATATGAGACATTGGTACAAGCACATCTCCTACCGTCATCGTTCGATACACTGTATCAATCTGTTGTAATCGCCCTTGCACCGTATCATAAACTCGTCCATTGTAATAGACTACACTAACTACGTCCCCTATCACTAGCCCCTTACACTGTGTATCCAATACTTCCAATTGCTCCTCTGAAAGTTCTTTACGATTCTCTTTATATCGTGCAGTTTCCTCCAATAACTCTTGAAATCCTTTCAATGCAGCAAAGGGCATAAATTGTTTAGCCCTCTGTAACAATGTCATCTTCGGTCGTTTATGTTGCATTATGCCCTCCCACCAAGGTGTTACGAAACTGCATGGTCCCCTCTTCTTGTAAACTGCTAGCACGAAGTATGGAATTACCGCCAAACTTTTCCTTAATCGACAATACAGTCCGCTCCACTTGGTATGCTTTTTCTTCTCTATCCTGAGACGTAGAAAACAAATCTTCTTCCCAAGGTACCGCCTCACGACTAACCAAATCATCAAATCCCACCGATAACTGCCGAATCTCTTGATGAGGGTGAGTAGTTTTTTTATACAGTTCCAATACTGCCTGTGAAAGTCCCTCTAAGGAGCACGTATACTTCGATAACCGTCTCGATCCACCGGTACCTTTCACCATTCTATCTGCATACCGCACCCCTAAGGAAATATATTTTGTCAGCGCTTCCTCTGCAATCAATTCCAACAATAAAGATTCCACCATCTCCCGAAGAGGCACAAAACACTCCTCGTAGGAATAATTCCTCAGCAAAATTTGCCCTCTCGACAAAGAGTGTTTCGCTGGTCGATACATATGAATCTCTTTCATAGTGCACGTCTCACGCCCCCAAGCATGGTCAATGAGTAGCTCCGCATTAATCCCAAATTCCTTATACCAGCGTTCCTCAGGCACCGTCGTAATACCATGCAAATCCACTACGCCATACTTATGTAACCGGCTTGCGATTCCCCTTCCGATTTGCCAAATATCTGTAATCGGTTGATGATGCCATATTTTTTCTTCAAATAGCTTCTCATTAAGAATACCAATTCCCTGTGGCGCATGCTTGGCCAACACATCGAGAGCTACCTTAGCTAAAAATAAATTAGTTCCTAATCCAACTGTAGCATGAATATGAGTCTGTTCTAATACCTTATATTTGAAGAGCAATGCTAGTTCCCACCATGTTTTCTTATACAATCGGCTATAGGGAGTCACATCAATAAAATACTCGTCAATAGAGTACACATGAATATCTTCTGGTGCCACATAGTCCAATAAAACACCATAAATAGAGGCAGATACTTCCATATATCGTCGCATCCTAGGCCTTACCGCCATATACTCAATGGTAGAGGGAATCTCAAACAACCGACATCGATTCTTGACGCCTAATTGCTTTAATGCCGGAGAAATAGCTAGTGTAATTGCTCCTAGCCCACGTGATGCATCGGCTACAACTAATGGGGTCGTAAAGGGATCTACCCCCAAATCTGCACACTCCACAGAAGCATAAAAACTCTTCAAATCTAAACACATATACACTGCCATACTATCCCTCCTCCATACTAGTATAGTAGCATATTTGTTCTATATTTTCAATATATATGTTCGGTATATTGTTCTTACAATAGTATAGTAATTTACTATATTTTAAAAAGATAACTACACAATACACCCTGTATTTGACTTGGTTTATCACTAGGAAATTCATCTCATTATATCCGACCTCAACGTTTTTAAAACAACTTTAACATGCAACGAAGCTAGTATTTAACTAGGATCACCTCTATTAAAACAAACTCATTTTGTCCTATAGCCCACAATATAAGGCTTCCAAGAGCATATAAAAAACAGGTTGCCCCGAAGGACAACCTGTTGTAAGTTTGTGTAATACGATTGTATTTCTGATTATAAGAAACGGTTCAAGGAAGCAGTGCTTGCCAAGTGACGATCTGTCATACCCATTTCTGCTGGAGTGCAACCCAATGCAAGGCCAATTAATTGGCTCATGTGGATGATAGGCATATCACCATTCATTGGAACAGTTGCTTTTGCTTCTTTTTGGAACATATCCAATTGCATTTGGCAAAGTGGGCATGGTGTTACGACACAATCAGCACCTTCTTTTTGCGCATCAGCATTGATAGAACCAGTCATTTGCATTACAGAATCATGTGCAGGATATACTGCATGGAAACCACAGCAATCTAATTTACGGGAGAAATCGATTGGAGTAGCACCTAATGCTGTAATCAAATCTGCCAAGCTTGTTGGGATTTGTATATCTTCGAAGCCCATTTCTTCTTCTGGACGAAGGATATGGCAACCATAATATTCAGCAACACGAAGACCAGTCAATGGGCGAACCACTTTTGCTTTCAAATTATCTAAACCATATTCGCGGATAAGTACCCACAAGAAATGTGTTACTTCGCTAGTACCTTTGTAGCTCATACCAGCTTCGCCAAGAATGTTATTAACTTTTTGACGAGTTACTTCATGGTCATCAAGCTCTTTTTTAGCTTCACGAAGCATTAAAGTACAAGTGTTACAAACTGTAAGAATATCTAAGCCTTCTTTTTCAGCTAACGCAATATTACGAGCATTAGTGGAAAGAGTCAATAATGGATCGATATCTTGAACATGAGATGCGCCGCAGCAAGTCCATCCATCTAATTCTTGGATTTCGATACCTAATTTTTTCGCTACTGCAACGGTTGCTAAGTAGTCTTCTTTAGATGCGCCTTCTAATACGCAACCTGGGAAAAATCCGTATTTCATTATTTTCCAGCCTCCTCTACTGCACGACCGATTGTACGAACACCTTCAATACCATTCACTGGTTTATGAGGAACTACCAATTCGAATGGATTGATTTTGCCATGTTTCCATAAACGAAGAGCGTATAGACCTTGTTTTGCGGAATCCAATAATCCGTCTGTTTTCAAGCTCATTGTTACTTCGTTTAGGCGACCAGTTTTTAACAAGTCTTGCTTGAACGCGATAGCATGACGAGTACCTTTATTGGACAAGCCTGCTTGTGTCGCTACACGGCGAAGGTTGGAAATATCTTTTTCTGGTTTCAAATGTTTTGGACAACGAGTGATACAGTTCATACAATGCACACATTTCCACAAGCCATGATTGAAAGCTGGTGTAGTATGCGCCATTGGAGACACATCACGGGAATCCATTACAAAACGATTAGCTTTTGTATATACATATGGATCCAAGAAGTCTTCACGGTTAGCAGACAATTTATTACATTCGGAAGCACAGCATCCGCAAAGGATACATTCTGTGTTCATAACGAATTTTTTGAAGTCTGCAGCAGATTGACGTGTACCAGTTTTAGTAGTGAACTCTGGTTTTACAAAAATCCAAGGAGCTACTTCTTTCAAGCGGCTAACTTTTGCTTCCCAGTCAACTACTAAGTCACGGATCACATCAAAGTTACCGATTGGTGCTACTGTGATTTCATCAGAACCAAAACGTTCTGTAATTTCATCAATTTTAGCCTCGCAACCAAGCATTGCTTGACCGTTAACTTTCACGGAGCAAGCGCCACATACTGCAGAACGGCAAGCTGCTACGAAAGTTAATGTTGGATCTAATGTATCTTTAATTTTTTGTAAGCCCCAAAGGATAGTACGGTCTGCTTCATAATCGAAAGTATAAGACTGTACATACGCGCGGCCTTCGTTAAAGCGGTGGATATGATAAGTAATTTGTCTCATCTTAGTACTTCCTTTCTTGTGGTTCGTATTTAGTGAACACTACATCGCGTTCGGACATTACGTATTCGCCATTTTCGCCAAGTTTCCAAATAGCGTGTTTTAAGTATTGGGAATCATCACGTTTAGGGAATTCTTCACGAACGTGAGCGCCACGAGATTCTTTACGATGTAAAGCGCCCAAAGCGATAGCTTTCGCAACTGTCAACATAGATTTGATTTCTACGTAGTTTACGAATGCCATATTGTAAGTACGGTTAGAGTCACCTACATAGCAAGTTTCATATTCTTCTGTCAAACGATCGATCACTTCAAGAGCTTCTGTGATACCTGCTTCGTTACGGAAGATACCTACTTTATTCCACATCGCCACAGCTAATTCATCACGAATTTCAGCTACTGGACGACCAGATGTACGGGATGTAACTTCAACGAATTTAGCTTCCCACTCATCAGCTTTTGCTTTCAATTCAGCATCGCAATCTGCAAATGCACTAGCTTGTGCATAATCAGCAGCACCTGCACCAGATACTTTACCAAATACAACGCCGTCAGCTAAGGAGTTACCACCTAAACGGTTAGCACCATGGATAGAGATACAAGATGCTTCACCAGATGCGAAGATACCAGGGATTTCTGTTGCACAAGTTTTGTAGTCAACTACGTCGATACCGCCCATGATGTAATGGCAAGTAGGACGAATTGGCACTGGATCTGTTAAAGGATCGCAATGTTCAAAGCAAAGAGCCAAGTCACGGATACCATGAAGTTTTTCGATGATAACTTCAGGTCCTAAGTGACGAAGGTCAGCTACTACGTATGCATCAAGGCCAGAACCATTGAAACCACGACCAGCTGCGATTTCATCTTCGATTGCTTTTGCTACAACGTCACGAGACGCTAATTCCATTTTGTTAGGAGCGTATTTTTTCATGAAACGTTCGCCCTCAACGTTTAACAAGTATCCGCCTTCACCACGAACAGCTTCGGACATCAAGATACCAGTTTTACCAAGACCAGTTGGATGGAATTGGATCATTTCCATATCTTTTAAGCCTACACCAGCGCGGAAAGCTACTGCCATGCCGTCACCAGTAGAAAGGAATGGGTTAGTTGTACGAGTCCAGAATACACGGCCAGCACCACCAGTGGATAATACGATGGATTTAGCTTTGATAATTTCTACTTTACCTTTTTTCATATTCCAGATAATAGCACCACCAGCTTTACCGTCTTTTACAACGATATCTAATAGGTACCATTCTTGTAAGAAATGTACGCCTTCTTTAAGACATTGTTCATATGTTGTATGAAGAATTACGTGACCAGTTTTATCCGCACTGTAGCATGTACGTGGATAGGATTGTCCACCAAAGTTACGTTGTGCGATTTTGCCTTCGTCTGTACGAGAGAAAGGAGTTCCCATGAAATCCATTTCTAATACGCCTTCTGGGCAACGTTGACAGAAGAATTCGATAGCATCTTGGTCGCCAAGATAGTCAGAACCTTTTACAGTATCGAATGTATGAACTTCTGTGGAGTCTTCTTTTGCTACGTTATTTAACGCCGCATTAACACCACCTTGTGCCATTGCTGTGGCAGAACGTGTTGGGAAAATTTTTGTGATCAATGCTACACGTAAACCATCACGTCGTGCAGCTTCTAAAGCAGCTCGTTGGCCTGCTCCACCACTACCTACTACGAGAACATCATATTGTTCCATACGTACCTCCTCAAAAACACTTGTCTTATTTTGAACTATACCTCTTACATACTGTTCTTAAAATAAGGAACTATGTTTAACTGCATATATGACTGATATATGCATCAATCTATAGCCTTATTATATACGGTATTCCAAAGTGTTACAATTGTCACAGCAGCCCCTAAAAACCCCCTTTTTACAAGGGATTAAGCCGTTTTGATAACGTTTTTCATAGGTTTTAAGTAAGTATATAACAATATACTATTTTCAAGGTAATTCTCATTCAATTTATACTTATACAGTGTACTTTTATCTTTTCCCCCAACTATCTTGTTATTACACAATTTTTTAGGTTATATAATTTTTTGTCATTATTAAAAGTTTCTTTAGAAATAATTTCCTCTTACTATTTCTAAAATTACTCATTTTAATTATGTGATAGTTTTTCTCATAATTTATTTTCTTTCTTTTATATATTTATTTTGCATTATTAAAATTACTAAAACTCATATTACAATATATTGATTTTTATCACACCTCGACTACAAGTCATATCTATTTTTTTCCATTTTCTTTTTCTAAAAGTACTCACTACAAACTATCTTATACAAAAACGACGAAATTTTTCATCCTCTGTATTTTGTAAAGTATCTTTTCCTCATTATGGTATGCATTTTTGACATGCTGAGGGCGTTGTGAAAAAATGACTGATATAGTATAATTTTAGAAGATGTTGTGCCAAAGCACTTTATCTCTATACAATATATTGATATTGAGTCCGTGTGAAAACATATCTATGCACTCTCATTTGCGATTCGTAAATGGGAGTCCTTTTATGGTCAAGGCCTAATACATTATGTTAACCGGATATGTTTCCACATATATTCAATATATGTGGATAATCTTTACAACAGATACAAAAACTACATCGTCAGAAAAAGGAGACTCTCATGAGCATTATGATCAAGAAACGGGATGGCCATTATGAGCCATTGTCGGTAGAAAAAACGAAGAAAATGGTTGCCTTTGCTTGTTTAGGCTTAGACTCTTGTGACCCTATCGAGCTTGAAATGGACTGTAAATTGCAGTTCGTGGACGGCATGACTACGAAACAAATTCAACAAACTCTTGTTCAAACTGCCATCGAGAAAGTCATCCAAAAAGTAGACGATGGTTTTGGCAACATGGTAAACCGCATGAACCAAGACTGGCAATTTGTGGCAGCTCGTCTATACTTATTCGATTTGTACAAAGAAGCTGCTATTAACCGTAAATACAAAGCCTTTGGTTATGGCAACTTCACTGATTTAGTAAAAACCTTAGTTGCTGCTCGCCGTTATGCAGACTTTTTCTTAACACAATATACAGAAGCTGAGTTGGAAGAACTAGGCGATTATATCAAGCCAAAACGTGACTACTTATTTAACTACGAAGGTATTAAATTATTGGCAGACCGCTATCTAGTGAAAGGCTTCAACAAAGAAATTTACGAACTTCCACAAGAGCGTTTCATGGCTATCGCTATGCATTTAGCTGTCATCGAAGGGGACAAAAAAGTCTATTACGCTAAAAAATTCTATGATTTGATGAGCGAATTAAAAATGACTACAGCTACACCAACGTTGGCGAATGCTGGTACACCATTCCATCAACTAAGCTCTTGCTTTATTTCTGGTGTAGAAGATAATCTATGGTCCATTTACGATGTGAATGCAAAGTTCTCCCGTGTGTCTAAACATGGTGGCGCTCTTGGTATTTATCTTGGTAAAGTACGTGCCTTGAACTCCGATATTCGTGGCTATAAAAATTCTTCTGGCGGTGTCATCCCTTGGATTCGTTTATACAACGATACTGCCGTTGCTGTAGACCAGTTAGGTAAACGTAAAGGTGGCGCTACGGTAACACTTGACGTGTGGCACAAAGATTTCTACGAATTTGTTGAACTTCGTACGAACAATGGTGATGACCGTCGTAAAGCGCACGACATCTTCCCTGCTCTATCTGTACCAGATATTTTCATGGAACGTGTTATCAACCGTGAGCACTTCACTTTATTCGACCCACATGAAGTATCTCGTGTGATGGGCTTTCAATTAGAAGACTATTACGATGACGATACGAATAAAGCTTTCACGGAAAAATATTTAGCTTGTGAAGCTAGTCCAGATTTACACGGCATCGAAGTCAGTGCTTTGGATATGATGAAAAAAATCATGCGTTCCGCTGTAGAAACTGGTACACCTTTCATCTTCTTCCGAGATACGACGAACCGTGCGAACCCTAATAAGCATGCAGGTATGATTTATGCATCCAACTTGTGTCATGAAATCGCACAAAACGTTGGTTTCACGGATTTAGATGAAGAAATTATCCAAGACGATGGTTCCATCGTGACTCGCACAAAAGCGGGGGACATGGTAACCTGTAATTTAAACTCTATCAACCTAGGTCAAACCTCTGATGAAGAGTTAGAAGAAAACATCGCATTACAAGTTCGTATGTTAGACAACGTTATTACTATCAACCAATTCCCTGTGCCTGAAACACGCGTAACTAGTGAAAAATATCGCGCTATCGGCCTTGGCACTAGCGGTTACCACCACTACTTGGTGAAACATAAAGTACAATGGGAAAGCGATGAGCATTTGGATGTAGCTGACACATTGTTTGAAAATATTGCTTACGCTGCCATCAAGGCATCCATGGAATTGGCGAAAGAAAAAGGTGCTTACCCTGCTTTCAAAGGTTCTCAATGGGAAACGGGGGAATATTTTGAGCGCCGTGGTTACGCCTCTGAAAGATGGCAACAACTGCGAGCAGATGTGGCAAAATACGGTATCCGTAACGGTTACTTAATGGCTATCGCTCCAACAGGCAGTACATCCAACATTGCTAATACCACAGCTGGTATCGATCCTATCTTCAAAAAATTCTTCATTGAAGAGAAAAAAGGTAGCTTTACACCTAAAACAGCACCTGATTTGAGCAACGAAACTATGTGGTTCTACAAAGAAGCCCACACGATTGATCAACAATGGTCTATCAAGGCTTGCGGTATCCGTCAACGCCATATCGACCAAGCACAGTCTTTCAATTTGTACATTACGCCACAAATGAAAGCAAAAGAAATTCTTGATTTATATGTGGAAGCCTATAAACAAGGCATTAAGACAATTTACTATATCCGTAACCAATCCTTAGAAATGGATGAATGCACTAGCTGTTCCTCCTAATCTTTGGTGGGGTTAACCCTTATACATATAAGAGCACGGCATGCTCCTCACAAACGGCATTTCATGATGTTTGTTCGGGGCACACCGTGCTCTTTTGGTATATTTCGAATTAGGCAAATTCCCCACCAAAAATCTAGTCGGAACGACGTCGTTTTGTCGGGGAGGTCGGATTTGTATTCTGTAAGTGACTGTGGTATACTTGACTTACAAACAAGAAGAGTCTTCAACGTGTGGTGGCGTTAGGCTCATCTCAAAAACAGAAATGTGATTTGCCTAACGTGTATAAGTACTAGTGATACTTATCTTTACGTTAGGCTTTTCATTGTCTATTTTACAAGATCAATGATTTGAATTGCTAAGCTAATAATAGAAATGACTAAAGTAATCTTTTCATATTTTGTCATAGCAACCACCTCCTCCCATAGTAGGAAGAGATGAGCCCAACTCACGTTGATGACTCTTCTATGGTTTTATTATAGCACAAATATTTGCGATATGTTGATATTTTAAAGGTATTATATATAGTACGATTGATATGTATTTTGTTTATGATCGAGACTATACTAATACCTTTTTATGCTTTCGAGTATAATCGAATTGATATGCGCAATCTGTAACACTTTCGACTATACTCGAAATAATTATTGGAATCTTTAATTGTTTCGAGTATAATAGAATCAATGAAAGTGAGGTGTTAGCTATGGAATATATTAAACGTCCTAAGTACTTAACCCAAATAGAACCATTCATTGATAAGCCTGTAATTAAAATTCTCACAGGTATGCGCCGTGTTGGAAAGTCTACTTTATTAACGATAATTAAAGACACTATCTTACAAGAAGTGCCTGATGAACGTAAAGTTTATATTAACTTTGAATCCTTAGAATTTTTAGAGATAAACAATGCCACATTATTGGCAAAATATCTCATAGAAACAACAAAACACTTGGATGGGAAGCTTTACTATTTCTTTGACGAGATACAGTTAGTGGAAGATTGGGAAAAAGTTGTAAATGGTCTACGTGTTGGTAAAGATTGCGACATCTATATTACTGGTTCCAACTCCACCTTAATCTCTGGCGAACTTGCTACACTTCTTGCTGGCAGATATGTAGAATTTGAAATACAGCCATTTACATTTGATGAGTTTGTAGAAGTATTCCAAGAAAAACAGCTTAGTAAAGAAGAGCTATTCACTAAGTTCATCCAATTAGGTGGTATGCCTACCTTAAAATACTTTAACTTAGAAGAAAATAGTAGTTATAAATATCTAAATGATGTGTATCATACGGTTTTGATCAAAGACGTATTGACACACAATAAAATTCGCGATGTGGATATTTTCAATCGAATCCTATCATTTACTATACAAAATATAGGGTCCCCCGTTTCTGCAACTAGTATTAAAAAATATTTAAAGAGCGAGCATCGGGATGTTTCCATTGATACTATACTGAATTATTTAGACTATTGTCAGCAAGCTTTCATCCTGAAAAAGGTGTCTAGATTTGATACGGTCGGTAAAAAGAATCTTAAAATTGATGAAAAATATTACCTTACGGATCATGGATTTCGGGCTGCCAAAGGGTATTCTAATACGAAAGATATTGAAAGAACCCTGGAAAATATTGTATATATTGAACTGATATCTAGAGGATATACCGTAGAAATTGGGAAGGTAAAAGATATGGAAATCGACTTTATCGCTACGAAAGATAAAGAACGACTGTACTTTCAAGTGTCCTATCTTATGGAAACAGAAGCCACACGACAACGTGAGTTTGGCGTCTATGCGCACGTACAAGATAATTACCCTAAGTTTGTTCTCTCCATGGATACCATTGACTTTAGCCAAGATGGAATCGTTCACAAACATGTGATTGATTTTTTGTTGGAAAACAGTTTATATATATGATACAGTATAGATTCTTCGTACATTAAGGAGATAATTAATTTGAAACTGTCATACGCTTATTTAGATGATTTTCTAGTCAGAATGGCACATCATAGTACAGCCATTGAAGGTAATACACTAACACAATATGAAACTAAAAGCATTTTATTAGATGGTATCATTCCTAAAGTAATGAATGAGCGCGAATTTTATGAAGTAAAAAATTACAAGAAATATATGGCTTTTTTGAAAGATAATTATCATAATGAGATTACTATTAGTTTAATAAAGGATACTCACAGCTATTTACTACAAGATATTAGAGATGATGCAGGAGCATTTAAAACAATTCATAATATAATCTTAGGAGCCGATTTTATTCCCACAGAGCCTTATTTAGTGCAATCAGAATTAAAAAACTGGTGTAACACTTTAGAGTATAGATTAAAAATTTCAAATACGGTTGAAGAAAAAATAGAAGTGATTATGGACCAGCATTTTCGATTTGAACGAATACACCCATTCTCTGATGGAAATGGAAGAACTGGCAGAGCCTTAATCGTTCATTCTTGTCTACAACAAGGGATTGCCCCTATTATTATTAATAAAAGTGATAGACAACTATATATGAATTTATTATCTGACTTAGATATAAAAGGATTAACCAGTATGGGAATACAATTGTCAAAAGAAGAAAATACTAGAATGAAGATTATTAACAATGCTGAATCTGCGTTATAAAAAAGCACAGGGCTCGTGTCCCTGTGTTTTTTATATGCCTTAATTTTCTATTTTTATACCGTTGCGCTCCCATTGTTCTACTAATTCCTGGGCCTGTTCTTCATTCGCAGAATATAATTCATGCATCTGATAATTTAAAACAAATGTGGCTAGCTTCAACTTTTCAATTTCAGTAAACTCTAATAAATCAATGTTACGTAGTCGTTTAACTACATCATATATTTCATCTTTAGAAATATATTGTTCATATCCACTAATATCAAAGCTCCACCTTGAACCATGAGTTCCATTACGCCTTGTTGCAAATATACAAATAAATTTAAGCGTATTAATAGTACTTGTAGAGATCTTATTAAAATACTCTAATGCCTCCTGTTTATCAAGTTCTCCCCACAAGCGGAAAACAACACTAAACATCTCTATACTTAAACTCTCTTCTGATTCAATAATCGATTTAATCTTTACTAGATACTTTTCTTCTAACTTTAGTAATTGCTCTAAACTTATAATCGCTTTAGTATTCACTTCCTCTGAATTTCTTTCGTAAAACAACTTAATTCTATATAGGATAATAGTTATTGCGCCTACGCGATTTTTATCCATATCATTTAATATGGAATATAAAAGTTCAAATCGTTCTTGTTCTATCCTAATTCTATGTAAAAGTTCTTCTACTAAATCTATAGCCAAATCATACGCAGTTCTTGTGAATAAACCTGCATTAGTTTCACCTTTGAAGTTCCATTGAGAAGAAAATATCACGGAGACTATTAAATTTATTCTCTTACAAGGGATGTCATCAATTAAAGATAGGACCTCTTCTAAAAAATATATAATATTTCCTTTATCGTTAATTTCATCAATAGAACTAACCAATTCATTCTCATTAAATATATAAATCCAATCTTTAATTGTGGTCCTAGAAACTTCTACGCTATCCAAATCATGTCTAAAGTATATATCAAACTTTTCAGCATCACAGATTCTCATTTTCTTTTTATTATCTGCATCGGATTGATAACTTCCTTGATATTCATTAATCTCTTTTGCAAAAACAGGAAACATCGTTGAAACACACCGTATAGATTTCTCCGGGGAAATGCTCATCTCTTTAAATTCATCGTAATATCTATTTCGATATTCTATAGCATCTTCATTAGTTTTAAAAAATTTATAGTTATTGCTATTACAAAGAATATCTTTATTACTGTAAATCCATTTATATAACTTTGGCTCTAGGACTTCAAGCGCCGTAATTCCAATCATATCTTCAACACTTACCTCTTGATACAATGCTCGATATTTAAATTTAAAAATATTAGTTAATCGATTGATATCTCTAAGGTTATCAATATATGGACTTACACAATTAACAAAGATCCTTCCCCAGTAGCTATCATCTATAATTGTATCATTAGATATGTCATTAATAATTTTATCTAGCTGATTAAATAAATACTTGTGCACCTTACTTTTACTAATTCTGGGAATCTCAAATGGAATTTGAATAATCTTTTCTAAGTATTCATGTCCGTCTATATTATGGATTTCTTTTAACGCTCTACAAACGATTTCCCTATCCATAGACAATATATACACTATATTAGGAAAATTACCTACTTGTTTAGCCAAATGAAAGATATCTCTAATTTGTGAATTAGTGAGCCGATCAATATCATCAATTACAACAATGATTTTTTGATTACTTTCTTTCAATATAGTCTCAAGCTTTTCTTTCGTTGAATCTAGATTAGGAACTTCCATGAGATTAGTTCCCTGTGTTTTAATAATAGGTTTTAATATATTAACAAGAATACCTCCCAATGGTGATAGTACCGATAATGCATCTAGACAATCCGCGTAGTCGGTTAATACTTTTCCTATTTTCCTTTTAATTTTATTATTGCTTGGCGTATCTAAGTTATTTATTAAATTACGAAAAAATAAACTAATCAAATTATCCTTATCAGAATAATTCCAAGGTGAAAATGTAACAATTAACGGCTTATTTTTAGATTCCTCTCCCATGTTTTTAATCTCGTTCATCGTCATATTAAGTACAGAGGTTTTCCCAGATCCCCATTCTCCAAATAGGCCTATCACTAATCCATCGCTAGCATCACATTCATACAATGCCTTTGCTAACTGCTTCGAGAAAAATGATCTTCCCAACAAATCTTCCTCTTCTGTTTTGATTGGTTTATCTGCATTATAGTTCATATAATTCTTCTCCTATCTTCAATATACTTAAAGTTTTATTACTTCCTATCAAATTTTTCTAATTCCATATATTTTTACCAGTACAAAATATAGACTGTTCAAACACATCATTCTCTAGAGTATATATTTCGACATCTCTCTCTTACTCTCCTATATAGATTTACTCAACTTTTCTGATAAGCCAAAATACATCATAAAAGGGTATTCTTCATACAATGCATATATAAAAAACACAGGGCAAAATACCCTGTGCTTTTATTTTCTATATTTTTAACACCAATCACAAACTATGTGTCTAAGTGGTTCATTCGATTCTCTATATTACGACCTCCGTAAAAAATACGTGCTATGGAAACGACATGCATTATATCATCCACACAATAAAAAACTACATACTTATCAATAGGAACCTTGTACATCCTTTTCGATTTCCAAGGCTCCTCATTAACCAGCATATGTCTCATCGGAAATATATCTAGAGAAGCAATCATTTTTCTGATTCGCAATATTTGATGTTCTGCTGCTATAGGAGATAGTAATGTATAACGAATATATTCATATATATCCCTTAAATCTTCTAATGCCGTAGAGGAATAAGTCACTCTATAATGATCACTCATATCCCATATTCCTTCGCCAATAACGCATCTACCTCATCTATACTATAGGACTTATCGTTCTTTAAAGAATCTATTCCTTTTTGTAATTCAGCATCTAGTTCTTCCTTCGATAATCTACTCAAAGATACTGGTGTTTTACGGTTCGACAATCGCAGTTCAAAGGGCATCCCATTTTGCAACACAATTTGGCTATATAACATTTGTATTGCACTAGATGGAGAAATTCCAAGCTTCCCTAAAATATTCTCTGCATTTTCTTTTAAAGTAGAATCAATTCTAGCATATACTGCATTTGTATTTGCCATATATATCACTCCTTTCTTTTCTCCATCATACACCACGATGATTGCATATGCAAGCAATTGCAAGTACATGGCTTCAAATATTATGTGCTCATCGACATCTGAAGCTGGAATCCTAGATAGCTTTTCTCTTCCTATATCTCTACTATCATGCCATAATAAAAACGCACTAAATTAACAGGAAACGTATTCTAGCATAGAATACACAAAAGCACAGGACTGATACTCCTGTGCTTTTTGATTGCCTACCTACCTATCTTTTTAGTATAATAAAAAGTAGTATCAAAACTACATACCAATATTAGCAGGCGTCTAGCTATGCTTTTATAGTTCTTTATAGTATTAAATGGTAAAGTGAATGTCATCTCCTATGTTGACTTTCACCTAGATACATAGGAGATATTTCATGGAAAAGAAACTGATTTTTAATGAACATGGTGACCGTGGCACGCAAAGTATGGTGGGCGGTAATACGACGAATTTACGGGAATGGAATCGTATTAAGTACGATTGGGCAAACACATTGTATCGCACGATGCTGAACAATTTCTGGATTCCTGAAGAAATTTCTTTGAACGAAGATATTAAGCAATTCCCTTATTTAACGGACAGCGAACGCCGTGCCTTCGACAAAATTATTTCTTTCTTAAACTTCTTGGACTCCATTCAAAGCGAGAACTTGCCAAACTTGAGCCGTTATATTACGGCATCCGAAGTGGCTTCTTTATTGAATATCCAAGCCTTCCAAGAAGAAATTCACGCCCAATCCTATTCTTACATTTTAGATACCGTAACGAATCCAATTACTCGTGACCGCATTTATGATGAGTGGCGTACAGATGAACATTTATTAGCTCGTAACCGCTTCATCGCTGACATTTACCAACGTTTTAGTGATGAGCCATCGGAGCACAATTTAATCCGCACTATCATGGCAAACTATATTTTAGAAGGCATCTATTTCTACTCTGGATTTAGTTTCTTCTACACATTGGCACGCCAAGGTAAAATGACCGCAACTTCCACAATCTTTAAATACATCAACCGTGACGAAGTGACTCACTTAATATTGTTCCAAAATATTATCCGTGAGCTTCGCATCGAACGCCCTGAACTATTCACTCCTGAACTAGAAGCTGAGTTAACACAAATGCTTCGTGAAGGTACAGAAAATGAAATTGCTTGGGGTCAATACATTACAGATGACAAAATTCTTGGCATCAACAACACATTGATCGAGCGCTATATCAAATACTTAGCAAACCAACGTGCTGACTCCATCGGCTTGCAACCGTTATATCCAGACATCAAGGAAAATCCTATGGCTTGGATTGAAAGTTTCTCCAATTTGAACAGCACGAAAACTGACTTCTTCGAGGCAAAAGTTACGAACTATACAAAAGCAGCAGCATTTGACTTCGACGATTTGGAATAAGAATGCCTGTAAGGTTATATACATAAAAGCTACACGTAGATATTATCTATGGTGTAGCTTTTTGTTTTCCCTCTAAATCTGTAATTTTGCAACTTTAAAATTCAATGAGCCTAGTATTTAACTAGGCTCATTGCTATTAAAACCAATTCATTTTGTCCTATAACCTTATAACCCTTATTTAATTACAAAAAATATTGGAACTACTCGTATATAAGTAGTCCCAACATATATAAAATAATCTTTTAGTTAGCTTTCACCAACGCCCGCTGGATCAATCCAATCACGAATCCTACGCCGCCGAATACAAGCCAGTCCATACCGATGCCATGCATCGGTACTTGTGTAGCAAAGAATTGTCCTAAGCTACCTAAGTCTACGCTCGCTGTTTCTAAGCCAGATACAAGGGCTGTGATGAAGGTTGCCCCTACTGTCCAAGCATATACACATTGGCGACCGTTGAACAACGGATGTAAGAATGCCAACACAATCAATGCGATGGATAATGGATAGAGGAACATCAACACAGGAATGGCTGCGGTAATGATGGTTTTCAATCCAAACATGCCTACACCGAAAGAAATCAATACGAATAGCACTGCATAAGCTTTATAGGATAAGCCACCAAATTGTGTGCTAAAATACTGTGCACAAGAAGTAACAAGTCCGATACTTGTCGTCAAACACGCCAATAATACGATGACTGCCAAGATCATGGCCCCTAAGTCGCCAAACAATAAACGAGCCGATTCTGCCAATACAGGCGCTCCTGTATCTAAGATGCCTAACTGTTCTACGCTGGTAGCGCCTAAGCTAGCAATGAAGATGTACACCACGCCTAAACAACCTACAGCGATTAACCCAGCTTTCATAGTGGCACGTGTAATTTCATCACGTGTTTGTGCCCCTGAAAGTGTTACAAATTCGATAACCAAAATACCAAATACGAAAGATGCTAAGGCATCTAATGTGTTATATCCATCTAAGAATCCTTGTAGGAATGCTGTACCGCTAGTAGCGTAGGACTCTGTCGGTGTACCATAGCTGCCTAATGGAGTAATCAAAGATTTAACAATCAATACCACGATGGTCAGTAGCAAGGCTGGTGTTAAGATTTTACCAATGCGATTGACCAATTTTTGCGGATTAATAGAGAGCCACAATGTGACTACGAAGAACCCCACAAGGAACAAGGATAGTGCTGTATCTGAGGCAGCTCCACCTAAGAATGGTTTCACTGCAATTTCATAGGATACAGTCCCCGTACGAGGGATGGCAAAAGCAGGGCCAATGGATAAGTATAATGCCAATGTAAATAGGACCCCAAACACTGGATGCACACGACTTGCCAAACTTTGTACGTTACGGCTGCCGGAGTATCCCATGGCCATAACCCCTAACAATGGTAAACCTACACCAGTTACGATAAACCCTAAGATGGCCCACCACACATTGGTACCTGCATGTTGACCTAAAGTAGCAGGGAAGATTAAGTTACCTGCCCCAAAGAATAAAGCGAACAGCATCAGGCCGATAGCAATATAGGCTCGCCCCGATAGTTGAGTATGATCTGACATAATATCTCCTTTCAAATACATTCCATAATAACAAATATACACTGTATAAATACACTTCTTATGCTTATTTTTTTATTATATCTAATTATAAGTAAAATAAAAAGCCATTTTCTTTATAGAAAATGGCTTTTTCTATGCTAATTATGCATATACACCCGACCTATAATTGATAGTCAAACTACATCTATTAACTATAACCAAGCATTACTCATTTTTAGTCGCAAGACTCTACATGTACTTTCACATCATAAAAGGTACTAC
This sequence comes from Veillonella sp. VA141, assembly GCF_003992175.1. NCBI lineage: Bacteria > Bacillati > Bacillota > Negativicutes > Veillonellales > Veillonellaceae > Veillonella > Veillonella sp. VA141. The sequence goes on from NZ_RQVM01000002.1 coordinate 360,449, forward strand.
CCCAACCATAATCGGTAGATCGTGAGGCAGTTAATACATTCATTGTATATTCTGAATCATGGGACTGCGATTGCCACCAGACGCCACTACTCACAATAGTCCCCTTTGGCACCGCATCATCAATGACTAAGGCAATCCGCAAGGAACCTCGCTCATTATACATACGCACAAATTCACTGTGCCATACGCCCTTGCGCTGGGCATCATCAGGATGCATACGAGCAACCATCTTTGGTGTATCTTCTTGTATCTCACAAAAGGACGAATCTAGTATACGTGGATCAGCACCATTGATGAGGAAGAACTCCGCTGTATCTCCATGAGCCTCACGATACACAGGATAGGGCTCACACTCTAATGGGTTATATAATTCAATCTTACCCGATGGTGTACCATACTCTAGCTTATACGTACTGGATAGATCCATCTCCACTAGCTCCCCTGCCAAGATTCTATCTTGCACTTCTCTTGAAATCGGAGCATATCGCACAATATCTTCAATCATCTCCAACTCTGACATAGCAAACACAGGGTCATCGATGCCCATAGCTCTGGCAATACTACAAATGGTGTCCCAGTTAGAGCGACTTTCACCTACAGGAGGTATGGCTTGATAACCACAACCAATGGTGTAATGCCCATAAGAATTATAGATATCATTATGCTCTACGGACGTAGTTGCAGGGAGTACAATATCCGCATACTTTGCCGTATCTGTCATAAACCGTTCGTGCACCACTGTGAATAGGTCCTCTCGTGACAATCCTTTGCGTACCACTGTTTGGTCCGGTGAGGTCACCGCAGGATTGCTGGAATATACATAGAGGGCCTTAATCGGTGGGTTGTCCGCCTCTGTTAACATCGGTCCGAAATGAATCATAGGGTTCAACCGTGTTTCTTTTGTCTGAAAGCGCTCCCAACTGACACGCTTACCGCCAACAAATTGACTACCCGAGGCACTCGACAAGAGTCCACCTCCTGTATGTAGGTACGCCCCCACCAAGGCAGGTAGTACCACTACACATCGCACCGTATTCGCTCCGTTCCCATAGCGAGATAGTCCACTGCCTAAGCGGATAAATGGTGCCATTGCCTGTCCATAAGCACGAGCAAACTGGATAATCCGTTCCTCTGGTACGCCTGTGATTCGAGCCACTTTCGATGGTGGATATTGAGAAGTAACAGCATCACGGAATCCTTCATAGCCTTGTACATACTGATGAATAAATTCCTCATGTACTAATCCTTCTTCCACGAGCACATAAGCCACACCCAACGCAAAGGCTCCATCTGTACCTGGTCGTATGATAATGACTTCATCTGCTAATTTCATTGTCTCCGTATAGTACGTATCAATCACCCAAAGCTTGGCACCTCGCTGGCGAGCTATGGTCACATCATGTAGGACATGTACATCCGTAGCCACTGCATTGAGGCTCCACAACACCACACAATCACTGTATTGTATATCTTGTGGACGACTCCCTAGGGTATTCCCCATAAGACTAGCCCAACCATACCGTTTGGCAGGGGAACAAATCCCCTTATCTTGACGGGTCGCACCAAGTATGGCAAAGAGTGGATCCCCTGCACTCTTTTGTAAGATTCCCATGGTCCCTGCATAGGAATAGGGCATAATACTTTCAGAACCGTATGTATGGATACAGTGCTGAAACTGCTGAGCAATTTCCTCTAGTGCTTCGTCCCAAGTAATCGGTTTAAATTGACCGCTTCCCTTAGGACCTATGCGTCGCAAAGGCGTTGTCAGACGTTCCCTATGGTGGACTGTTCGTTCATACTGTTGCATTTTCTGGCACAGCGTTCCTCTCGTAAAGCTGTGATCTTTCATACCTTGTACCCGTTGTAACTGGTCTCCCTCAATGGTCAAGATCAATCCACAGGCATCTGGGCAATCATAAGGACATACTGATGTCCTTGTATGTATGGGCTTCGTCATCATTCATTCCTTACTAGTCATTATCAAAGTCATCAAACAAGTCAAAGTCAACATCAAAGTCGAAGTCAAAACTATCTCCAGAATTGTAATCATAAGAACTATCAGCCTCTTGTTGATCATACTCTAACTCATCTTCCATAATATCATTGTAGTTGTTATGGAAAAATTGATCCTGTTCTGTTTCGTTTGCACTAGAAAAACCATAATCTTCATCAGCATGCTCTGGCAATACATCCAATTGACTATAATCACGAATCGTCATTGCTTCATAAGGGTCCAAAGGTGCACGGTTTTCTTCTGACTCTTCAATCTCCACCATATCCATAGCTCGGTTCAAATCCTTTGACGTCCCCTCTTGTTGCACCATGTCCAAGAACTCATCCGAACTCACTTCACTCACCAGCGTATCCATGTCTTCTACCACAGATGTATCCTTCTGTGGTTCTATAGTTTGTAATTGTCCTCGTCGTAAAAATCGATTCATCCTCTATGCCTCTTTCTCAACCTCTCTTACATTACTTGTATTGTATCACCTGGCAATGAAATTTTACAATACATCGTTTTATCACCTTTCAAAGGTATGCCTTATATACTAAAAGAACCCCTGAGCAGGGGTCCTTTGGTATAGTTTATAGTATAGTTGTAAGTGTTGTCATATTCAGGATGTTATCACATATAAGGGAGTGTTATGTGATTGGTTCGATGTTACTGTCAGGAGGAATTAGCCTAAAGTAGCACGTAAGAACCACAATTGTTTTTCATAGTAAGCAATGTGGTCTTCCATGATAGCCACTAATCCGAAGTTACCTTCTTCATCAGCTGCTTCGCGGATAGCACGAGCTTCTTTGTTCAACAATTCGAAATCTCCTACTAAGAAGTTGTACACTTGTTCTACGGAGAATTTGTTGCCTGGTTCTTCTTTCAAAGAAGCAATTTCTAAATATTTTGCCACATGCACTACAGGTTCTTCACCTTGCATTTTTACATGCTCAGCTACTGCATCATAATAATCAAATGCTACATCGTAGACTTCTTCTAAATATTTGTGAGCTGGCACAAATTGAGATCCTACTACATTAAAATGGAAATTGTGAAGTTTAATGTTCCAAATTGCTAAGTTTGCAATATATTGATTGACTGCTTGTAAGTTTTTCATACCTGTTTCTCCTTTTCTTTAGTTATTTTGCTAATTATTCTAATTAGCAATTAATAATTATTATTTGTTATGTGTATATCTTAGCATAGTAAATCATAAAATGCAATAGCTTTTCATATAGTTTATCGAAATATTTAAATATAAAAAGTTCCCATTACCTATAACGTAATGAGAACTTGTAGTATATATTATTCACTTTTTTTGATAAACCCTTGTGTAGCGCTATACAAACAAAACCACACAAAGAAACTAGCTCCTGTAATAATCAGATACATAGTATCCGTTAACTCCCCAGATCGATACATCGCCAAGGTATAAAAGAAAGCTGTCATCGTCATCAGAATATAGGACAATACATAACGCATGCCACGCTCTACATCTTCATCGGTAAACATTTCCTTCTTAAAACGCATCCAGTAAATCCCGCAAAGGGCTAAGCCACCTAGCATATTAGCAGCTAGTAAACTCATATCAGCCCGACCATTAAAGAACCAGCACAAAGCTAAATGATTAATAAACAACATCCATTTAATCATCGTGGTCAAACGGGCTGTCGTAATCGTCTGTTGTGGCTGTGGTTGGTGTTGTTTCCGTTTCTTTCCCTTTCCCATAAAGTCCTCTCTATTTAATCTATACTATGACACTAGAACAATACGTGAGATGTGTAAATTAAGCGTAATGCCAGTAATCCAATCCCAATGGATAACCCAATTAAAATCGTTTTTGCTCGCAATCGTTTCGCAATGAACGCCCCTAATTGACCACCCGCTAAGGCACCAATACCACAAGGAATGGCAATTTCAAAATGAATATGACCACTCAAAAAATGTGTTAAAGTCCCTACTGAGGTAGACATAGCCAAGATAAAATGACTAGTGGCGGTGGCCATATGCGTAGGAAATCCCATGATATAAATGAAAGCCGGCACATGGATCAAGCCACCGCCGATACCAAATAAGCTAGAAATAAAGCCTACTCCCATGCTAATTAAGATACCTACCACTTTATTATAGGTCAACTCTTCTAATTGCAAGGACTCTTCTTTGCGTTCCCCTTTATTCATATTTTTATAACCAATGAACAAAGACATGATTAGCAAGAAAGAACCAAACCAGAATCGGAACCCACTAGGATCAAAATATTCCGCTACATGAGCACCGATAATCGACCCTGGGAAGGTGGCAATCCCGAATAGAATTGCTGCGCTATATAATATTTTCTTCTGCCGCACATAGGCAATAGTACCCGAAATGGCATTACAGGTTACCGTAAACAAGGATGTACCTACTACCATAGCTGGCGTCCATTCTGGAAAGAAGTAAAGAAATACTGGCACAAAAATCAATCCGCCACCTGCACCAATGATGGTTCCCAATGCGGCTACAACTACGCCTAGCAATACAAAGCCTAATACACTTACCACATCCATACCTTAATCCTCCTTAGACAGCTTCGCAAATCGGTCTAACTTATGCTTTTTGAAGACCGCTTTCATGCCTCGCTTTTCCGCTTTTTTCTCTGCCTTTTTTGCTACTTTTTGCAAGACTTTTTCTGTCCATGCATCGCCATGCTCTTCTGCATAGCGTTCCCATTTAGACAATTTTTTTGCCCACTTGTCTACAGAGGGAGCTTCTTTTTTATGTTTCGACTTATCTTTGCTTTTTTCCTTCTTTTTCTTTTTTTCTTGTTTCACAATGCAGCATTTGTCTCGCTCTTCTGGTATGGGAGAATCTTCTGTGCAATGTTTGCAACGCTTTTTATGCTGTTTTTTTGTCTCTGTTGACGACTCCATCTCAAACATATCATACAAGTTAGATTTTTTGTTAGTATATTTCGTTAACTCAATGACCGCATCCTCTTCATCGTCTTTAGGGTCGTCATCCTCCTCATCGTCATCATAGTCATACTCATTAATACGCTTCGTTTCGCTGGTATTACTGAACAAATTCATAAAAGAACTCGATGTTGCTTTCGGTTCAACCCTCTCTGCAGACATTTCCCCTTGCCAACGCTCAGCCATCACAAAATCTACGCCTAATGCCACACCTACATCATAGCCTTCCACACCTTCATCCGCCACAACTTCTACTGTTGGTGTCTCTTCTAAGGAAGATATCATATCATACAGATAATGATCTGTTACCATACTTTGGAGCCCACGTAATTCTTCCCATTGTTTTCCCAATAGAGCCAACATATGAGCAAAGTTTTCTAAGTCTTCTACCACTTCCATAGCCATTTCAGGGGACTCCATATGGTGCGCCTCTAAATTCGCCACATATTGCTGTTGCACTTCCTTGCAATGACTATACGCTGTCTGCAAGCCTTGTAACAACTTTTCAATCTGTTCCTGGTCCAATATATATTGTTGCATACTATCCTCCTAGGACGATGTCGTGTCATCCTTCAATTTTCGTTTCCACATAGCTCCTGTGGTAACAATATCTTCTCCAAATCGTTCTTCCAAAGTATCTAGTACTTGTGCTAACCGATCTGGCTGTGTTTCTTCACTCTGAAAGAGCGAGTCTTGCTCCACCTCTTGGTGAAAGCCACTGACCGTAATCCCCAATAACCGGAACGGCCCCTGTACATTAAGTTTATTATATAATACACAGGCCGTCTCATACAATACATCTTCTCTATCCGTCTGATAGGATAATCGTTTTTGCCTTGTTTTGGTGGTAAAGTCAGATAATCGTACTTTGATGGCTATCGTATGACCTTTAAGTCCTTTCTGGCGCAAACGCTTAGCTACATGATGCGCAAAATATCGCCATTCATTGTCGATTTCCTCTGGGTCCATTAAGTCCCTTTCATAGGTCAGTTCATTGCCTACGGATTGCAACTCACGATTCCACTCAATAGGACGATCATCAATGCCTTTAGACAACAAATACACACGTTCACTTTGATGACCGCAATAGGGTTCTAACTCATGATACGAATCTAACTGCGCAATATCTTGAATCCTATGAAATCCGCCTCGTTGTAACGCTTGTTCCATATGAGCCCCTACGCCCCACAACCTTCGTACCGGTAAATGTTTAATATGAGCGCTTTCTTGCCCATGAGGAATAATATATAAACCATCTGGCTTTCGTAAATCCGACGCTAGTTTTGCTAAAAACTTATTCGGCCCAATTCCCACAGATGCGACCAACCCCGTTAGGTCCTTAATTTGTTCTTTCACAGCACGGCCCACTGCCATAGGAGACTCATAGAGTTTTCCTAATCCTGAAATATCTAAAAAAGCCTCATCCAAAGAAATGGGCTCTAAATAGGGACTAAACCGATGCAACACATCATGAATTTGATCAGAAATTTCGTGATATCGTTCCATTCGTGGCAATAGATAGATACCATCTGGACATAATTTTCTAGCCTTCCCAATAGGCATAGCAGAACGTACCCCAAATTTCCGTGCTTCATAACTACACGTAGCCACCACACCACGTGAAGAAAGGCCACCCACGATAACTGGGTGACCTTGTAGTTCTGGACGATCATGTTGTTCTACAGATGCAAAGAAAGCATCCATATCTACATGCATAATCCAACGTTTCATATTATTCTGCCACCGCTTGTGGAGCATCCTCAATACGGCAGTATTTGATTTGTGCACAAATGCACTCATCTTTTGTTTTATATAATTCAGGCAAGAATTTAACAAATTCATCAAAAGCTTCTTCATTAATGGAATAGCGTGTCCACAAACCGCTACGCACAGAATTCACAATACCTGCATCAATTAAAATTTTCATGTGATAACTAAGAGTAGATTGAGATAACTCAAAACTAGCCAAAATATCACACGCACATAATTCATTACAAGACAACATGTCTACAATGTGCAATCTTGTTTCATCGCTAAGGGCTTTAAAAATCCCTGCCAATCGTTCGTATGTAACTTCTAACATTCTCATTCTCCTATATGCATTCTATTTGTAACCTTACCTCCTTATTATATACAAATTTCTAAACTAAATCTAATAATTTAAATGAATAAAGGATACTTTTTAGTAATACAACTATATAATTTGGGAAAGATAAAAACGACAAAGCATTGCTTTGTCGTTTTTATGGGAAGTAAAGGATCTAAGATGTGTTCTTAGGAAAGTTTACAAATATAGTCAACACACTCAATTAGTACATCATGTGTTGTTGAAGATTCGAGAGAGGGAGAGGAGCCTTCAACCACAAAACTACTAAAGGAGCTGTTTATTTACTTTAGATTTTGCCAACTAAGCCAAGATCTGCTGGGTTCAACGTTTTTTCACCAGGAGTCCATTTTGCTGGGCACACTTCACCATGTTTTGCAACAAATTGGCAAGCTTGTACTTTACGCACTAACTCAGCAGCGGAACGACCTACACCCATGTCACAGATTTCTGCGGCACGAACGATACCTTCTGGGTCTACCACGAAAGAACCGCGATACGCTTGGCCAGACTCTTCAGAGAATGTCTCGAAGAAGTCAGCTAATTCATGTTTAATATCGGATACCATAGTGTATTCGATTTTATTGATTGTAGGAGATGCATCGGACCATGCTTTGTGAACGAACGCAGAGTCAACAGATACGGAGAATACTTCTACGCCCAAATTTTTCAATTCTGCGTATTGATCTTGTAAGTCTGCCAATTCTGTTGGGCATACAAATGTGAAGTCTGCTGGATAGAATACAAACACGCTCCATTTACCTTCGATAGTTTTATTGCTTACTTTAATAATTTCTGGTTTACGGAATGCATCTAATTCAAAAGCTGGTAGTTGTTTACCGATGATTGCCATGCTAAATCTCCTTTATTATTACAACCTATACATAGCACATACTGAGTATGTGACTATGAAATCAATCTATGTATCTATCATACACTATACTTTTAGAAAAATCAATATAGAATTGTTCTCATTCTCTATACCAATAATGCATAGATTACTTTTCTAACATGGTTTCTAGGATGACAACATCGGTTTGCTTCATCCCTTCACGGGCAATGGTTGCTACCGTTTGCACTGTATGGTCAATGTCTTCTTTTACAATACCTTGGCCTGCTTTAAAGCTATTATCTGTCTTTGCTTGTGTATAGGCTAATAAGGAATTACCAAGGGACATACCAATTTTCATAGCACAAGATGCTTTTGCTCCATCGCAAACCACGCCGGATGTGCCGGCTAATGCATTTGATAATGTTTCCCAAACTACTTCCTTGGATTCATTAAGCAAGAATGCTACACCAGCGGCTGTAGCAGAAGCAGCACTCACTACACCGCAATAAGCACTCAAACGACCAATGTACTGTTTAATGTATAGGGCTAATACATTGGCTAAGGCTAAAGAGCGTAACGTATGGTCGCGATCGATACCGTATTCTTTAGCATACATCATAATAGGTACAGATAGTGTAATCCCTTGGTTACCACTACCGCAGTTAATCATTACCGGCATAGAGCAACCATCCATGCGTGCATCAGAGCCAGCAGCTGCATAGGCACGAGCTTTATCCGCAATGGAAGAAGAATTAGAAATAATCAATTTACCAATATTGGAACCATAATTGTTTTTCATACCTTCTTCGGCAATAGCCATATTCAAATCTAGTTGTGGTCCTAAAATATCTTCCAACTCTTTCGCATCTACAGTACTAGCAAACTCATAGCAAGAGTCAAAGCACAATTCCATGGAATGTTTAGCCACTTCTTCTGCAGATAAGGCAATCAACACTTCTCCGTCTTTTTCTGCGTAAGAAATAGTGGTATGTGTATTTTGAACAATGACCTTAGACGTATGCTCACCAGCCACAGCAGTGACTTCGATGAATAAGTTTTCTACCCCTTCTGCTAGCTCAATATCACAGTAATCCGCTTCAAATAAACGGTCTGCTTCTACCACTTGTTCATGAGTAAGGTCTTCTAATACTTCTAATTCTTTCGCCGCTGTCCCTACTAAGGTGCCTAAAATAAGACTATAATAAATGCCCGTACGACCTTCTGAATTAGGAATGGTTACACTTTTTGCATTCTTAATAATATTGCCACTTAACCGACCATGAATGTGATCTGGTCGAACACCTAATAGTTCTGCCGCTTTCGCCGCTGCAAATGCCAAGGCGATTGGCTCCGTACAACCAAAGGCCGGTTTTACCTCACGTTTTAATAATTCTATGTACTCTGTCATACAAACCTCCTACGTATCTATGTAAAACAACGATACATTCCACCTCTACTTGAAATGCATCATATCTGTATATGTCATATAGTTTCATACACTACTTGTATATTGTATCATACCACATCCACAAGCTATACAAGTATATAAATCAGTTATAGGTGCCATAATTTCTTATGTATGCAATACGCCTCTAACGCCTCTATATCAACGTCTACACCCAATCCAGCACCATTAGGCACCTCTACAAACTGTGAAAGTCTCTCTGTACTGCAGTTTTTTATTGTACTAATAATAGGCGGTCGAGTCAAATCTCGCTCAAAATAGCGCAACGAATCCGACAAATCTCCCGGCATATAACTATCTCCTAGAGCCGCTAATTGTACATGCATCCATTTGGAAATACTGGATTCTACCATGGATCCAATCCAGTACTGGATGCCATGATCACGACAATACTGAATGACCTTAGCCGTTTCTCGAAGACCACCTAAACGACCCACTTTTACATTAAGTACATCCAACAAGCCATGCGTATGGGCATAGACCAAATCATCATACCCCAAAATCGATTCATCTAAACATATAGGAGTCGTAATATCCCATTCATGAGTTGACTTATATTGATGGTACATTTTTAAGCTTTGTATCTGAAAGGGCTCTTCTATACAGGCTAAATCAAATGCATTAAATGCCCGCACCTTGTCCATATCTTGATAAATATAACTTTGATTCGCATCCACCGCTAACATAAGGTCTGGATAGGCTGAACGCACTCGCTGTACTCGTTCATAACCATCCTTGGGGGATACTTTCAGTTTAATACGCTGACACCCTTGTGATACATAACCAGATACAGCATCTACCAAGGTATCCAAAGGGACGTCCCCAATGACAATGCCCGTAGGTACGGTCGGAAGTAAGGATTGCTGTAGCACATATTCCACTGTATTAACCCCTAAGCGATGGCATTGTAGATGGAGCAAGGCATTTTCCACGGCTGCCACAGTCATAGGCATGCCTTCCATCAGCCATTGTTGTGGCAATGTGGTTATTGTTTCTTGCCCCAACAGGTTTGGTAAATACCTCGTGCATAAGGTATCCCAACAAGATGTCACCGTTTCTTTTGTATAAAAAGGGTCTACGAAGGCCACGCATTCGCCGTAGCCTACATAGCCCGCTTCATCTTCCAAACGAACAATGAGAGTATCCCTGACACCGACTTCGCCCTTTGCCGTTTTGAAAGTAAACTTCATCGGTAGTTGCACATGGTACAGGGTGATATTTGTAATCATAGGACACCTCTCATTTCTATTACTGCAACTAGAATTATATACGTCTAGTTAACCTTTTAAGATAACCTAGCTAACTTCATACTATAGCTCCTCTATGACTGTATTACATAGATTCATCACTATATTATTTAGTAGATACGATGTCGATTACTGTATTACATAGTGAATACACTCCTAGCCACTATCTTCTTCCATATCCGCGCATCCTAAGAGTATAAATAATCCACACATTCACTAATACTTCCGATTATAGGAAAAATTGTTTTAAAATTTGCCGATACGCCTCTGGTGCTTCCACATGTACATTATGACCCACCTGCGGTACAATACGATGAACATCACCAAAATATTTAGCACCAATGGCTGTATATTTTGCATCTAGCTCACCGCTAATATAACAAATGGGCATGGTTAGCTCCGATAATCGATGTCCTACGTAAGGCATCGTCCCCTGTCCACTTCCTTCCAAGGTGAAAGCCAATGCATGGGGGCTATTGAGCAAGCGCCGCCCTCTAATCTGCTGTTGCACCTTTGTAGGTAAACCTTGTTGTGTCTTGAAAATCTCTAGCTTAGCCCAAGTCTCGCTAAACCAAGTGATATCATGTGCACGAATCCGTTCAGCCAGCGCTTGATCGGCTACATAGCGGTCTTGTCGTCCCCCTTCATCTTCTATGCCTACCGAGCCACTTTCTAAGATGAGGTGCGTTACCTCATGGGGGTACTCCAAGGCATAAAGTAAGGCCAGCCTAGCTCCCATGGAATACCCCATGAGAGCATATCTTTCACCGGCTACGGCATAGATAACTCTATGCAAATCACTGAGCATCTGAGGCAGTTCATAAGGTTTTAATTCCATAGGTCGAGCCGACCTACCATGACCCATACTATCGATACGTATCAGTCGATACCCGCTGACCTCAATTCCATCCCAGGTAGACCCAGATTCAGAAAATCCATGAAAACAAACTAACGGTTTTCCCGTACCCATTACAGTCACCCCATAGTAGTATTCTCCTATGTGGATCTGCATACGTTGCATATCTAAGGTTCGTATATCTTGAATCATTGGTCTCATATTATTGTACCCGATAGACCTTGTGTAACTCACGACTGCTTTCTTTAGAGGTAGGTACTTCAATGAGGTGAATCCCCTCTGTGCCGATATACTGTTGCATCGCCTGTTCTAACTCTGCATTCGTAGTGACTTTTACATAGTCTAAGCCATACATAGTCGCTAAGCCACTGTAATCAATGCCTTGCGGTGTGTTGAATAGGTAATCAAAATCATCCGTCCCTTTTTGTGGCAAGTATTGGAAAATCCCGCCTCCATCATTGTTATGTAAAATGATGGTCAAGTTCATACCATGTGTCTTTCCAATGGCTAAACCGTTCATATCGTGAAAGAAACTTAAATCTCCTGTAACCATCACCGTTGGTTTTCCATTCGTGCTAAGCCCTAACGCCGTAGACACAGTCCCATCAATACCATTGGTGCCACGATTTCCACACACCATAGCTTGAGAACGTCCAGTGGCCCAGAAATAGTCCATATCACGAATAGACATACTGTTCGCCACCAGAAGTTGGCCCTCATCGGGCATCATTTGTTGTAACATGTGAATGGTACGGCCTTCAAATAGATTTGGTTCCTCTTGGACTTTGTCTAATTGTTCACGGCTGTTAGATTCGATACCTTGCCATACTCTAACATACTCTAGATCCGATACTGTATAGCAAGTATATGCTGTGTTAGATTCCTCTAATCTATGTCGATGATTGATATCTGTGATGTCCTGTTCCAGTCCAAATTTATAAGAGCTAGCGCCTTCCGCGTCACTCTTATCTAATAATCCCTGCACTGTATCTCCTATTCTACTACCTAGACCCAATACAGCAAATAAGCCACGATATACTTCTGTTACAAATACCTCTACACTCGCCATCACATGTATGGTAGTTGTCAAGCTAGGGTTCACCACATCTGCATTAGGGCTAACGGTAATATAATCGATGTCCGTCAAGGTCCCCATCCATTGTTGAATCCGTTTTGATACAGGGATTTGTCCCAATTGGATGACCACATCAGGTCTCAATTCCTCCCATCGTTCATGATGAGCCAAGAAAGCATCGTAGGTGCTAATCACGCCCTCATATTGGCGCAAATTAGATAAGGGATCACCGATGACAACAGCGCCAATCCGATTGGCGAAGTCCACCACCACTTTGGGGTTCGTAACCGACGGACCGCCCAAAATGAGCACTCGTTTTCCGTCCAGCAACGATGCCAATGATGCTATCTCCTGATGTTTCACAAGTCGGAATGGTTTCGCACTGCGCCCCTGTTTAAAATACTCTTCCTCACGATTGGGCACCAAGGGCTCAAACAAAGGTACATTGATGTGTACCGGTCCCAGTTTGTGGTCATTCGCTTTCAAATAGGCACGGCGTGCCACTTGACGAGGGTACGTGTAATAGTGACTTTCACTAGGCACAGACAATTCCTCATAATAGTTCACGGCGGTGCCAAAATATTTCTGTTGGTCAATGGTCTGCGGTGCCCCCACCTGTTGCAAGGTGTACGGACGGTCAGCGGACAAAATAATCATAGGCACACCACTGTGCTTGGCTTCCACCACCGCCGGTCCATAATGAGTCAAGGCAGACCCCGATGTACACACCAATACGGCTGGTTCGCCTTGCGCTTTGGCAATGCCCAATGCCATAAACCCAGCGGACCGCTCATCAATATTCATATACGTGTGAAAGCCTCCATGGCTTTGAAAAAGCATGGCTAATGTAGTGGACCGCGAACCAGGGCTGAACACCGCATGGCGCACCCCTAATTGGTATAACTCATCCACCAAACTTGCTATATATTCATTCATATCGTATCTCCCATACCAATATGTGGTATTACGTTATAGTTAATAGTGACTATCTACTATGTATTATACCATTGTTTTTAGATTCTGTACGTATCCATATGAGTTGCACTGGGCATCTATCTAACACCTAGACGCCCCTATCTCATTCATAATTAACTCACATACATAATCATGAATTCATAACACAAAAAAGGAATGCTGATTGCTCAACATTCCTTTTCATCCTATAATGCATCCAATATGGTGCCCATTTTATTAATGGTTTCTTCGTACTCTTCATCGCTATTGGATTCGCTCACAATACCGCATCCTGCATAGGCATAGAGTCGGTTATCTATGATAAGGGCAGACCGAATGGCAACCACTAGAATGCCATCCCCCATGTCTTTCATAAATCCAAAGGGCGCCGCATACATGCCGCGCTCATGGGCTTCATACTTCGCCAGTAAATCCATTGCCAGTTCTCGTGGCTCTCCCCCTAAGGCTGGTGTAGGATGTAATAATTGGCCCCATTCGATAAGGGACTTCGTACTATCCTTAGCAGTGATAATGGTCCGCAAATGATACAGCCGTGAAAGCTCCATAATGCCCGTTTCCCCTACGGTCACATCCTCTGTCACTTGTCGCATCGTATGCACAATACGATCTCGCACAATATTGTGCTCCACCCGATTTTTATGATCATTTAGGAATCGCTCTTTCGTCCACGCCTTAGAACCAAACTTCGGTGCTGTTCCTGCCAAAGCATAGCTTAGAATTTCATCCCCTCGATGGCGCACGAGAATTTCAGGGGATGCCCCCACAAAGGTACGTCCCTCTTTTTCATAACCAAAAATAAAGCAATTCGGGTTGTTCTCCACCAAACGGTCTAATATACTCACCACATCAAACTTTGTAGGGCTGGTAAATTCTACCTCACGAGAAGAAACCACCTTTGTCATACGCCCTTCATGAATATTTGTCAAAATGGCATCCATCAAGGTATCCCAATCTTGTTTATCATCACTAGTTTCTGTGAACGTATGGTCTACGCGCTCAATCTTATGGCGCTGTATATCTACGCCCTCCCCTGCATGCAGGTAAAAGGACTCCCCATTTTCTACGATATAGTAATGGGTAAAAGCCACCATTTCATGGCCCATGTTGCTCCATTTTTTATCTTTTACAGTAGGAAAGAAAGTGCCCCCATAAAATACGTACGCATATTGTTCCCGGTCGATATCATCTTGTACCACCGCCAATCGTTTGGCGCCTACCACCACACGATCACTTTGACGGTCCACCCAAAAGACCCGTTCTTCCCCCTCAAAGTTTAGCCAAAACTCCAAAAGATTGTCTAATTGTAAAGGCTCCTTAATATATTTCATATGACTCCTCATCGTCCCTAATCCCTAAGTAGGGACACGTTATATAGATTCTATTACAATTATATCACATGCGTCACATTGTATAGGGTATTAAAATTAGTACATTCCATTACACCCTTTTTAATACTACCTGATCATCAGTATACAGTATATAAATCATCCTATTTCTGATATACTTATAGCTATATAACTATATGAAATAAACCACTCACTATAACCCGTGAGTAACTATGATGACATCTCAGAGAATAAAGGAGTTTTTATGCGATACAACACACGAATGACTAAAGAGCAGGCCAAAGAAATCTACGCTGACTTAGGGTATTTATCTCAGCCCTTTCCGTATGCGTCTGCTCCCTTCCTTGAAAGTTACGCTCGTCTATTAGGACTTTCACCGGCCTCTGCTAGCACAGCTCGCATTTTGGAAGTCGGATCTTCCTACGGCGGCAATTTAATTTCCCAAGCCCTGTTCTATCCGCAGGCGACTTTCACAGGTATCGAAATTGCCCCCACCCAAGTGAGTGTAGGCAAGACCTATATTGACCAATTGGGCATCACAAACCTTGACTTATTAGAAGGTGATGTGAATGAAAGTCACCACCACCTCGGCACCTACGATTACATCATCGCTCATGGCTTTTATTCTTGGGTGGACGAGGAAACGAAAAACAATTTCCTTCGCCTCTGTAAAAAACACCTCGCGGAGAATGGTATTTTGTACATGTCCTATAATACCTACCCAGGTTGGCATAAGATGGACAGTGTGCGTGCCCTTTTAGAGTTTGCCAACAAAGATATCAACACCTTGAACCATCGCGAAAAAGTGCGGCACGGTAAAACGGTGGCGAGTAAGCTAGGCGCTCTCATGCTTGAATACGATACGGTAAAAAACCAACAGACATCATTTTTGCAGTCCTTACGTCAAATATTGCAAAAGCAAGATTGCTATGTAGGCCATGACCATTTAGAGCCAGTGAACACACCAGTGTACTTTCACCAATGCATGGACCATATGGCAGAGCATGGATTTACCTACCTCTGCGACTGCGATTTGAATTTATCATTCCCTACTGTGTATGACGAAATATTGCGCACGCAATTACAGGAGCTAGCTCCACATGATCCATTGGCACGAGAACAGTACATCGATTTTATGCTGAACACAGCATTCCGCAAATCCTTATTCACCCACAAAGGGGCTACACCAAAACGCATCACCGAAACATCTGTCACAGATGCAGACTTCCAACACAGCTTGGAGCAATTCCTATTCACTCTTCGCATTCCATCGGAACATTTAGAGCCAATCTTTGAAAACTTAGCAAAACGGATGGATAGCTCTGCAACAAAAGCATTAGTAGATTTATTCCAACAAGAGGGTCCTCATTTCTATCTGAAACACAACACATTAGTAACCTATACAGGAGAGCATACCATCCCTGATATGTGCTTGCCATTGTTATATCAGTTCTTAGTAGAACACATCATTCAAGGCGGTATCAGCCTGTCTGTATTGGAAACAGAGCATCCTTTCAAACATCATATTTTTGAAGAGAAGAAAAGCTACATCCCTGAGCGCTATATTCCATTTGTAGAGATTATGCCACAAGAAGGGGTGAATGCCTACATCTACCCTGGCAATCGCTACAATGACCCTATCTCCGATTTCAACGAAGAAGATTTAGAGTTCATGAAACTCCTCAGCAAGCCAACCACAAAACATGATGTGATGTGCAAAATCTACGAGGCTATGACAGAAGAAAGCATTAGCCCTCTAGCCTTACAACAATCCAACAAATACACCATGATCCTTGCTTTCTACGAAGAAATGATTCGACGTATGGAATACTTTGGTTTCTTTGAAGTGGACGAAACACAATTTAATTAATACTAAAACAGCGACTCCATCCCACCGGACAGAGTCGCTATTTTCATGTATTCAATTCATTTTATTTCGCCTCTATACTATATGTTACAAAACCCAAAAATCCCGCTATCTGACTATAAACGGTTCTCTATTAGATAGAGCCTCTATATGCCATAGAAAAGCAAAAAAGGCTGCAACAGAATGAGTAAAACTCATCCTATCACAACCAGATTGCTGTTGATTATACAAGCTCAAGAATAGCTAATGGAGCTGCATCGCCTTTACGAAGGCCAAGTTTGATTACACGAGTGTAACCACCGTTGCGCTCAGCATATTTTGGAGCAATTTCATCAAATAATTTTTTTACTGCATCTTCGTTCATAAGAAAAGCAAGAACTTGACGACGAGCATGTAAGTCGCCACGTTTGCCTAATGTAATCATTTCATCAACATATTTGCGAAGCTCTTTTGCTTTTGCTTCTGTTGTTTCAATGCGTTCATGTACGAAGAGAGATGTTACCATACCGCGGAACAACGCTTTACGAGCGGAACTGTTGCGGCCTAATTTTCTGTATGCCATTAGTCTTTCTCCTCTTATTCGCTTTGAGATGTTAAGGAATCATTACTCTCATTGTAAGATTGTAATTTCTCTAGAATTTCTTCTACAGATTTTTTCCCTAAATTGCGGATTTTTCCTAATTCGTTTTCTGATTTACCAGTTAAGTCACCGATAGTATGAATGTTAGCGCGTTTCAAACAATTGAAAGCACGAACAGACAACTCAAGATCTTCAATAGGAATTGTCGTTGGTCCTTTAGGTTCAGCATCAATATCGCCACCTTCTTGACCATTTTCACCTGTTAATTCTGCTTCACTTTCCCCTACATTAATCATATCATGAGAATGAGCTAGTCGAGTAAAGTTTCCTAGATAGGAAATCATGATTGCTGCAGATTTAGCAATTGCATCAGATGCTGTAATAGAACCATTTGTCCAAACTTCTAAAGTAAGCTTATCAAAGTCCATTTCGTTGCCCACGCGGACATCGCTGACTTCATATTTTGCTCTTAGAATTGGCGAGAAGATAGAATCAATTGGAATTTGACCAATCATATCATCTTCACGTTTATTCTTAGTAGATGGTACATATCCTTTACCGCGTTCGATACGCACATCCATTACAAGATGAGCTGCTTCATCCATTGTAGCAATTACCAATTCTGGATTTAAGACTTCGACTTCAGGAGGCATGAATTGAATCAAGTCACCTGCTGTTAATACTCCATCTTTACGAACATCGATATGTACATCCATCGGTACAGGTGCTTCATCTTCAAGACGAATGCACAACTGTTTAAGGTTCAGAATAATATCGGATACATCCTCACGAACACCTTCAATCGTAGAGAACTCATGAAGTACTCCGTCAATCTTGATGGAAGTAATTGCTGCTCCATCTAAGGATGAAAGCAAAATGCGACGCAAGCTATTACCGAGAGTAATACCATAACCACGATCCAATGGCTCGCATACGAATTTACCGTAGCGGCCATCTTCTGTCATTACTACTTTCTCGATTCTAAGTTTTTTTTCTTCGCTCATCAGGTATACCCTCCTCTAAAACTTGTCACTATTCTAAGTATATAGCTCAGATTATACGCGACGACGTTTTGGAGGACGACAGCCGTTATGAGGAATTGGAGTCACATCTTTAATGCTTGTTACTTCAAGACCAGCTGCTTGCAACGCACGAATCGCTGCTTCACGACCAGATCCTGGACCTTTAACAAATACTTCTACAGTGCGAAGACCGTGTTCCATAGCTGCTTTTGCCGCTTGTTCAGCTGCCATTTGTGCTGCAAATGGAGTGGATTTACGGGAACCACGGAAACCTAGACCACCAGCAGATGCCCAAGAAAGAGCATTACCGTTTACGTCTGTTACTGTAACGATAGTGTTGTTAAAAGTGGAGCGAATATGCGCTGCACCAGATTCGATATGTTTCTTTTCTTTTCTTTTGGATCTAACTGTTTTCTTAGCCACAATATCCCTCCTTTATTATTTCTTCTTACCTGCGATTGCTTTACGAGGACCCTTACGAGTACGAGCATTTGTCTTCGTACGTTGACCACGACATGGAAGTCCCATACGATGACGTTTACCGCGATAGGAGTTGATTTCAATTAAGCGTTTAATGTTAAGTGCTTCTTCACGACGAAGATCACCTTCTACTTTATACTCTGCATCAAGAAGTTCACGGATTTTAGCTACTTCATCTTCACTTAAATCACGAACGCGAGTATCTGGGTTGATACCAGTTTTTGCTAATACTTCTTTAGAAAGAGTAAGACCGATACCGTAAATATAAGTTAAACCAATTTCCACACGTTTGTCACGTGGTAAATCTACACCGGCTATACGTGCCATCTATTCATCCACCTCCTATCAATTATCCTTGTTTTTGTTTATGTTTTGGGTTTTCGCAAATAACCATTACACGGCCTTTACGTTTAATAATTTTACATTTTTCGCATATCTTTTTAACTGATGGTTTAACCTTCATAAGTACCTCCTTTGTGGATCCTATGCTTACTTAAAGCGATAGGTGATGCGACCACGGCTTAAGTCATATGGTGTCAGTTCCATAGTAACTTTATCACCAGGAAGGATACGGATAAAATTCATACGCATTTTACCTGACACATGAGCCAAAACCACATGCCCATTTTCCAATTCAACTTGGAACATAGCATTTGGTAGTGCCTCAACGACCGTACCTTCCACTTCAATAACGTCTTCTTTTGACATATCTTTTATCCTCCGGTTACTGGTTATTGTATTAACCTCGGTGTATCACGCATAGTAAGTATTTCAGTACCATTTTCAGTAATGGCAATGGTATGTTCAAAGTGAGCAGCTGGCTTACGGTCCATTGTGACCGCAGTCCAGTTGTCTTCAAGAACTCTTACTTTGTGCGTGCCCATAGTAATCATTGGCTCAATACAGATGACCATTCCTGGTCTAAGTTCTGGACCTTTGCCCTTAGTACCATAATTTGGAACTTGTGGATCTTCATGCATGCTTTTTCCTAAACCATGTCCTACAAAATCTCGCACAACACCATATCTATGACGTTCTGCATGAGATTGTACGGCATGGGAAATATCTCCTACATGATTACCCGCTACAGCTTGTTCAATCCCTTTGAAAAGACATTCCTCTGTAACTTTTAGTAATGCATAGACTTTAGGACTTACTTCTCCTACTGGAACAGTAATAGCAGAATCCCCATGATATCCATTAATAGATGATACTAAATCAATGCTGATGACATCGCCATCTTTTAGTATACGAGATGCACTTGGAATCCCATGTACCACTTCATGATTTATGGAAGCACAGATAGTTGCTGGATACCCATAGTAACCAATGCAGCTTGGAACTCCTCCATGACTGCGAATATATTCTTCGGCAAATTGGTCTAACTCAAGCGTTGAAACACCCGGCTTAACTAGTTTAGCAAGCTCGGTTAACGTTGCTGCTGTCAGTTGAGATGCCTTTCGGATATGCTCAATTTCTTCGGGCGATTTAAAAATAATCATTGATTATTTCTCCAAAGCCGTAACGATATTTGCAAATACTGTGTCCACATCCTGTAAGCCGTTGATTTCTACATATTGACCACTATTACGATAGTAATCGATCAATGGTTTAGTAGACTCTTCGTATACAGCAAGACGTTTCTGTACTGTTTCCGGTTTGTCATCATCACGATTTTCAAGACGTGCTCTTTCACTGATGCGTCGAACCAACTCTTCAGAGGGAACACTTAAATTAAGTACAGCATCAAGAACGATGTTCATTTCTTTTAAAATCGCATCCAAAGAAACAGCTTGTGCTGTTGTTCGAGGGAAGCCATCTAAAATGAAACCTTGTTTACAGTCATCCTTGGACAAGCGTTCACGAACGATGCCAATGGTAACGCTATCTGGAACTAATTGTCCAGCATCCATATATTTCTTAGCTTCTAATCCTAATGGAGTAGATTCTTTTACAGCGGCACGGAACATGTCACCTGTAGAAATTTGAGGGATACCATATTTTTCAATCAGACGAGCTGCCTGCGTGCCTTTACCAGCACCTGGAGGTCCCATTAATAAAATATACATATCATAATCTCCTATTTCACAAAGCCCTTATATTGGCGTGTTAATACTAAAGATTCTACTTGTTGCATTGTATCTAATGCTACGCCCACCACGATAAGTAGTGCTGTACCACCAAAGTACACACCTTGAATACCTGTCAATCCACCAATCATATTTGGTAAGATTGCAACGAAAGCTAAGAAAAATGCACCTACTAATGTAATTCGAGTCATTACTCGGTCTACATAGTCAGCAGTCGGTTTTCCTGGGCGAATACCTGGGATAAAACCACCGTGTTTTTTCATATTATCTGCCATATCCGTAATATTGATTGAGATAGCTGTATAGAAGTATGTAAAAAATAAAATCAACACAGCATACAAAATAGTTTGTATCGGCGTTCCCCATTGGAAATAACTTGCAACTGTTTGTACCCAAGGTACTTGTACAAATTGTGCCAATGTGGCTGGGAACATCAATATGGATGACGCAAAGATAATTGGGATAACCCCTGCTTGATTGACTTTCAACGGCAGGAATGTTGAGTGACCACCATACATTTTTCGTCCTACTACGCGTTTAGCATATTGAATAGGAATTCGACGTTGGCCTTGTGTCACAGCAATTACAAGAACGATCATAGCTACCGCAATGATAGCAAATAGAATCGCTTGAAATACATTAATTGTACCTACTTGTAGGTACTGGTAAATGGTTTGAACCCCATCAGGGAATCGCGCCACGATACCAGCAAAGATAATGAGAGAAATACCATTACCTATGCCATGAGCTGTAATTTGTTCTCCTACCCACATCAAGAAACATGTTCCTGCTGTCAAAATAATAGAGATTAGAATTACAGACATGAAGCTATTATCAATAAGTGCGTTGCTAGCACGTAATGCATAAGTCATACCAAAGGCTTGAATAAAGCCAAGAATTACTGTACCATAACGTGTTACTTTAGCAATTTTTTTACGCCCTTCTTCTCCATCTTTACTCCATGCTTCAAATGTTGGTACTACGGCTCCTAACAATTGCATAATGATTGATGCATTGATATAAGGAGTAATACTCATTGCAAAGATAGAGAACTTACTTAACGCACCACCGGCGAACAAATCTAGCAAACCAAATAAGTTACCACTGGTGAATAAGCTTTCAATAACAGATGCCTCTACGCCAGGTACCGGAATATGGATACCTAAGCGAAAGACAATGAACATAAGTAATGTATAAACTACTTTGTTGCGTAATTCCGTTACTTTTGTGATATTCAAGAGGCTATCTAGCACCCTAGATCACCTCTACTTTTCCACCTGCTGCTTCGATTTTTTCTACTGCAGATTTTGTAAATCCGTTAGCGATAACAGTTAATTTACGTTCTAAAGTTCCGTTACCAAGGATACGGATACCATCACGTACGTTTTTCAAAATACCAGCTTCAATAAGAGCTACTGGATCTACAGTTGCACCGTCTTCAAAACGATTCAATTGGGATACATTAACTTCTGCATATTGAAGTGCAAAGATATTTTTGAAACCACGTTTTGGTAAACGACGATAAAGAGGCATTTGGCCACCTTCGAAGCCAGTGCGCACACCGCCACCACTACGAGAATTTTGACCTTTTTGACCACGACCGGAAGTTTTACCTAAACCGGATCCAAGACCACGACCTACACGAGTACGAGTTTTTTTGGAACCTGCAGCCGGAGCTAATTCATGAAGTTTCATTCGTGCACCTCCTTATCTATTATACTTCTTCTACTTTTACTAAATGTCTAACTTTATGAAGCATACCTTCGATTTGAGGTGTCACTTCTTTAACTACTTGGGAGTTAGTTTTTTTCAATCCAAGAGCTTTAACAGTCGCACGTTGATCTGCAGGACGACCGATTAAGCTTTTTGTTAATGTTACTTTAACTTGTGCCATTATTGGTCTCCTTATTAACCGTAAATTTCTTCAAGAGTTTTGCCACGAAGTGCAGCTACGTCTTGAGCTCGTTTTAATTGAGCTAAACCTTCTAGTGTTGCGCGAACCATGTTGTTAGGATTAGAAGATCCTAAGGATTTAGTCAAGATGTTACGAACACCAACTAATTCCAATACGGCACGCACTGGGCCACCAGCGATAACTCCAGTACCTTCTGCAGCTGGTTTCAAGAATACACGACCTGCGCCGAATGTTCCTGTAACTGTATGAGGGATTGTACCATTTTTAATAACAACATGAATAAGGTTTTTCTTAGCATCATCAATGCCTTTACGGATTGCATCAGGTACTTCCGCAGCTTTACCTAAGCCAACACCTACATGACCGTTGCCGTCACCAACAACTACAAGGGCGCTGAAGGAAAAACGACGACCACCTTTAACAACTTTGGCTACGCGGTTGATGAATACTACTCTTTCTTTAAGATCAAGAGTTGTGTAATCAATTCTTGCCATGTCTATAGTTCCTCCTTCTTAGAATTTTAAGCCTGCTTCACGAGCACCTTCTGCAAGGGCTGCTACACGACCATGATAAATGTAACCACCGCGGTCAAATACTACTGTATCGATACCTGCAGCAATTGCTTTTTTCGCAACAGCTTCACCAACTGCTTTAGCAGCAGCTACGTTACCGCCGTAGGAAAGATTTAATTCTTTATCTTGAGAGCTAGCAGATACTAATGTTTTGCCAGCTACGTCATCAATGACTTGAGCATAAATATTGCTTAAAGAACGATATACGTTCAAGCGAGGACGTGCAGCCGTACCGGAAATGTGACGACGTAAACGTAAATGACGTTTTGCACGAGCAATTTTGCGTTTGGATGTTCCTGCCAAGATGTCCACTCCTTTCTAATGTAAACTGTTATTACTTACCTTTAGCGCCAGCTTTACCTGCTTTACGACGAACAACTTCGCCTTCGTAACGGATACCTTTACCTTTGTAAGGTTCTGGTTTTCTCCATTTACGAATATCAGCTGCTACTGCACCAACAACTTCTTTGTCAGCACCAGAAACAACGATTTTATTAGGAGCTGGGACATCGATTGTAATACCAGCAGGAGCTTCCATCTCTACTGGATGGGAGAAGCCCAATGTTAAAGCAAGTTTGTTACCTTGCTTAGCCGCTCTGTAACCAACGCCATTGATTTCTAAAGTTTTAGTAAAGCCTTCATGTACGCCTGTTACCATATTTGCAACAAGAGCACGAGTTAAACCGTGTAAAGAACGGTGTTCTTTTCCATCGCTAGGACGAGTTACTGTGATTACATTTTCTTCAACAGCAATGTTAATATCCGGATGGAAAGTACGAGTTAATTCACCTTTTGCACCCTTAACTGTTAACGTATTCTCGTTTTGAGATACTGTTACGCCAGCTGGGATCTCGATAGGCATTCTACCGACACGTGACATTCTTTCTACCTCCTATTGCTATGATTACCAAACGTAAGCGATTACTTCGCCACCTAAGCCTTCTTTACGAGCTTGTTTGTCGCTCATAATGCCTTTAGATGTAGAAATAACTGCAATACCTAAACCACCAAGTACGCGAGGAAGTTCTTCCTTTTTCGCGTATACACGTAGACCTGGTTTAGAGATACGTTTAATACCGGTAATTACTTTTTCATTATTAGAACCATATTTCAATGTTACTTTTAAAGTAGCATGTTTTTCATTTTCAATTGTTTCAACTTCCTTAACGAAACCTTCGTCTTTAAGGATAGCTAAAACAGCAGCCTTCATTTTAGAAGCAGGGATTTCAACTGTTTCATGAAGTGCAGAGTTTGCATTACGGATGCGAGTCAGCATATCCGCAATCGGATCTGTCATTACCATCTTCTAAAAACCTCCTCTCGTTATCCTATTACCAACTAGCTTTTTTCACGCCAGGGATTTGTCCTTTGTACGCCAATTCACGGAACGCAATACGGCTAATACCGAATTTGCGTATATAACCATGAGGACGACCTGTTAAGTTGCAACGGTTGTGCAAGCGTGTTGGGGATGCGTTGGCAGGTAATTTGGATAAACCTTCATAATCGCCTGCTGCTTTTAACGCTTCGCGTTTTGCTGCATATTTTGCAACGATACGTGCACGTTTTTTCTCACGTTCGATCATAGATTTTTTAGCCATCTATCGTTTCCTCCTAATTATTTTTCAAAAGGCATGCCGAATTGTGCCAATAATTCACGAGCTTCTTCGTCAGTGTTAGCTGTTGTTACGAAGATAATATCCATACCTGTTACTCGTTCTACTTGATCGTATTCGATTTCAGGGAAGATTAATTGCTCTTTTAGGCCCAATGCATAGTTACCACGACCATCAAACGCTTTAGCGCTGATACCACGGAAGTCACGCACGCGAGGCAATGCCGCATTAATCAATTTATCGAGGAATTCATACATGCGTTCGCCACGAAGAGTTACTTTTGTGCCAAGAGGCATACCTTCACGAACTTTGAAGTTCGCAATGGATTTTTTCGCGCGAGTTACGACTGGTTTTTGACCAGCGATAATTTCTAAATCTTTAACAGCTGCATCCAATGCTTTGGAGTTACCAACAGCATCGCCTACGCCGATATTGATTACGATTTTTTCTAATTTAGGAATTTCCATTACGTTGCCATATTGGAATTTCTCTTGTAAAGCCTTCTTAATTTCAGAAGTATATTTTTCTTGTAAACGAGACATTTTGTAAAAGACCTCCTTTCCTTAT
Organism: Veillonella sp. VA141; assembly: GCF_003992175.1. NCBI lineage: Bacteria > Bacillati > Bacillota > Negativicutes > Veillonellales > Veillonellaceae > Veillonella > Veillonella sp. VA141. The sequence continues at coordinate 386,005 of NZ_RQVM01000002.1, forward strand.
CAATTAAAGTTTAGCGCCACTTTTAACAGCTACACGAACTAAAGAACCATTTTCCTCAACTTTTTTAGTACGAGTTGGAACTTTTTGTTCAGGATCTAACACCATTACATTGGATACATGGATTGTACCTTCTTTTTCAATGATGCCACCTTGAGGGTTCGCTTGGCTAGGTTTTGTATGACGTTTAACTAGGTTAAGACCTTTTACAGTTACTCGTTCTTTTTTGATATCAACAGCGATGATTTCGCCTTGTTTACCTTTTTCCTTGCCGGAGATAACAACAACTGTATCACCTTTTTTAACATGTAGTTTTTGGGACATGTTGAGCTCCTCCTTCTTATAACACTTCTGGAGCAAGGGAGATAATTTTCATGAAATCTTTTTCACGAAGTTCTCTTGCTACAGGTCCGAAAATACGAGTTCCGCGAGGGCTTTTGTCGTCTTTAATAACTACAGCAGCGTTCTCATCGAAACGGATATAGGAACCATCTTGACGACGGATGCCTTTTTTAGAACGAACAATAACGGCTTTTACAACGTCGCCTTTCTTGACAACGCCACCGGGTGATGCATCTTTTACAGAAGCAACGATTACGTCACCAATATTGCCAAATTTACGGTAAGAACCGCCCATCACTTGGATGCACATAATGCGTTTCGCACCAGTGTTATCGGCAACATTCAAAATTGTTTGTTGCTGGATCATGACTTTTCCTCCTTACATCACTGATTATTTTTGTCTTTCAATAATTTCTACAACTCTCCAACGTTTATCTTTAGATAATGGACGAGTTTCTACGATTTTTACGATATCGCCAACTAAGCATTCGTTATTTTCATCATGAGCTTTAAAACGTTTGCTTGTTACCATTGGCTTGCTATATAATTCGTGAGGTACTTTACGATCGATTTGTACAACAACTGTTTTGTCCATTTTGTTGCTTACAACTTTACCTACACGTGCTTTTCGTACATTTCTTACTTCTGCCACGACTTTAAGCCTCCTATTCAATCCAAACAAAATTTGTTATTATGCGTTACCTTTAATTTCTTCTTCTCGTTGTACAGTTTTGATACGAGCGATAGTTTTTTTAACTTCACGGATACGCATTGGATTTTCTAATTGACCAGTAGCGAGTTGAAAACGTAGGTTAAACAACTCTTCTTTCAATTCGGAAACTTTAGTGTTCAACTCGGCAGCGCTCAAATTGCGAATGTCATTAACCTTCATTTACGTCACCACCCAATTCTTTACCCTTAACAACGAACTTCGTTTTGATTGGAAGTTTATGGCTTGCAAGACGCATAGCTTCGCGAGCCACTACTTCTGGAACGCCGTTCATTTCAAACATTACACGTCCTGGGCGAACTACTGCTACCCATTTTTCTGGAGAACCTTTACCGGAACCCATACGAACGCCTGCTGGTTTTGCAGTGATTGGTTTATCAGGGAAAATTTTAATCCAAACTTTACCACCACGTTTAATGTAACGTGTCATAGCAATACGGGCTGCTTCGATTTGACGGTTTGTGATCCAAGATGGCTCTAATGCTACTAAACCGAAATCACCATGAGCAACTTTGTTACCACGCATTGCACGGCCTTTCATACGACCGCGGAATTGTTTACGATGTTTTACGCGCTTTGGAATTAGCATTAGTTGTCACCTTCTTCCTTTTTAGATGTTTGTTTAGCTTCTGGCAAAACTTCACCTTTGTAGATCCATACTTTAATACCGATGCAACCATATGTTGTATGTGCTTCTGCTGTTGCATAGTCGATATTTGCACGAAGTGTATGAAGTGGAATGGAACCTTCACGGTAAGATTCGCTACGAGCGATCTCTGCACCGCCAAGACGACCGGATACCATTACTTTGATACCGTTAGCGCCTAAACGCATAGTGCGACCTACTGCTTGTTTCATTGCACGACGGAAGCTTACACGGCGTTCCAATTGACTAGCAATGCTTTCAGCAACAAGTTGAGCTTCCATGTCTACTTGTTTAATTTCAGCAATGTTTACATCGATTTGTTTATCTGTAAAACGTTTTAACTCTTTACGGATATCTTCGATACCTTGTCCACCTTTACCAATAACCATACCTGGTTTAGCTGTGTGGATAGTTACTTTAATACGTTTATTTGTACGCTCAATTTCAATGCGGGAAATACCAGCAATGAAAAGTGTTTTCTTCAAGAAAGTACGAATTTTTACGTCTTCATGAAGGTTAGATGCGAAATCTTTATCAGCATACCATTTTGCGTCCCAATCTTTTACGATACCAACACGCAAGCCATGTGGATTTACTTTTTGACCCACTCTGTTTCCCTCCTTCGATTAAGCTCTTTCTTTAACAACTACTGTTACGTGGCTAGAACGTTTCAAAATTTTGAAAGCCTGTCCACGGGAACGAGGATGAATGCGTTTCATTGTTGGGCCTTGATCAACAAAGATCTCGGACACATAAAGATTATCTACATTCATATCAAAATTGTGTTCTGCATTTGCAATAGCAGATGTCAAAACTTTAGTTACTACATCGGCGCCAACTTTCGGAGTAAACTTCAAGATGGCAAATGCTTCGCCGATGTTTTTACCGCGCACTAAATCTGCAACAATGCGGATTTTACGAGGCGCAATACGAATATGTCTAGCGATTGCTTTTGCTTCCATGTTAAATCCTCCTATTTTCTGCCTGTAGATTTTTCGTCCTTACCATGACCTTTATAAGTACGTGTAGGAGCGAACTCACCTAATTTATGACCTACCATATCTTCTGTAATGAATACAGGTACATGTTTGCGACCATCATGCACAGCAATCGTATGGCCTACAAATTGTGGGAAAATAGTAGATGCACGGGACCAGGTTTTTACTACTTTTTTATCATTAGTTTCATTTAAGGCATCAATTTTTTTCAGAAGAGATTCTGCAACAAAAGGGCCTTTTTTAATTGATCTGGACACTGTTATATCTCCTTCCTATATCCTATTTTGTACGACGTTTAACGATTAACTTGCTAGAAGCTTTTTTCTTGTCGCGAGTTTTAACGCCATGAGCTGGTTTACCCCAAGGTGTAACAGGATGTTTACGACCAACTGGAGATTTACCTTCACCACCACCATGAGGATGGTCACAAGGGTTCATTGTAACCCCACGGTTGCCAGGACGAATGCCTAACCAACGTTGACGGCCAGCTTTACCAATAGTGATATTTTCATGGTCAATGTTAGATACAACACCTACTGTAGCACGGCATTCTACGCGTACACGACGAAGTTCACCAGATGGTAAACGAAGTAATGCATAGTTGCCTTCTTTCGCCATTAATTGAGCGGAAGTACCAGCAGAACGAACGATTTGTCCGCCTTTACCGATTTTCATTTCGATGTTGTGTACTTGAGTACCTAATGGGATATTAGCCAATGGTAATGCATTACCTGGTTTAATATCGGATTCAGGACCGGAGTAAACTACATCACCCACTTTAAGACCATGTGGAGCAATGATATAACGTTTTTCACCATCTGCATAGTTTAACAATGCAATACGAGCACTACGGTTAGGATCGTATTCGATTGTAGCTACGCGAGCTGGGATATTATCTTTAGTACGTTTGAAGTCAATAATACGGTATTGACGTTTATGACCGCCACCTTGATGACGTACTGTCATTTTACCAGTGTTATTACGACCACCTTTAGAAGTTACTTTTGCGAGCAAGGATTTTTCAGGTTTGCTTGCTGTAATTTCAGTAAAGGCAGACACTGTCATAAACCGACGACCAGCGGAGTACGGTTTAAATGATTTAATTGCCATTATTGGGCCTCCTTACTAGACTCTTATACACCTTCAAATAATTCAATAGTTTCGCCAGCTTTTAGAGTTACGATAGCTTTTTTATAATCGCTACGTTTACCCATTGTGCGACCCATGCGTTTAGTTTTTCCTAATACACGGATAGTGGCTACTTTTTCTACTTTTACGTTGAAGATAGATTCAACAGCTTTACGGATTTCTACTTTGTTCGCATTCAAAGGAACTTGGAAAGTGTATTTGTTTTCTTGCATTAACAAAGTTGTTTTTTCTGTAATGATTGGACGAATTAATACATCAAATTTGTTCATTATCCAAGCACCTCCTCAATTTTTGCAATAGCACCTTCAGCGATGAAGAGTTTGTCGTGATGCAATAAATCGAAGATATTAATGTTCGTGTATGGAAGAGCTTTCACACCTTGAATGTTACGAGCAGATAATTCCACATTTACATCACCATCAGTGATGAAAAGAACTTTTGCGTCACCTACTTGGAAGTTATTAAGAATGTTTAATACTTCTTTAGTTTTTGGTGCAGCTAATTTCAATTCGTCGATTACGAACAATTCGCTGTTATTTACTTTATCAGATAATGCAGATTTAACTGCTAAGCGTCTAGCTTTACGAGGCATAGCTTTATAGTAGCTACGTGGCTGTGGACCAAAAGTGATACCACCACCTACCCAAATTGGGGAACGGCTAGAACCAGCACGAGCACGGCCTGTACCTTTTTGTCTCCAAGGTTTTTTACCGCCACCGCGTACTTCTCCTCGAGTTTTAGTTGCATGTGTACCAAGTCGTTCGTTAGACAATTGACGAACTACGGCTTGATGCATAACAGCAGCGTTTACTTCAACACCGAATACTGCATCATTCAACTGGATTTCGCCGACTTTAGCGCCGGACATGTTGTATTTAGTTACTGTTGGCATTATGTATCCTCCTTTCGACAATTAGTTATTTAACAGGTTTTACTGTGTTGCGAACCATCACTAGGCTACCTTTAGCACCAGGGATGCCACCTTTGATTAATAAAAGGTTACGTTCAGTATCAACTTTTACAACAGATAGACGTTGTACAGTAACTCTGCCACCACCCATTTGTCCAGGAAGTTTTTTACCTTTAAATACTTTACCGCCGCCACCGGAGATCATTGGACCGATGGAACCTGGTTCACGATGAGATTTGGAACCATGAGTTTCAGGACCACGGCTAAAGTTATGACGCTTAATTGTACCAGCGAAACCTTTACCTTTACCTGTACCCACAACATCTACTAGCTCACCTTCTGCGAAGATATCAGCTGCCAGAGTTTGGCCCACTGTGTAATCAGTTGCTTCAGCAAGGCGAAGTTCACGAAGATATTTAACTGGCGCAACGCCGGCTTTATCGAACTGGCCTTTTACAGGTTTAGTTAAATGTTTTTCTTTAATGGAACCGTATCCAAGCTGTACTGCATTGTAACCGTCGGATTCAACAGTTTTTACTTGCACTACTACGCTAGGTGTAGTTTCCACTACAGTGACAGGAACTAGTTTGCCTTCAGTAGTGAAGACTTGAGTCATTCCTAACTTTTTACCCAAAATAGCTTTAGACATAATCGCACCTCCTTATTTCTTATAATTTTATTTCAATAGATACACCAGCTGGCAAATCAAGGCGAGTGATTGCATCTACTGTTTTCGAATTTGGTTCAATAATTTCTACTAAGCGTTTATGTGTACGCATTTCGAATTGTTCACGAGAATCTTTGTTAACATGTGGAGAACGAAGAATCGTGAAAATGTTTTTTTCTGTAGGCAATGGAATTGGTCCAGAAACCAATGCGCCATTGCGTTTTGCAACGTCTACAATACGTTGAGCACTTTGATCCAATGCTTTGTGATCATATGCTTTCAAGCGAATACGGATTTTTTGTTGTTTTGCCATTGTTATATATCTCCCTTCGTCCATTTCCAGAATGAACTGCTCCATAGAAATTCTCCCTCGCGAGGGCAACCTTCTATATCATAGTTTATACACAACCTAAGAGCGGCAAGTTTGCCGCTCCTTGATTGCACGGTTTATATAGATAATCTTTCAGTCAGATTATGCTTCGATAGCTGTAACAACACCAGCGCCTACTGTATGGCCACCTTCGCGAATCGCGAAACGTAAACCTTCT